>JAJCXO010000045.1 GCA_029263395.1 Acidobacteriota bacterium | reverse complement strand
CTGCCTATCGTGCCTACTTCGCCACCGATGAGCTGATGTTCACCGTCCCCGAGCTGGATCGCCGGTTGAAGAACAAAGCCGAAGTGTTGGCGCTGGTGTTCGAAGAACATCCCGACCAGCCGCTGGCGATTTCGGCCAAGTACCTCCAGAAGCATCCGCTGCATCATGAGCAGGTCGGCGATCTTGCCTTTGTGGTGTTGACCGACCGCTCCGGCGCCAACCGCGCTTTTGCCACCGGCGGCCTGCGCTTCAAGAGCTGGGATCAAGACCGGACCGCGGTGGATGTCAATGGTGTCGAGTGGACGATGACCGAAGATCAGATGACATCAAAAGACGGCGCCGTCCTTGCCCGTTTACCCGGACATCGCGCTTTTTGGTTCGGCTGGTACTCGGCGTATCCGGAGACTCGCTTGGTACGCTAGAGATGCCTTCGTTGCGGCTGCTTACGGTTGAGCTATCGAGACGCTGCGACTGAGAAAGGAGCCTATGCGACCGATCTCATCCCATAACCCGATCGCTACGGTGTGGTCGCCCGGCTCGAGCATCAAGTGCACTTTGTGGGCGTAGGCTAGGGGTGTTGGGGCTTGTAGCCGTGTGCTGGGGATTTGAAAAGCGATCGGGTATTCCTGAATACCGGTCGCGACGCCGGCGGCGTTGCGGGTGCTTACCAAGAGCCTGGCCTTGGCGCCGAGCTTCTGGCCCTGCTCCAGGGGTAGGAGGCCCAGGCGCTCAACAGAGACCTTGACTTCCAGCGGAACCAGGGCTTTCCCAGCTCGTGGTTCGATCTCTTCGACGGTGATCGTAATGCCTAGATCGTTGTCATCAGCATCGAAAAAAAGCGCAGCGGCGAGGCGGTCGTGAAGGCGACTCTCAGGCTCTTTGTCTGTGTAACCCTCGCGATGTCGAATCTGAAGATCGGTGCGGTTTAGTTTGATCTCGATGGGGTGGAAGGCGCCATCCGGAGGGTGTAGTGGAGTGAAGGCCAGCGAGTAGGAGGCGGAGAGATCTTCGAGCGTCTGTTCCACTAGCAATTGTGACTGGGTTCCCCCGGCTTGGCAGAGGCCGCCACTTTCGTTGGAGAGACGGCAGACGGCATCTTTGACGAGTTCCTGTCGAGTACTGGATATCCTGCCCTGGAAGCCGGCTCGGCCGATGGTCGAGCGTTCGGCACCGACTTGGGAGGCTCCGCGATTTTTCGGCGTGACGGCGTAGAAGGTTACGCGGTTGGCGTTGGCATCACGCAGCAGGGTGTCGAACGCTTCGTGAGTACGAAAAGCTCCTCGTTCATTGCGCAGGCGAGAGCGGTCCACTTCGCTGAGCTCGAGGGACTCTTCGGCTTCGTCGTAGAGCTCCTGGGCGGGTGAAAGCTCCAGACCGTCGCCAACATAGAGCAACAGCTTACGACCCTCGATGCCACCCAGCCCAGCGGTCAGCTGCCGCAGGGCACTCACCGTCGCACGAACATCACTTGCGATGGTCTGGGCCACCACGTTCAGCTGAGCGAGGAGGCCCTCGCGTCGCGCCTCGGCCATTTTCACCTCGTCGGCTTCCGCCGCCCGCATCAAGACGTTGCTGATCCGTGCGATCTCGCTGGCAACCTCACCTCGGGTATCGCGTTCGCTGACCCGGACGAGATCCCCGTCTTCGAGCTGAGATAAGAGCTCCTGCAGCGGCAACGGCTCGCTCGTAAAGGGTAAGCGGATTTTCATCGCTCGGTCGTAGGTGACGAACATCGTCCGCATGGGAGGGGCTTGTTCCAGAACTTCCCTGAGAGAGCGAGCCAAGCGCTGGCGACTGAGGCGATTGAGCTTCAGGGCGTCGAAGAAGATCACCAGTCGCGGTTCGTCGTCCTCGAGAGAGACTCGAGACTTTTCCCCGGGCGTCGCTTCGAGCCCATACCAAGGATCGTCAACGGGTGAATCCGGAGCACTGAAGTGGCTAATGGTTACGGGTTCGCTGTCCACGAACAGTGTGAAAGCTGCACGCTCGAGGTCGTGCACGCGCCGCCCGTCGGAGTCGGTCACCACCGCCTCCAGGTTGACCAGTCGAACATCCACCGAATCTGCGACACTTGGGGTCTCGCCACCGATCGACTCAGCAGTATTCAGATCCTCGGCCAACTCTTCGGACGCGGCAGTCGGTCGAGGTGATGCTTCTGCGTCGGTGGTTGAATCGAGGGCCGCCGTTGCCTCGGGGGCCCTATCAGCTTGAATCACCGGGTCCTCTTTGGAGACGGTGTCTGTTTTGGAGACGGTGTTTGCTGGGGAGACCGTGCCAGCAATCCAGGTTTCGATCTCAGACTCACCGCCGGGGGCATCGTCGAAGAGGCCGAATTCGGCGTCGGCGATCCGAGTGAGTCGTTGCGCCGCTTCAGCTGAGAGGTTGATGTCTTGGGTTAGATGACGACCCCGCAGCCAGATGACGATTTGCTGATCGAGGACCCCGCGCAAATCCCCGCCCGCCCGCAGCAGCTCCTTGAATGTGGAGATATTGCGGACTTCACCCCATGGATCGTCTTGTTTGATGTTTTCAGGCGACCACACCAGCAGCGGGACCTGGAGTTGACCCAGATATCGGCGCACCGAACGTGGTGAGTGGGTGCTGGAGTCTGGTGTTGCAGAATCTTTGAGCAACACGACCGCGCGGGCTCGTCCAGACGCGGATGCCGCCTGGGCTGCCACCGCGACTGCGTCGGCCACTCGGCGAGGGGCGTCTAGGCGTAAGGCCCCTTCGGGGG
>JAJCXO010000044.1 GCA_029263395.1 Acidobacteriota bacterium | reverse complement strand
GAGCCCCGCCTCACCCTTCGACCGATCGCTGCTGATCAAGAAGAATGAGCAGACCCCGGTCAGCTCCCAGAAGACGTAGAGCAGGAACAGATTGTCGGCCAGCACGAGCCCCAGCATGGCGGTCTCGAAAGCCGCCAGCAGGGCGATGATCCGGCCGCCGTCGAGAGAGGATGCAAAGTAGACGCCGGCGTATTGCTGGACCAGCACGCCGATTCCCGCGATCAGGATGGCCAGCGCCAACGTCGCCGTATCCAGGCGCCAGGTCAGCTCGACCCATAGCTCAGGGGCCCACGTCCAGGACACCACGGGACCGCGCGGACCGCGGAACAGTAGGCCCAGTGCTACGATCACCGATACCGATGAGGCGGCGGCACTCCATAGCCCCGCCCGTCGGGCCGGCTGACGCCCGAGGACGATCACCATCGCCGCCAGCGACGGCGCCAAAACCAACAGGGTCGTCCACAGAGACGCCGGATCGCTCACGGCTGCTCGCGGGCTTTGGCAGCGGTCGTATCCTGCTCGTCTGGCCCCACCTGAGTTGCGTCCGGTGGGCGCTTGACCAGCCAATAGCCGATGCTCATGGCCAGGACTATCGCGGCCGTGGCCCAGACATAGTCCGGGCTCAGCTTGTTGTAGTCCAAAATGATTACTTTCCTGGCGATGGCCATCAGAGCCGTGGCCATCACCAACTCGACTGCGATGACGTTCTTGCGCAGGTAGATCGTGAGATTCTCGAAGATTTCGATCGCAATCATGACTGCCATGAACGCGCCGAAGGTCGCCAAAATGTCACTGATCGTCAACAGCATGACGGGTGGGGTCCGGAGGCGCTCGTAGAGCACCCAGATCACGTCGACGACGCCCCATAGGATCACCATGGCCATGAGCACTACCAACGCCCTGACCGCAATCAGGATCAACTGTTGCGTTCGCTTGAGCAACGGGTCTGTTTCTGGATCGAAACCCACCACGAGCTCCTTTCTACTGTCGGATAGGAGAACCTGAAGGACCCGTAACTTGCAACTATCGAGGGCTTAGAAGCGAAGTGGCGTCTGGAACCCGCGAGGCTTCACCGCCAGTATCGAGCATTCTATGCGCTGCAGGACGCTCTCGGCGGTGTTGCCGATCAAGATCCCCGCGATGCCGGACCTTGATACAGTGCCCATGACAGCCAGGTCGGACTCCGCGGCCAAAAGGGTGACAACCTCGCCCGGGATGCCCTTGACCAGCTGGACTTCATGCGCCACGCCGCTGAGGTCCACGTCCTTCAACAAACCGGCTAGCGCCACCTCCGCTGCCTGTCTCGTCTCGCTCAGCAGAACGTTCAGCTCGGCTTTGGGCATATTGATCCGCGGTCCGGTGAGTGTCGCCTCAGCGTAAAGCCACCAGGCATGCACCACGTGGAGCTTGCTGCCACTGGTCTCGGCCACCGATCGAGCGTGCTCCAACACCCTGATGCTGAGCTCTTGGGCGCCGGGCTTCTCCGGATCCGGATCTACTGCCGCTAGCACTTGGCCGAAACGCGCTCCTGAATCGGGCTTGACGACCCACACCGGCGAAGGACACTTGCGCATGAGGTGGAGGGCCGTTGTGCCGAGCAGTCCTCCCATCCGGCTCTCCAGTCCTTGTGCCGTTTTGATCACCAGATCGTGCCCATCCGTGAGGACTCGACGGGTGATCTCGACGGAAGGGCTGCCGGTGTCCACCGCCGTTCTCACCTCGATGCCGCGGGCGGCGATCGGTGCCACCAGCTCCTCTAAATCATGAAGCCGTGAGGACACCACCAGCCGCTCGAGATCGGGCTTCCCCGGCACCGTAAGCCACGGCCCCTCGGTCGATTCCGGCAGCACGTCCAATACCGTCAGCGCCGCGCCGTTATTTATCGCGAGCTCGGTCGCCGTGGTGAGACCTGGCTGAGGATCGCCTGGACCACCAACGTAACAAAGAATCTTTTTGAATCGATGAATGGCTTGCCCACCTTTACACTTGAAGCTCAGAGGTTTCGAACGAAGCGTCTGAGCTTTCGAGAACAGGCAGGCTAGCATAGAGGTCGTAGCGAAGCCAGGGCGGGCGACGCGTTCGCCCTCCGGGCGGCGGCGCCCTTCCCTATCTGGCCGCGATCGACCTCATCCTGCAGGCGGGCCTCGGTAAGCTCGAGATCCTCACTGTCCTGGCCGCTTACTGCTCGGTCTACATCGCGCCAATGGCGGCGCTCGTGGCGCTGCGATCGGTGGCCGGAGGGCGCAGCGACGCGCTGTTGAGCCGCATCAACCGGATCGTCTCGACCGCGTTACCACGGGTGGCCGCGATCCTGATGTTGATCCTCGGCTTGCTGATCATTGCCGAAAGCGTCGCTTTCTTTTTTGGCAAACCGTTATTCCAGTGAACGGAGGCAGTCCGTCTGGTCCAGAGCAGCGGCCAGCCCCGGAGCTGCGACGCAGCCCACAAGATCGACCGAGCTCTCGATGCCTCTTCGGACGGGATCTACCTACTTGATCTCCTCGGTGGGAGGCTGGAGATCGGCTAGACGGATCGTATGTTCGAAGACGATGTTGCCGTCGACATCGCGCGCTTGCAGGGTAAGGCTGGGATCGTCCTGCCAGCGAAGGTTGAGCACTCCGAAGTTGATACCGCCGTAGGGCCGTTGGAGAGCTAGCGGCGACGGTCGTGCGGCGCCGACTGGATTACCGTGGGTCAGGCCGCTCGAAGTGAATTCGTAGAGTGGATAACCGACGCCGCCATCACCGCGTTTGATTTGGGTGAAGTGGGCGTCACCGCTCAAGAAGACAACACCGGCGGCTCGTGCCTCGCGGATCACAGTGAACAGCCGCTCTTGCTCCAGGGGAAAGTTCTTCCAGCCTTCGAAGCCCGCGGCATAACCCAAGACCTGTACCCCCGAGGCGATCAAACGAAGTTCTGCGGGCTGCTCGAGTTGAGCCCGTAGCCACTGCCACTGAGTTTCACCGAGCATGGTGTTGGTGGCGTCGAGATTGGGTCGATATCGACGATAAGGTGACGGGTCTTTGAGTGGCGCGCTGCGGAACCATCGACCATCGAGCAAGATGATCTGCACGCGTTGACCCGGTGGGCCGAAGATTTTGGCTTGGTAGACCCCGGGACGGCGGCGCAGCTCGTCAGCCGCTGGCACGTCGAAGAAGTCCAGCATCAACGCCTTGGAAGCCTCCTTCTGGGCGTACTCGACTCCGGCATCGTTCCAGCCGTAGTCGTGGTCGTCCCAAGTAGCAAGGATCGGGACCTGCTGACGAAACGCCGCAAACTCGGGGACTGCGGCGAGCGTCTCGTAGTCCGCCTGCATCTTCGCCATGTCCAGGGTGTCGGCATAAATATTGTCGCCGAGCAGCAAAAACAGCTGAGGTTCAGCGGCGGCGATCGCCGGCCAAATGTGTTGTGGGCGGTTCTGGTCGACACAGGAACCGATCGCCAGCCGTTTGATGACGGCGCCTGGATCGGGAGTTGGCGAGGTTGTCGGGCTCGCTTCGGTCGTCATCGGCTGCCCAACAAGGATCAGCAGCCACAGCCATCGTAGAGGAGAGTTGCTCATCACCAGAGTTTACCTTTGCTGGGTTATGTGGGGTGATCGTGGGGGCAGGTCGTGCCTGAATCCATATTGAACTGGTGCAGAGGCCGTGTTAATCTTCGTAAAGCACTCATGCAAAAAAGCTTATCTAGTCCCGCTGGCACTGGCTCTCAATCGGAGCCCAGTGCGACATTCCACTCGGCCGGATTCGATATAGAAGTGCAGCCCTAGGCTCGACGTCAGCCTGCTGCCGAGATCGATTCCGGTCCACTCATCCGCGAGGTCTTATGGCAACCAACTCTTCCGATGCGAGCAGCAAGTCCGGCTTTATCAACCGTGCCCTGAGTGGCATCGAGACCGTCGGCAACAAGCTGCCGGATCCGGCGATGCTGTTCCTGATCTCGTTGTTCGTGGTTTGGATTCTCTCCGCCCTGCTGTCGCCGGTTTCGTTCACCGACATCGACCCGCGCAGCGGTGATCCGATTCAGATCAACAACTTGCTCACCGGTGCGGCGCTGGCCTCGTTTCTATCCAACATGGTGACAATCTTCACCGGTTTTGCCCCGCTGGGTGTGGTGTTGGTGGCGATGCTCGGAGTGGGGGTGGCGGATGAAGCGGGTTTCTTCAACACCAGCATCAAGCTGATGCTCAGTCGAACACCCAAGATGTTGTTGACGCCGATGGTGGTGTTGGTCGGCCTGTTGAGCCACAGTGCGATCGACGCCGGTTATGTCCTGGTGATTCCGCTGGGAGGCATCATCTTTCACGCCGTCGGGCGCCACCCGCTGGCCGGTATCGCCGCTGCCTTTGCCGGGGTTTCCGGGGGCTTCAGCGCCAACCCGGTGCCTTCCGCGCTCGACCCGTTGCTCCAGGGCTTCACGCAGCCGGCGGCACAGATCATCGATCCTGCCGTGCTCGTCAATCCGTTGGGTAACTACTTCTTCACCGCAGTTTCGAGCATCTTGATCATCAGCCTCGCCTGGTTCCTCACCGATCGCATCATCGAACCGCGCCTGAATAGTCAGAGTCCGGTTGATGGCGATGCGGAAGCCTCGCCCGACATGGGGCATATCGATCCCAAAGAACGGAAGGCATTTTGGATCGCAACCGCGGTGATGCTTCTCGGCCTGGTGTTGCTGGTTTTTGTGTTGGTGCCGGCAGATTCGCCGATGCGGGACGCTAACGGTTCCTTGAACTCATTCCAGGCGCCGATCATGCAATCGATTGTGCCGCTGATTTTTCTGCTGTTTCTGATTCCCGGTGTGGTCTTCGGTTATGTCGTGGGCAAGTTCCGCTCCTCGAAGGACATGGTTGGCGCGATGACCAAGGCGATGAACGGCATGTCGTATTACATCGTGATGGCGTTCTTCTGCGCCCTGTTCGTCAATGCGTTCGGCCAATCGAACATCGGCGCGTTGATGGCCCTCAAGGGAGCTGCGATCTTGAAAGCACTGGCGCTGCCGGGACCGGTAACCATCTTCGGCATCATCTTCCTGACCGCATTCGTCAATCTTTTTGTCGGCTCGGCTTCGGCGAAATGGGCACTGTTGGCGCCGATTTTTGTGCCGATGTTGATGCAAGTTGGGATCTCCCCAGAACTCACGCAGGCGGCGTATCGTGTTGGTGACTCGTCGTCCAACATCGTGACGCCACTGATGCCTTACTTCCCACTGGTGGTTGTTTTCTGCCAGCGGTACGTCAAGAAAACCGGTATTGGTACCCTGACATCGATCATGCTGCCCTACAGCATCACATTCTTGATCGTGTGGACGCTGTTCCTGATCCTCTATTGGACGACGGGTATTCCTCTTGGGCTCGGCGCGTCCTACGTCTACCCCGCACCGTAACGAGACCCGACCCTATACTCCATCCTTGGTTTCCGAGACCGGCGTTGCTTTTGGCGACGCCGGTTTCGTGTTTTTGGGCGGGTTGTCAGCGGCAACAAGGGGTCAGCACCGGGTTGGAAGCAAGACAATGCGTCTAAGTTGATAGACTTATTCGCATTCTTTGTTTGGCAGAGCCTTCGAGGCTCGAATCATCAACCCGAAAGACGGAGAGGTTATGGATTCCTCACCGGATGTAACACAGTACCTGCTCGATTGGAGAGCTGGCGACGAACAGGCTTTGAACCGTCTGATGCCGGTGGTCTATCGTGAGTTATACCGCCTTGGACAGCGCTCCATGCGTCGGGAACGCCGGGATCACACCCTGCAGGCAACCGCGCTGATCCATGAGGCCTACTTGCAGCTGATCCAACAACGTCGGGTTGTTTGGCAGGACCGGTCACACTTTTTTGCGGTTGCAGCGACCATGATGCGGCGTATCTTGCTCCATCATGCCGAGCGTAAACATTCCGCCAAGCGTGGTGGTCCGCAGCCGCTGCTTCAGTTGGATGAGGCTGCGATCCTTGGTCATGAGCCGTCGGTTGATCTATTGGCTCTCGACCAGGCGATCGAGACGCTGCAGCAGCTCGATCCCAGATCTGGGCGAGTCGTCGAACTGAAGTTTTTTGCCGGTTTGACCGCAAAAGAGATTGCGGAAGTCCTGAAGATTTCTGAGGCGACGGTCAAGCGCGAGTGGCGTATGGCTCGAGCGTGGTTGCAACACCACCTCAGCCAGGCGGCTTGAGGGGGTTGATGAACGTGGCTCGATACGGCCAGGTCAAAGCGCTGTTCTTAGACGCAGTCGAGCTCCAAGGTGCGGAGCGGGAGCGGTTCCTCGCCGCGTCCTGCGACGGCGAGGAACCGCTGCGCCACGAGCTCGAGGCACTGCTCGCGGCTGATCGAGAAGATCTCGAGCTGGAGCGTCCGGTCGCCGAGCAGGCAGCCGAGCTCTTCGACGAACCGCGTGACATCGCTGCCGGCCGCAGAATCGGTGCCTATCGAATCCTCAACGAGATTGGCTGCGGGGGCATGAGCACGGTCTACCTGGCGGTGCGAGATGACGACCAATATCAGCAGCGGGTCGCAATCAAGTTGATTCGAGACGGCCTCGGATCAGAAGATCGACGGCGCAGGTTCGCCCAGGAGCGGCAGATTCTGGCAGGGCTCGATCATCCCAACGTTGCTCGCCTACTGGATGGTGGGACAACCGAGGACGGATTGCCCTATGTGGTCCTCGAGTACATCGAGGGGCTGCCGATCGACGCCTACTGTGATCGTCATCGTCTATCGATTGCAGAACGCCTGCAGCTGTTTTGCGATGTTTGTTCGGCGGTCCATGCCGCGCACCAGAACTTGGTGATTCATCGCGACCTCAAGCCCGGCAACGTCCTGGTGACGGCGGACGGGGTACCTAAGCTCTTGGATTTCGGGATTGCCAAGTTGCTCAATCCTGAGCTGTCGTCCCGCGACATCCAGACAACCCTACCGTCGTTTCGTCTGATGACTCCAGCTTACGCCAGTCCGGAGCAGGTCCGCGGGGAGCCGGTCACCACGGCAACCGACGTCTATTCGTTGGGGGTCATGCTGTATCAGTTGCTCACCGGGCAGGCGCCTTACTTGCTGGACGGTGTCAGCAGGGAAGAGGTGGAACGGGTGATTTGCGAGGCGGATCCGCAGCCGCCCAGCACCGCGGTCAGCTCGGAAACCACAACGTGGCCCGAGGCCAGTGTCGGCTCGCTGCATCCCAGGCGGCCGTCGACGTTGCGTCGCCGGCTGGCCGGTGATCTCGACGCGATTGTGCTCATGGCGCTGCGCAAGGAACCTCAGCGGCGGTACAGCTCCGCCGAACAACTAGCCGATGACTTGCGACGAACTCTCCAGGACGAACCGGTGCGAGCGCGGCGCGATACCTTGGTCTACCGCACAGGCAAGTTTCTGCGTCGCAACCGGTGGGTGCCGGCGGCAGCGCTGGCGGTTGCTGTTTTTTCGGCAGCTATGACTGTCCAGACGCTGCGTTTATCCGCTGCCCTTCGGCATTCCTTAGTTCAAGAACAGGAAGCCCGGGCCCAGCGTGATCGTGCCGCGAGTGTGTCCGATTTTTTGGTGCGCTTGTTTCGTACTTCCGACCCCAACGAAGCGCGTGGACGGACGTTGACCGCCCGCGAACTGTTGGATCAAGCCAACTGGCGCATCGACGCTGAGCTCGAGAGTCAGCCGGCATTAAAAGCCACGCTGATGGATACCATGGGGGTGGTCTACCAGAATCTCGGATTCTTCGATGAGGCCGGTTCGCTGCTCACCAAGGCCTTCGAAATGCGCCGGAGTTTGGTTACGGGAGCGGATGCCGATGTCGCGCAGAGTCTAAGCCACCTGGCGTTTCTCAAACATCTCGAAGAGGACTTTACAACCGCCGAACAGCTCGCTCGCCAAGCCTTGGAGATGCGGCGTGAGTTGTTGGGTGCTGAACATCCGTTGGTGGCGGACAGTCTTCATGACTTGGCTGAGGTGTTGTTCGCCAGCGGTCAATGGGATGTTTCCGAGACGCACTATCGAGCCGCGCTCGTTATGCGTCGAACGTGGCTCGGACCAAGGCACCGTGCGGTGGCTGAGAGCCTCAACGAGATGTCGCTGTTACTGCGAGCCACCGATCGTTACGACGAAGCTGACGCCATGGCCAGTGAGGCGCTAGAGATCTGGCGCGAGTCCTTCGGTGACGACCACCCCGAAGTGGCGACGGCACTCGAGAATGTTGCCCTGGTGCGGGTGGCTCGAGGCGATTTGGAGCGTGGCGAAGCGCTGCTGCGCCAAGCGCTGGATATCAAGCAGCGGTTGCTCGGCGAAGAACACCCAGGGGTTGCAGAAACGATGGGTGAGCTCGGTTCTGTGCTGTCCGAAAAGGGGGACTTGGCGACCGCGGAAGGGTTGCTGCGGCAATCGTTGGCGACGACGTTAGCCCATTGGGGGAAGGAGAGTCCGCGGGTCGCCAATCACCAGAGTCGACTCGCGGCGTTACTCGAAGAGCGTGGAGACTATGCGGCGGCGGCGGAGCTGGGGCACCAGGCACTGGTTTCGTATCAACGGACGTTCGGACTGGATCATCCATGGACCGCCCTGTTGATGGGCACCGTGGCACGGTACCGGAAGGGCTCCGGCGATCTCGAGGGGGCAGTGGCGCTGTTGCGCGACGCGGTAGAGATCTGGCGTCGCGTCCAGTCGGAGGGGAGCTGGGATTTTGCCTATGGTCTGCTAGAGCTCGGTCGAATTGTGGACACTCGAGGCGATCCGCAGGGCGCTGAAGTTTTGTTCCGAGAGAGTCTAGAGATGTTGCGGCGAGTCCTGCCCGGTCATTGGCGGATCGTCGAAGCCGAACATGAGCTTGCGGTCAGCTTGGCTCGTCAAGGGCGGTTCGAAGAAGCTGAGCCACTGCTCCGTGAGGGCTGGGCGCTGTTATCTCAGAAGCTGCCATCAGATCAGGTTCAGGTCTTCCGCCAGCGGATATCAGACCTCTACGCTGCACAAGGGAAAGCGGCGGCCGGAGAGTGGCTCACTGGATCGATGTCCTGAGTGGACCTGCACACAGGGCTGTGGCTCTATACCGTCCAGAAGCGTCGGTTATGCGGTCGCACCCTGTGGACTGCGCGCGCAGCTGCGTAACTCGCCTCAGCGCCTTATGTCTGTCAACCCTATTGGTTACAACAGTTTGGAGAGCCAGGGTCTGTTCTCTTGCTCATACATACTCGCCGCGTGCTCGTTCCACAGGGGGCTACCTGGGAGGCGAGAAACGAGATTCTCTTGAGTAACAAGGATTGTTGCTCACATGAAGACGGACGGCGAAGCCGGTTGCGTTGCTTCCAAGCAACAAGATTGCTACCGACCTCTTTGGGTCTTCGTCCCGTCTGGGACGTTATCACTGAGCGCGGGACTTCTGTCCCGCGCGGAGGTGGCACTCTGTTGCTTGGCGATGAAGCGCCAACAGGTATCGGTGCTGGATGCCAATCTATCCAGGAAGGGTTGAGGGAACAGAGCCGTTACGGGAGCTCGACGTAAACACCCTCGACGCGTTCGAAGTCAATAGCATGACTGACGCTGATATCAGCGATCAATAAATCGCCGGTCTGCTGGTTTTGGATAATTCCAGGTGAGCGCAAACCGGGGGTTACGCTACCGCCCGGTGCCAGATAGGGCCCTTGGGGTC
The DNA here is from genome assembly GCA_029263395.1 of Acidobacteriota bacterium. GTDB lineage: Bacteria > Acidobacteriota > Thermoanaerobaculia > Multivoradales > J023 > JAAELT01. The sequence goes on along the minus strand of JAJCXO010000044.1, from coordinate 6,533 downwards.
CTCCTTGCACCAGGGAAGCGCTCGGGCAACCCAACAGACTCGGGACCGGCGCCGGCAAGGGGCCATTGGGGCCGGGTAGCGGTCGCCCATCGGGGCCGACAACAATGATCGGCTCCGGGTTTTCCGACTCGTCGAACGTTGCGAGCGCGGCACACACCTCGGTCGTTTTGGTTGCCCAGACGATCAACGGCTGATCGCTGCGCACCGTGACCACACCGTTGAAGAACGGTTTGCCGGCCGCTGGCAGTGCGCCGTTGAGGGTCGAGACGATCGTTGCACAATCGACCAATGTCGAGTGCCCTGGCATCAGGGTGGCCGGAGCCAGCGCCGTCGGTGGTGCGGTCATCGTCCAAGTCAGGTTGGTGGTGTCTTGGACATCCCCCGCCAAGCTGGCTTGGTTGCCGTGGTAATTGTGGACATCAATTTTGGTGGCATAGTTGGCTACCTTGACCAGCGGCTCATACCCTGAATTGCCATCGTTTGAAGCTTGATAGCCACAGACGAAATCGACGGTGTAAATGTAGGCCCCAGTAGGCTGGGCATTGGCGGTTGCGGCCAGGCCTAGGATGGCGAGGCAGCTGAGAGTAACGAGACGGTGAAGACGATTCCTCTTCTTCGGCATGACAAGTCCTCCGAGTGGATGGATGGCGGTACGATCCCCCGCGCGATGCGGGGTGTTATCCATCTACGCCGGATTGACTCGAAGAAAGGGTCATCGCTTTCGATCTGAAATCCGTGATCAAGTGTCGATCGGGCTTTCCCAGACGTTCCGAGACCACAATCGAGCGTCGATCGTACGATCCCCACCGTCAGGAGACCTGGATTGACGGTCGATTGCACGATCCCCACCGTCAGGAGACCTGGATTGACGGTCGATCGTACGATCCTCACCGTCAGGAGAGCGCGATTGATGATCGATCGTACGATCCTGACCGTCAGGAGACCACGATTAACGCTCGATCGTACGATCCTGACCGTCAGAAGACTACGCGGGCGGCAGGATCTTGCCCGGATTCAGAATGCTCTGTGGATCGAGAGCCAGTTTGATCGCCCGCATGGCGTCGAGGGCAGCTCCGTGCTCACGCTCCATCCAGACCTGTTTGCCGATGCCGATGCCGTGTTCTCCGGTCGAGGTGCCGCCCATGCTCAGCGCACGTTCGACCAACGAGCGGTTGAGCGCCTTGGCCTCCTCGAGCTCAGCCTCAGAGTTGGGGTCGATCACCAGCAGCAGATGAAAGTTGCCGTCGCCGACGTGGCCGACAATCGGCACCGGGAACGATGCGGTGGCGATCTCGGCTTTGGTTTCGGTGATGCACTCCACCAACCGAGAGATTGGGACACAGACATCGGTCGACATCACTCGGGCGCCCGGGCGCAGCGCCAGATCGGCAAAGTAGGCTTCGTGGCGAGCCTGCCACAGGGTGTGCCGTTCGCCAGCGGCGGTGGCCGAACGGAAGTTCTGGCCGCCGTGGCGGCTGGCGATGCCGGCAGCCGTGCGAGCGTGTTCCTCGACTCCTGCTTCCGTGCCATGGAATTCGAAGAAGAGCGTCGGTTGCACTGGCTGGTCGAGACCCGAGTGGCGGTTGACGGCGTCGATCTGGACTTCGTCGAGCAGCTCGACACGGGCCACCGGTGTACCCCATTGGATCAATTCAACCGCGGTCTGCACCGCCTGTGCGAGTTCGGGAAACGAGCACACCGCGGCCGAGATGCCTTCCGGAATGCCGTGGACTTTGAGTGTGGCTTCGGTGATGACGCCAAGGGTGCCTTCGGAGCCGATCATCAGGCGAGTCAGGTCGTAGCCTGACGAAGACTTCTTGGCCCGTGTCCCAGTACGCATGATGTCACCGTTGGCCAGCACTACTTCCAGGCACAGGACATTCTCGCGCATCGTGCCGTAACGCACCGTGGTGGTGCCCGAGGCACCGGTGGCGATCATGCCGCCGAGGGTGGCGTCGGCTCCCGGGTCGACGGGGAAAAACAGACCATGTTCGGCCAGAGCTTTCTCGAGCTGCAGCCGGGTGACCCCAGCTTGCACCGTGACGTCCAAGTCATCCGGGCGGACTTCGACGATCCGGTGCATCTCAGTAAGGTCGAGGGAGATCCCGCCATGGATCGCCAGCACGTGGCCTTCGAGCGAAGAGCCGGCGCCAAAGGGCACAATCGGTATACCCGAGCTGGCGCAGGCGCGGACGATCCGTTGCACCTCGTCGGCATTCTGCGGGAAGACGACGGCCTGAGGCGGCGTCGGTGGGAAGTACGATTCATCACGGCCATGGAGATCTAGGACCGATTCGGACTGAGTGAATCGATCACCGAGGAAGCTCTGGAGCTCACCGACGAAGTTTTCGGGCAGGTCTTTGGGCAATGCGACGGCGGAGGAGTGCGTCATCCGCTGAGCTTACCGGATGTTGGGTCGATCCCAAGGTTCTAACATCTGTTAGAATGTGTAGATAATGTCTACGACCTTGAAGCTAACCAGGATTGGCAACTCGACCGGTGTTATTTTGCCGCGGGAGATGCTGGATCGCCTACGCGTCGACAAAGGCGACACACTGAGTGTGATCGAGACGCCGAGTGGATTCGAGATCACTCCTTACGATCCCGAATTTGCCGCCCAGATGGAAGTGGCAGAGCGGGTCATGCGCGAAGACCGCGACGTGCTGCGAAAGCTCGCCAAGTAGAGCAGTGAACGAGCCAATCTGGATCCGCGACGATGTGGTAGTTGCGATCCACCGTCGACAGTTGGCGGAGCATGGCGGCGGTACCGGGATCCGCGATCCGGGGCTTCTAGCATCTGCGCTAGCGAGGCCGAAGAATCTCATCGCTTACTCCGATGAGGCTGATCTGCCAGCGCTGGCGGCGGCCTACGCCTATGGCATCGTTCGAAACCACCCGTTTGTTGACGGCAACAAACGCACCGCCTTCGTTGTTTGTCGGGTCTTCCTCACCCTCAACGGATGCGAACTTGACGCTTCACGGGAGGAGAAGTACCTCAAATTTCTTAACTTGGCGGAAGGGAGACTGTCGGAAAATGAGCTGGCCGAGTGGCTTCGTGGTCACCTGTTGAGGGCGTGATCCTCGTTATCGCGGACGTGATCCTCGTTATCGCGGACCTGTCGATGCTTGTCAGGGGTTTTCAGGCTTCTCGGCTGCGGATAGCGGCAAGCGCCCGCTCACTTCAACCAGGAGCCTCAGACGCGCAGCGTGTTCGCCGTCGAGACGCTCCGATTCGAGTCGCCATATCCAGTTGCCGTCGACTGTGCCTGGCAAGTTCATGCGCCCTTCGCTTCCGAGGCTGAGGATGTCCTGCACCGGGACCATCGCTAACTCGGCAACCGAGGTATAAGCGACACGGACGAAGGCGTCGGCTACCTGCTGTGGGTCGGTGCCGGCATAGTGTTCCACTCGGCGTTGTGTCGCCGGCTCAAGGCTGCGGTACCAGCCGAGGGTGGTGTCGCTGTCGTGGGTGCCGGTGTAGACCACTGACGCGGGCTTGAAGTTGTGCGGAAGGTGGATGGACTCTGGGACGTCGAAAGCGAATTGCAGCACTTTGATACCCGGCAGGCCGGTATCGCGCCGCAGGGCTTCGACATCGGGCGTGATGACGCCGAGATCCTCGGCGATTAACGGGAGGTCACCCAAAGCCTCTCGCAACGCATCGAACAGGGCCAAACCTGGGCCGTCGATCCAATGGCCGCCAGCCGCCGTGTCGTCCTCAGCGGGAACACTCCAATAACCCGCGAAGCCGCGAAAATGATCGAGACGTAATCGATCACACAGCGCCAGGGCGGCGGACATACGCGCGATCCACCAGCGGTAGCCGTCCTCGGCCATGCGATCCCAGCGGTAGAGCGGGTTGCCCCAGCGTTGGCCATCCTCGGTGTAGTCGTCGGGCGGGCAGCCCGCCACGGCCAGGGGGTGTCCTTGATCGTCGAGCTTGAAGAGATGGGGATGGGCCCACACCTCAGCGCTGTTCCAGGACACGTAGATTGGCACATCTCCGAGGATGCCGATGCCGCGCCGGTTGGCTTCCGTCTTGACCCGTTGCCACTGTTCGAAGAATAGCCACTGCACGTAGCAGTGGAAGTGGATTTCGTCAGCCTCCTCGCGTCGTGCGTCGTCCAGTGCGGACTTCTCGCGTTGTTTCAGAGCCTGCGGCCAATCCCACCAGCCGCGACGATCATGCCGCTGTCTCAAAGCGGCAAACAGGGACCAGTCGTCGAGCCATGACCATGCCTGTTGATGGAAGTCCTGCAAACGCTGCCGCGCCGGATCATCCGCCCGTTCTTGAAAGCGTGCCCAAGAACGACGTAGCAAATCCAGCTTCCAAGGAGTGACCCGATCAAAGTCCACCTGGTCGGTCGGGAAATCCGGTACCGAATCGAGATCTTCCGCGGACAGCCATCCCAGCTCAAGCAGTAACTGGGGTGAGATCAGGAGGGGGTTGCCGGCAAACGCCGACAGGCAACTATAGGGCGAGCTGCCGTCCGGGGGCCCCAACGGCAGGATCTGCCACCAGCTCTGACCAGCTGCTGCTGCCCAATCGAGGAAGTGATCAGCTTCGGGTCCGAGGTCGCCAGCACCGAACCGGCCGGGTAACGAAGTCGGATGCAGCAGGAGGCCGGCAGCGCGATGATTCACGCGGGTAGTCTAGCAAGATCCCATCGGCCGAACGCTCGGCAGTGGAGGCACGTCGGCGGGGACTTCGTCGAGACGAGCGGCCGCCAATTGCTTCGACTACCGGTGAGGAGGTCGAGGCGATAGCTGACGACGATCAGAACACCCATGATCGGCGAGGAGTAATCTTCCTGCCAGAGGGTTCCGTCTCTGCCATCGGCGCTCCTGGCGTGGGGGTGTCGGGGGCGATTTTGGGTGACAGTGCCGGAACAGGTGTCTGGCACCACGAAGGAGCGGCTGAGAAGGATGTGGTCGCCTGGTCCGAGTTGATCTCTGAGTTGGGACGCACCAGCGCGACAATTTGAGTTGCAAAGTACGGCTGGCTGAACGCAACCCTTTGCTCACGCTCGGTCGTAATGCCTATGGTCGAGACGGCGATATCAACCGAAGTGTCCTCGATCGCCGTCAACAACTCCGAGAAAGGTTTCTCGACCCATTCGACCCGACAGCCGATCTCCGCCGCCGCCGTGTTGACGATTTCGACTTCGATTCCTACTGCCGTTTGCTGCGCATCCCAGGATGAAAACGGCGGATGTCGCATATTTGAGGCCGCCGTGAGGGTGCAGTCTTCGGAGACTCCAGTTGGAGCCCTCTCAGATTGGCAACCAAAGCCTACCGAAACCACTACCAACACTGCCGCAAGTATGTTCCCGGGTTGCAGATTCATCGTTTGTCCTTTCTCGAGATTGCACAACGAGATTCTAAGTCGTCTTCAACTGAATGAGCGGCCCCGGAGGAACCTAGAGTCTTCTCGTCCACCAAGAAGGCGCACCCCGCAGGAAACCCGTAGTAGATATGCGGTGGATGCGGCACCGGCTGGACGCCGTTGCCAGTCAGGTCGGCTGTGGGGTGACGGTGGCGACCAGTGTGCGTGGATCTATGCGAGCCGCCGGCGGGCAAAGACCAGAGCGGCGATCGCCAAAGTCAGAGCGAAGAGCACCAGCCCGGCGTCGCCGAGGGCCGGGACATCGACGGTGGGTTGCAAGCTACGGCTGCCGACCTCGGCCAAGCCACCTGGAACCACGAGTTCGCCACCGTAGAGGCCGCTCCAGCCGCCTATTTCTTCAACTACACCGGTGAGCAAGTCGAGGCGATAGCTGACGACGATCAGAACACCCATGATCGGCGAGAAATAATCTACCAGCCAGAGGGTCCCGTCTCGGCCATCGGCGCTCCTGGCGCAAGGGATGTTGGGGGCGATTTGGGTGACGGTGCCCAGGTCGGGCTCGAGCAAGACAAGCTCACAGCCGCTGACGGGGCCGAAACGAACGGCGTAGAGATCACCGTCGCTGGCGGTGAGGGCGCGAGCGGCCGTTCCCATATCTAGAACCGGTGAGGCTGCGGCGGTTGTGGGGTCGACCTGGAATAGGGTTGGCCCGTCGGCGACGAAGAGCCGGCCGGAACCGTCGAAGGCCAGGCCGCTGGCATCCCCGCTGCCGACGTCACCGATCACCGTCGCCTCTCCGGTCGAGCGTTGGATCTGCACCAAGCGTTGCACCGTCGGTGTGAAGTCTTCGAGGCCGAAGAGGGTGCCATCGGGCGCATTGTCGAGGGCTACGATCGACGGCTCGAAGCCGAGCGGGCCGATGCGATCGCTGGCACCGTTCTCCAAGTCGACGGCCACCAGGTTGCCGCCGTTCACGGTGAGGCCTATCGGGGCGGCGAAAGCTTGGCCGCTTATGATGATCAAGAGGACGGCCAGCAATAGGATCGGGCGCAGAGCTTGGGTCATCGAGGATCTCCCTCCGGTGTGGTGTCGAGAGGCGTTCGACATCATGTCTATGATCATGTCATTGTATCATATTGGTGAATCAAGAACAGGTACGAGGTGGGTAACAGCTCTCCGCCCAAGG
>JAJCXO010000043.1 GCA_029263395.1 Acidobacteriota bacterium | reverse complement strand
CGACCCCGTACACTAAGATGATGACCCAAACGGCGGCGCAAGCCGACCACTTTTAACCCGAGGAGGGCCCCCGCATCGACTCGCTCAGCCTACTGGTCGCTTTGCGTCGGAATGGGTGGTCGGAATCGCCGGAATACGCACGTGCGGCTGGAATCCACAACGCTGTGGCGACCTTCGGTGCGCATCTCTCCAGAGAGCAGACGCTACGGCTTGATCTCATCTCGGAGTTGCTAGGCGTTGACCGCTTCCTCGTCTGGTACGACCGCGACCAGAACGGTACAGCACCACATGGCCAGGGAGCAGTCCAAGCCGCTGAGATTATTGCGCAGCGGGGTTACGAGGTCGAAGTCTTCGACTGGAATCATCGCTTCTCGTCTCCTCAGCGTTCAGCAGTGCCGATTCCTGCCGAGATCACCGACCCGGCAGAGTTTTCGGTGGAGCAGTTACGATGGCTGCGAGCAGAAGGGTGGATCTAATAGCGACTTCTTTCAATTTCTTATGAACATATCGGATATCTATCGGGAATTTAAGCAGTATTCGTTACTGGAAAAAGGAATGACTGCCGGTGTCTTCAAGGGCATACTCTATTCACTACGAATGCTCACTCGTTACCTTGAAACCCAAACCCTTGCAGACTTCTCGACAGAATCAGTTCGTTCGTTCTTCTATTATGGTCGATCCGAGAGACAATGGAGTCCAAAGACGTATCGAAACCACTGGCAGTATCAAAAACTTTTCTTCGACTTCTGCGTCAACAGAGGATATCTTCGCCAGAATCCGGTTATGAAGTTGCAGAAACCCAAGCTGCCAGAGAGGATTCCACGCTGCCTCTCGCATGATGATGCCCAGAAGATTCTCTATCAGACTTTCAACTATCCCTGGCGCTATAAGATTGAAACGTACAGAAACCACGCCATCATCGCGGTGCTGATGATGGCGGGTCTTAGGCTTCAGGAACTACTGAATCTACGAGTATACGATATCGACCTCTCTGCAAGAACTATATTTGTGCGACAGGGAAAAGGGAGGAAAGATCGTATAGTACCAATCCACTACAGGCTGCTTCCGATTCTCCGACAGTATGCTCAGAAGAAACAAGCTGCCGGAAAGCCCGGCGAGTGGTTGTTTTCTGGTGTGCGGTCGACCAAGCAACTTTCGCAGAAGGATGTAAGAGCTATCTGCAAGAGAGTTTCTGTTGCTGCCGGCGTCAAGTTCTCGCCACACGTACTGAGACACACACTTGGTAGAGAACTAGCAGACAACCAAGTTGATACAAAGATCATCCAGAAAATACTCGGTCACGCCAGCATATCGACGACGCAGATCTATACATCTCTCTCTTGGCATCCCTTTGAGAATTCGTTTCAGCAAGCAAAATTGTATTGACGACCAGATTCCCAATAAGCTACCGTAAGATTGATTTTTGCCATAAGGTCGTCGAGTCACGGCACCTTCTTGAGTCGCAGGAGTCGAAGTAATGGCTTGTGGAAGCCGAATGTCGGAAGTTTTTCGAAACCGTTACGCCTCATAACCTCGAGGTCGCCGGTTCGAGTCCGGCCCCCGCAACCAAATACTTACTCCCAGAAAAGCGATACGCGATTCAGAAGGCACAAAAACAGTGACTCCGCGACCCTAAGGCTCAGCCTTGAGGTCGTTGGCTATGAACGAAATACTACAACTCCATCACCGGTTCTGTGACTTCTCGATAGCTTTCAAGGGGAATACTCCACAGACGATTCAGTGGTTTCGGCAAACCATCAATCCGTTCCTGAAATTTTCGGAACTAGATAGAGTTCAAGATGTTTCTCGGCGCGTAGTTGAAGACTATATTCTTCAGGGCAAGTTTCGGAAGAACTGGTCGGCCAAGACTATTCGAAATCACCTACAGGGACTAAGCCTGTTCTTTGCATGGCTCGTGCGAGATGGGTACATCCATGAGGACCCGACGGCTGATATTCCTCGCCCCAAGGTTCCGAAGACGATTAGGCCACATCTTTCGAGGCGGGAAGCAACAGAACTTCTTGAATGGACACGGAACTATCCTTTTGACTACAAGTTCGAACGCGCACGAGCTATTTGCATCATCTCTGCCTTTCTGGCCACTGGCATAAGAAAGAGCGAGCTGAGGAATCTCAAGTTGTCGCACATTAGCCTGCAAGACAGAACGATTTTCATTCAAGCGGGCAAAGGACTCAAAGACCGAAAGATGCCGGTCAGGCTAGACTTTATAAGAACTGCAGAGGAGTATCTCAGACATCGGAGTAGGCTGAAGAAGACGTGTCCGTATTTCTTTACTGCCATGCGTCAGGATACGCAGATGGGAGATTGTGTAGTCAAGCGGTTAGTCGAACGACTTAGAAACAGAAGCGGGATATACTTCTATCCGCACATGCTCAGGCACACGTTTGCAACGCTTATGTTGGAAGCCGAAGTAGACCTCCGGGCTCTTCAGGTTATGATGGGCCATTCAAATATTGAAACGACGGCGATCTATGCCCATGTTGCTGTGGGTCATTTGGACCGACAGATGCAGAAACACCCGCTCAACTTCTGAAACTAGAAAGCGACTTGCCAAGTACAATGTTTAATGCCATAAATTATGTAGCTAGAAGTTTCATACAAAGCACCCTGCGGCAAACAGGGTGCTTTGGCTTGAGCTAAACTCCTGTTGCTATCGAGCCCATTTCGGTCGAAGCGTTTGGCTGTACTATAGGCATGTCTCAGTAATGTGAGAGACACAAGCTCACCTGCCGCCCCGCTGTGCGGGGCGAAATTTTTGCCGGAAATTCTCGGGCCATAGATTGTTCCAAAACTTCTGGTCAGGCGGATGATATTCTTCGTGAGACCAACGGATCTCCCAAAGAAATTCGCAAGAGCTTAACCCCGATGGTCATCGAGTTACAAGGTCAGAACACTCATCGAAATCCAAGCTCCGTACATCGAAGCGAGCGACGAACTCTGGCCTTGCCTCGCTGAGTCGATCGAACACCTCTCGATGCACGCAGAGCATAAAAGCCCTTGAAGCTCTGGTCACAGCGACGAATGCTACCCGCCGCTCCTCCGAGTCTTCAGTCCACCAAGTCTTCGAAGGACATGCATCCGCCTTGACCTTGGGGATGAAGTAGACGACAGTGGCAAGTGTCTTACCCTTGGCTCCATGGACTGTTGAACACTCAGGTAGGACAGTGCCTGACGGCTCCCGCTTCTTCCATACCGGAAACTCTTTGAGATCCTCTTTCGGTTTGTTCGGAAAGCGCCTTCGACCTTCGGACATCTCCAGCCAGCCAGTATTGAGAATCTGAGCACGCAGGTACTCTTTCTGCCGTACACACCAGTCATAGAGACTTTCGTCCGTTACTTCACGGTGACACTCAAACAATAGGACGGTCACGAGATTCCGCCACTCGAAAGGATCGATTCCATTCTTTAGAAGAGTCTCGTCTTCCACGTAGTCGGAGTCGAAAACAATTTTTGCCACTACGGAGCCGCTAATAGCAAGAGCCTTGGAGGCGTTCCCAGATCGAAGCTCTTTGGTCGCGACATAGAGCTTCTGAAGTGGTCGAGAGCCAAACTTGCTTTCTGATTGATGGGATCCGAGGAGTTGCCTGATGTCTTTATTCCGGCGGACTAATACTGAGAGCATCAGGCCGTTAGCTGACGCATCGCGGCAGAAATCGCGTAGCGCAGCATAACCATCGTCATCGTAAACCGCTAGAAGCGCATCACCGTCCTCGCTCTTTCCATAGAACTTTTTTGAACTACAACCGAGATGTTCGGCGACATCACGTACTCTTCGCGGACAGCGACGTGTGGTGTCCATAGTATGAAGTCTAGCACCGTGAAGCGCACTGAACCCCTCAAATAGGGCAGGTGTTGCGCCACTGAATTCAAAAATCGCCTGATCTGGGTCGCCGACAAGCATTGCTTTGCAGTTGCTGTTCTCAAGGATCTCCAAGAGAACCTGCCCCATATACCAACCAGTATCTTGGAGTTCATCCACAATGAACGCAGGGAACCGTTTCTCAAGAAGCCTGAAAACTGATTTGCGCTGCGGTCCCCGGAGGATTTTCCGTGCTATGTAGGTGATGTCCGAGTGTGACACGTAGCCAGAGTTGCACCATACATGCTTCTTCAGGTCGAAGATCGCTTCCGCGTCTGGGCCGTCTATCAGCGTGGCTGAAGAATCAAATGAAGAGAGTTTCGCACTGAATACTGGACGATCGTCTTGTTCGTGTAGAAAGCTAGAGACGAACAAGTGAGCGCGCTTATGTTTTGATTCTCCGATCTGGATCCCGAGATGGCGCTTGGTCCATTTCTGTTTCTCCGCAATCTGCTCTGCACAGTCCGCTGGTATGAGACGAATGGAATCGATGCCGAGATTGGACAGATGCGCGAAGGGTTTCACGATGTACTGAAGGATAAATGAGTCAAGCGTGCCAATGAAGTGAGGGTGCCCGGGTACGAAACCAAGGGCTCTATGGATTTCATCTCGAGCGACGTTGGTAAACGACAGGGCTGCGATACCTCTGTGTCGAGGCACCCAGGCGCCAAGCGCCATTCTCATTTTTTCAGCGATGAGCCATGTCTTCCCACTCCCAGGAACGGCTCGTACGACTCGGATACGCGAGTCGACATCATCGAGAATCGCCTGTTGTTCAGGTGTAGCTGTCATTATTCTTCTGCTGGTTGAGATGCGGTTGCGCTCTGGGCATGCTTGATAGCTTGACAGATATAGTCCGGTACAGAGAACGAAAAATCCTTTTTGAGGCGCATCTCGGCAAGTTCTTCAGCCAGCATATGGGCGAAATCAGCCTTGCTGCCGGAATGCTTCGCGCGACAGATGCCACGCCACACGGCAAGCGCCTTCTCTTCTTTTGTATTTAAACCTTCTAAAGATGCTTCTGTAAAGCCAGGAGTCCCAGTGAAAGTCTTCACCCAAGCCCGGGCCATAATTTTTGGATTCCCGTCGCCAGCGAGAGCCAAATCGTACTCAAGTGTGACTATTGAGTTGCGAACGTCAACCGTAGGCACGTTGGAGAAGGCCGCCTCTAAGACCACCAATCGGTCGCATTTTTGGCCGATGTTGGGGCTCTCTGACTTCCAGTCTTTCGTATCGCCGGGAAATACCGCTGGGTCAGCGTCTGTAAGAATCGATACTGGAATCTCAAGACCGCCAGCGCCGAAGAGTTTCTCAAAAGTGCCGAAGCTGACCCCGCTGATGGGAACAACGGATATATAGTTTTTCGCTAAGTCAATACCACTGATTCTGGCGAGTTCAGGAAGGAGGAGCGCTTCGGAGATACCCTCGACCAGAATGACGCCTTTGGCGAAATAGAGCGTTGCCCTGGTGATATCGAGCATTCGCTGGAGCTGTCGTTCCTCCCCCGTCGTCATTCCCGTCTTATGGAGTGGGTGGCACCTCTGAAGACCTTGCCGCTCGTGCAGCATGAGCATCTGAGACGGACGGGCCTGAGCCGCGAATGTGGGCGAGTGAGTGCTGACCAAGACTTGAGGAATCTGGAGCTGAGAGAGCTGCTCGCCAAGCAGAACGGTATGCTGGGGGCTCAGGTGAGATTCAGGCTCCTCGACCAGCAAGATCGGGCATTCTTCTTCGCGGGGCTCTTCAAGATAGGCTAGAACAGTGCCAATAAAGAGGAGATTGTTGAAGCCCAGTCCAGACTTGGAGAGATTCCCTACAGGCGCTTTATCGAGAATCACCCGTAGGGTTCGCACGATACGCCCAAAAGCGGGATCAGCTGCACGGATCAGTGGTTCGGGATACCCGGCGCCAGCCATTTCCTGCATGCTGTTCCGCAATCTTCCTTCCACGGTCTGGATGAGCGGTTGGTCTTTGAGTTGCTCATTGGCTTTTTCAAATATCGTTTCAAAATCCTGATAATAGTCGTCACCACCTCTCTTTGAGAGGTCGCGAAGCACGCGGGCAAGGACGCTGCGATTTCCAGGTGTTAAAGCAGCTTCGGCATCGCGCAGAGCCGGCAAAAAGGTGACGGGAAGGGCCTCGAGAATCTCGGTAGGTATCTGTGTGCGCTCGCCACTATTGGCTCCACCCCAGCGCTTGACGCGAAACCTACCTTTTTCTTGGAGCCAAGATCCTTCGAAGTTGATGCGCGCACAAGCCGTCTCGGTTGGTACATTCTGCGAGAAGTCGATAATTTCGAAGAAATGTGGACGCTGAGTCTCATTGAGATCTGAGAAGGTCAACTGGATCGATATCGGCTCGGTCGTCGGTTGGCCTTCGGAGGTATGGTAGATGTCCTCCTCCTCCAACCACAGCGACTCCGACTGGTTTGACGAAGAACCAAGCGCGTGGCGAATGGCATCGAAGAGATTCGTTTTTCCGGCGTTGTTCGGACCAACCAGGACGTTCAGACCACGTCTCAGATCCACTACTAAGCTCTTTAGGTTACGGAAGTTCTCGATTTTGATGTTAGATAGGTGCATATTGTTGCGAGGATTCGGGAATTGTTAGCCAACATTGCCACGAGAGTATTATTCGATCTAGCGCGTGGCGGCATTCATGAAAACATTCTACTCTGTTGAGGGGAAGCGTCAATAACGCATTACCTGGAACTCGTCGGCGGAACGGAGGTCTCGGATATGCGATAGGACGACTTCAGCAAGTAGAATCTTAGAGTCGGCTACGGGCATTGCCTCAAAGATGTCCGCCTGCCACACCTTTGCCAGCTTCGACGCCACGGCTGGATTCTCCTTCCCGGTCTCCCTCGGACATACTAGAGCGTCGACCACGGAGCGCAACGCCCATTGGCCATTGATCTTGCGGATGATGGTGGAACGAGTGGCGGCGGAACTTGAGAGTGCTGAGGAGGCTTCTCCCAGGGCACGGAGTTCGAAAGAGAGATACCCTCTATCTCCTAAGATCTCTCTCTTTGTCTCCAAATACACCAAGCCCACTAGACTACGCCATGAGACGATTTTCGGTGTTGGCTTCGTGTTTGCTCAACGGGCAACACGACCTTCTCAGGCTGAGAGGCATGATCGCAAGGTGATCAAAACAAAACACTTACTGGAATGTTACCAACTTCTAAGCCAGCAACCCCTCTCCCGGGAGGTGTGAAGGAAGGTTGGGAGAGGAGGTTAGGATGTGAGGTACCAATCCTTCGACGCCCTCTCCGCGTCCGCCAGCTCCTCCAGCCGTCGACCGTAGCCATGCTTGTCGATCAACCGTCGAGCCTCCGCCAAAGCATCCCGGTCAAGGAACAGACGAGCCCGATGCAACTGCACATCCGCCTGAAAGAGCGGCATTGGGCCGCGCTCCGCGATCTCCCAAGCCTCGTCGAGGTCGGCGACGGCACCTTCGGCGTCGCCCGTCAACGAGCGCAGCCAGGCGCGGGTGATCAGGCCGTTAGGGAGATCATCGAGCTGGCCAGCACGCCGGAGCCCGTCCACCGCCTGCTCGATTTCGGCTTTCGGTTTCTCGATTGCCGATTCCACCACGGCGTCTGCGGCGTCGCGGTGCTCCAGGATCGTCCTGTAGAGCCCTACTCGGCCCAGCGTCAGGTGGTCGAGGGCGATATTGAGGATCCAGTTATTCCGCTCGGCTATTGGGAGAGTAAGTGCTGCCCGCTTCGCGACCACGCGGCAACAATTTATCGATCCATCGGAATCACGATTGGGAGGGCAGGTATTCTGCCGACTTGCCTTCGCTGTCTGGGCGCAGACCCTCCACGCAGCACGCTCTGCGTTAGCGAGGAGAAGATCACAGTATCGAAAGCCCGCCTGCGAGTAAATCAGTGGATTTGCGGGCTGCCGCTCGGCCTGCATCTCCTCGGCTTCGCGAAAGCGCTCTATCGCTTCGCAGGGGCGACCTGCCTGGTTCAGAGTATCAGCGAGCACGGTGCGATGATCCATTTGGTCGAAAATATCGCCGCTGCGGTCAGCAAGGACAACGGACCGCCCAGCGTCGTGTATCGCAGCATGCATGTCGCCCACCGTCAGCTCCAGCTCGCTCAGGTTGCTGGCTATGATCGAGGCGCCCTTCCAATTTTCTTGCTCAACTAGCGTTTGTAGACTAGCCCGCATCGGCTCGACAGCCTCGGTCAGCCGACCCAAGGCGCGAAGACAGAAGGCGGCGTCGTGCAGCAGCCAGGCTTGGTCGGCTTCCGTGAGTGCGTGCGAGACGCGGCTCCACGGCGCATCGAAGAAGCAAGCGATAGCCCCCAAGTTGTCACCGAACGCCCCTATTTTCCTCATACTGTAGAACTCCTGACCGCGTTGGATACGGTTGCGATAGATACCATCGCACACCTCCCCCTGCCGCCCGGCCTCACAACCATGACGCACAGCTTGATAGAGCGGCTGCAAACCCTCCAGGCTATCGGGCTGATGCTCCGTGCTCACGAGAAGATAATCAAACAGCCGACCATGGGCCGCCCGCCAAGTGCCTCCCGCACCCTTGCGGAGTTGACGGCCGAAGTACTCACGAATCAGCGGGTGGGCATCGAGATGTGATCCCACACTCGACTCTGAAGAAATCAACCCGCAGTCCGCAAGCAACGATACCGTGAAGCTCCAATCGTCCTCCCCTACACCGACCAAGGGCTCGGTGAGACCGTCGATCACCGGATCGCGACGCAACGCCGCTAGGCAGCCAGCATCCGCGGGACGATCGAACAGCCCCAACAATCGCAGAACCGCGAGCTGGCGCACCCCGTCTTCACCCCCCTCCGCCAGCCACGACTCATAAGCCGCCATCACCCTGAAAGCGTGCCCACCTTGCGTCTTCAGATCCGCCTTCTCCAGCTTCACCCGGTCCCGTCGACGCACGTCACCGCCATGCGCCCGGGACAGATATTGGCCCAGCAGGTTGAGCGTGAGCGCGTGACCCGCCACGTCCTGCACCAGCTCGACAAGCTCACCCTCTGCACCGTGAACACCGAGCGACTTCAGCAGCTCGACGCCAGCAGTCGTCGACAGCCGCCTCAGCTTCCACTCGGGCGCGGTTGGCTCGCGAAAAGACTCGAGATTCTTGACGCTCTGCCGGGTCGTTACGACACAGAGACCGCGGTTAGACGCCGCCAACCCCTTGAGCAGCGCGGTGACGGCGGGATCCTTCAGCTCACCCGCCAGCGGACCCGGCGGATGCTGCATCGGCTCCAGACCATCCAACACCAGCAGCGTCCGCCGCGCCGCCACCAGGTGCGCAAGACGCACCCCCTTGTCCCACGCAGAGACGGTACTCTCCGCCATCTCGACATCTCCGAAGAACTTCAACGCGGCAGCAACGAATGTGCCGGACGACGGGCCGCTGACCTCGCGGGTGCCCTGGCTGTAGAACGACCAGTCGAAATACCTCGCGCCGTCGTAGTCACGAGCTGCAAGCTGCGCCCCCCACCCGGCGACCAGCGATGTTTTGCCGACCCCGCCCCAGGCGACAAGGGTGACGAGGTGGATCTTAGGATCTTCCCAGGCAGCATCCAATCGCACCAAATCGTCGGCACGACCGAAGAGTTTGGCGGCGCCATGCGTCAGCCGCGAAACTGCGATTTGTGCCGGTTCCGCAGGAGCCTCGTCAAAGGTGGCCGGCGCTGCCGCCCGCCGTGGCTTCTTCTTGACGGTCCCCACAGCCCCCGGCTCGACACCCGCCTGCTCAAGCAGGACATCGTAAAGCGCCTGATAACTCCCCTCCGAGGTCAGCGTGTAATACGTCCGGCTGCGCAGCGGCTCGGGAATAATCGGCACTGGATCGCCTACGCTCTCGAGCATCACGGGAACAAACTTCCGCGTTTTGCTGTGGGCGTCGTAGAGCTCCTGGGTGATGAGCGCACCTTCCCAATCCACCCCCTTGCCGACGCCCGGCACCTCATGACCGCGAAAGCGCCGGTAGTACGTCTCCGTGCAGACGACTAGGACGGCATCAGCCTTGTCCAACATGTCGAGCATCCAGCGCGGCCAGCCTTGGTCCGGCTCGCCGTTTAAGTATTGGTCGAGACGGGTGCGGATTCCGTCCGTCCGCAGGCGCTCGGAGAGGGCGAGCACCCTCTCGCGGTGCCCCTCCGAGTCGTGGCTGTAACTGATGAAAACGATCTTTTCCGTCATCGAATCGCAACCCTCCGCTACAGAGGATAGCAAAGCCCACTGGACGTCGTAGCGGGCTGACTCTCCGCGTCCGCTAAGCCGGCGAGACGTCGGCGCCCCCAGCAGTGACTTCTCCCAGGGCTCCCAGTAAAAGGCCTCTCCGAGTCCCCTCCGGTTCTCCCTCTCCCGGAAGGTGAGTAATCTCCGTTCGCTGATGCTCAGCGTCATCGCAGGTCCTTGTGAATCGATCCAGCCCGAAGCACGACAACCTACGCTAGAAGACTATCCCTGTTGTTTGCTCTGTGTTTGCTCAAGTGGTCCAGGCCAGCGGATCTTGGAACTGCATAGAGTCAGCAAACACTGTATAATAAGGGCTTACAAAGCACGCTAGAAATACGATGGAGGTCAGATCGCGATCGAGCGTCGATTGCGGTCTCAGCAGCGTCGGGAACGCTCGATCGCACGTCAATCGAAGACTCTGCAATGTTTCACGATATGTTCCACAGCGCTAGAACTGTTTCACGTGAAAAGTCAAGACTTTCGCGTCACATTTTCCAAAAAAGACGCTGCCAGCGAAACCATCAAGATGTCGTGGTCGCGAGATCCTCCGACCGCAAGATCTGGGAGTCTCCGGTGAGAGCGCCGACTCTCGGCAGACGGATCTGGAAGAGGCTGCCGACGCCGGGAGTACTCTCCAAACAGACCCTGCCATCATGCGCCGCCGCGATGTGCTTGACGATCGCGAGCCCTAAACCCGTGCCGCCAATCTCTCGCGAGCGCGCCTTGTCGACGCGATAAAAGCGCTCGAAGATACGTTCCTGATGCCGCAGCTCGATGCCGATACCGTTGTCCTCGACCTCGATCAATACATCCTCACCGCTGGCGGCCACCCGCACGGTGATGGTCTCGCTCTGAGCGTACTTGAGTGCGTTGTTGACCAGATTACCGACCGCTTGGCGCAGCGCTTCGGCATCCCCAGCGATCATGATTGCCTGGGGCGGCAACTCAGCATTAACCGTGGTTCCGTTGGTGGCACTCGAGTTTTTGATCTCGCGGACGGTCTCGCGCACCGTTGCACAAACGTCGATGGGCTCGACTTCCAGCGCTTCGGACTCGGACTCGAGCCGCGACAGGGAGAGCAAATCGTTGACCAGATTCGACATCCGTTCAGCTTGATTGCGCACCTTGCCAAGAAAACGCTGGCGGGTCTCGGGCACCATCTCGTCATCGTCGAGTACAGTTTCCACCAAGGCTCGAATTGCGGTCACCGGGGTTTTGAGTTCGTGCGACACGTTGCCCAAGAAGTCGCGACGCATGGTTTCGAGACGGCGCAGCTGGGTGACGTCATCGAGCACCAGAACAACGCCGGTCACCTTGCCGTCACCCGAGTCGAGGGGAGAGGCGTGCAGATCCAGGATCCGATCCGGCGACCCCGGCATCCTCACCACGCGATGCACAACCTGTTCCCGCCGCAGTGCTTCCGACACCGCCTCGGACACCTCTCGCACCCGAATCGTCTCCCAGATCGGCTGTTCCAACGTGCTCTCCGGCTCGATGCCGAGCATGCGGCCAGCCGCCGCGTTCATGTGGAGGACCCGCTCGTTGCGATCCGCGGCCACCACTCCTTCCACCATGCTGGACAAAATAGCGGTGAGCTTGTGACGGTCCCCGTTGATCGTCGCGATCGACGTGCGCAGCTGGCGGCTCATGACGTTGAATGCCCGCGCCAAGGCACCGAGTTCGTCGTTGGATCCGATCTCGACCTGCTTCTCGTAATTGCCGGCGGCTATCGAGTCCGCAGCCACCGCCATCGACAATACTGGCTGGGTCACGCGACGTGCCAAGAGAAACCCGAGACCCAGCGCGATCACTGCCGCCACCGCCGCGCCCAACAACACCGCACTGCGCAGCTCCGCCAGCCGGCTATTGACCGACCCTAGAGGTAGCGACGTACGAACCCATCCGCGCTCGCCTCCAGCTTCGAACGGTAGCGCCAGATATCGCATCCGCTGTCCCACGGTCTGGCTGTAACGGGTCGCGATGCCGATGGGCGCAGTTGCGGTCTGCAAGAGCTCGGGGCGATCGGCGTGATTCTCGGTCAAACTCGGATTTTTGTCAGAGTCTGCAATCACCCGACCGTCCGCACCGATGATGGTGAATCGGGTTCCGATCAGCTCCCCCATCGCTTGTATCCGCCGCTGCAGAGTACCCTCACCATTGGTCGACACCGCTACCGTGGCGATGTCACGCAGCAGCACCGCTTCGGCTTCGAGCAAGCGATCGGTCTCAGCCAACGTCCTGCGAGCGATCTGCAACGCCACCAACCCACCGACGATGCCGGTAGTCAGGAGGATCAGTAGGACATAGCCGAGGTACAGCTTCCACAGCAGGCGAGAACGAAACATGGCGACTCAGTCCCCTTCTTCGTCTCTGAACTTGTAGCCGACCCCGCGAATCGTATCGAGCAGATCCCTGTGCTCACCGAGCTTCTTGCGAATCGACCGCACGTGGACATCAATGTTGCGATCGATCACCGCAGCCCCATCGCCGATCACCCGAGTCACCAACAGGTCGCGAGTGAAAACACGCCCGGGATGAGACGCGAGCAGGTGTAACATCCGGAACTCGGTTGGCGTCAAATTGAGTAGTTCGCCATCGATCTTGGCTTCGTGCCGAGCGGTATCGACCACCAATTTGCCACGCACCACCCGACCGTTGCCCGCTCCGCCATCGCGGAACGCACCCCGCCGCAGCACCGCCCGTACCCGTGCGATCAGCTCCTTGGGTTTGAAGGGTTTGGTGACGTAGTCGTCGGCACCAACTCCGAGGCCGAGGACAATGTCACTCTCATCACCCTTGGCACTGACCATGATGATGGGAATCTTTTGGGTGACCGGATCCATCTTCAGTTGCCGGCAGACTTCGAGACCGTCGATTCCCGGTAACAACAGATCGAGTAACACCAGATCCGGCGCCTCGCGGATCACCGTCTCGAGGCCAGCGTCACCGCTGGTCGCGGCAACCACTCGAAAACCTTCACGTACGAGGCTGTACTCGATAGCTTCTAAAATATCGGGTTCGTCTTCGACGACGACAATTTTACGTTGTGACATAACTCACCTCGCGGCCCCGTCATGACTCAGAGAAGTCGAAATCTCGTCAGAATCAACAAGATCACCATGAGGTCCGGTGACGCACGACCTCACCGTCCACCATAAACACTACATCTTCCGCGATGTTGGTGGCCAGATCCGCCATCCGTTCCAGATATCTTGAAACTGACAAGAGCTGCACGTTGAGATCGATCTCGGCCGGTTGCTCGAGAAAACGGTTCTCGAAAAGACCATAGAGCTCCTTGTGCTGCCGATCGACCACTTCATCGTCCACGACCACTTGGCGGGCGAGATCGGTGTCACCGTGAACAAACGCGGTCAGGCTGTCGCGCAACATAGTTCGCACCACCACAGCCATGTTCTCGATCTCGGACGGTATTTCGATCGGCTTGCGCTCCGCCAGGTACAAGGCACGGCCGGCGAGATTATCGGCCAGGTCGCCGACTCGCTCGAGATCGTTATTGGCCTTGAGCGCCGCCACTACAAACCGCAGATCCGCCGCCACCGGCTGATGCAGGGCGAGCAACTTGAGGCAATCTTCTTCCACCTGAACTTCTTTGTCGTCGACCTCGCGATCGCCATCGATCACTTCCTGGGCAAGGTCAGCGCGACGATCGACCAGGGAGAGCACAGCTTTGTGTGTCGCGTCCTCCACCATCGACCCGACGAGGAGAAGCTCCTTCTTCAATTTCTCGAGATCACGGAGCAAATGCTTAGCCATAATCGGTCTCTCTCGGTTCTATCTCTCTCGGCTCGGTCGCTGGGAATCAACCGAAACGGCCGGTGATGTAGTCCTCGGTCGCTCCGAGATGGGGTTTGGTGAACAGATCAGTGGTCGCGCCGTATTCGATCATCCGACCGAGATACATGAAGGCCGTGTAGTCAGACGTCCTTGAGGCCTGCTGCATGTTGTGGGTGACGATGAGGATCGTGTACTCACCCCGCAGAGAATCGATCAAGTCTTCGATCTTACCGGTCGCGATCGGGTCGAGCGCCGAGCAAGGCTCGTCCATCAGCAATACCTCCGGCTCGGCGGCGATTGCCCGGGCGATACAGAGCCGCTGCTGCTGACCACCGGAGAGTCCTAACGCCAATTCGTCGAGCCGGTCTTTGACTTCGTCCCACAGAGCGGCTCCACGCAAGCTATGTTCACAGACTTCGTCGAGCACACTCTTGCGATTCTCGCCGTCGATCCGCAGGGCATACACGACGTTCTCGTAAATCGACATCGGGAACGGGTTCGATTTTTGGAACACCATACCCATGCGCTTGCGCAACTCGATCACGTCGATATCGCGACTGTAGATCGAGTCGCCGTTGAGCACCATGTCGCCCTCGATGCGTACGATGTCGATCAGATCATTGAGCCGGTTGACCGACCGCAGCAGGGTCGATTTACCGCACCCCGAGGGGCCGATCAAGGCAGTCACCTTGCCCCGTGGCACATTCATCGAGATGTCGTACAACGCTTGGCTAGCACCGTACCAAAGCTTGAAATCCTTGACATCCAGCACCGATTCCTCGGCGAGGACACTGTCGTGGACTTCACTGGGCAAGGTACGTCCTTCGGCAATCGCCTTCAGAGGATCATCACCCGAGCTCTTCTCAGAACTCTTTGCCGCTGCCAAACCTGCAGGGTCGGATGGAATAGGATCTGATGTAACTGGGTCTAACATGATCTCAGGACCTCAAAATTGCCCCGCCGCGTACTTCTTGCGCAGCCGGTTGCGGAGCCAGATGGTCGCTAGATTGAGCGACGCGATGATGGTGATCAAAAGCAAGGTGGTGGTGTAGACCATGGGCTTAGCGGCTTCTGAGTTCTGACTCTGAAAACCAACATCATAAATGTGGAAGCCCAGGTGCATGAAACTCCGCTCCGGATGGATAAAGGGGAAGACGGTATCGATCGGCAACTCGGGGGCAAGCTTCACCGCACCCACCAACATCAACGGTGCCACCTCACCCGCGCCGCGTGCGATGGCCAAAATCAATCCGGTGATGATACCGGGCGTCGCCCGAGGCAGAACGATCCGTTGAATGGTCTGCCACTTGCTCGCGCCGCAGGCATAGGAGCCTTCCCGCATCGAGCTCGGAACCGCCGACACAGCCTCTTCGGTGGCCACGATCACCACTGGCAACGTCAGCAGCGCCAGAGTGAAGGATGCCCACAACAACCCCCCTTTACCGTAGGTGGGGTTAGGTAAGTTGGCGGCAAAAAACAGCTGATCGATCGTCGCTCCGGTCACGTAACAAAAGAAACCCAATCCGAAAACGCCGAAAACAATCGACGGCACCCCAGCGAGATTGTTGACCGCGATCCGCACCGCACTCACCAGCGGCCCACCCTTGGCATACTCTCGCAGGTAAAGGGCTGCCAGCACCCCAAACGGAACCACCAGGATCGACATGATCAAGGTCATGGCCACGGTGCCGAAGATTGCCGGAAAGACCCCACCTTCGGCATTGGCCTCGCGCGGCTCGTCGATCAAGAACTCGCTCCAACGGGCCAAGTAGATACCGACCTTCGCTCCCATCGACAGTCGGTTGGCGGGATACGCACGCACAATCTGGTCGAGGGGTACCAGCGTGGTCTCACTGGCGATGGTACCTTCCCCGGCGGTGCGCATCATCAGCTGGAACTTGGCGTTCTGCTGGTTGATGTTGTCGATGTCAACCCGGATACGATCGAACTCCGCGTGCGCCCAGGTTTCGACCTCGTCGAAATGAGTACGGGCTTCATCGAGTTCTATCTCGGCTGTGGCGTAGGCTTTGGAATCTACCCCCCGGCGCTTCTCGATGTTGCTCAATTCGAGTTCGATATCGCGCACCGCGAGGCGGGTTTGCTCCTGCTTGTGGCTCACTTTACCGGTGTCGAATTTCTCCAGGTCACGCCGTTCCTGCCACCGTTCGCGGACCGCATCATGGTGCTCGCCGAGTTGATCCCAAGCAGCTTCTGGGCCGCTCGAGACCAGGGCCACGGCTTGCACGTTGTGGGCACTGTCGAGCTTCGACAACGGGATCAGCACGTCGCGCTCGGCGCCGTCCTCGAACCGACGATCCAACAGCTGGATTTCCTGACCTGCTGATGCGGATAACCCGCTGGCGATTTCGCGAGCCCTCGCCGGGTCGCCGTCAGCAACCGGGCTGAGCTCCAGAAACGCCTCCGGAAAACCATAAAAACGTCCCCATTCGAGCCGTTCGATGACCATCGCCCATTCCGGTCGACTCTCGTCCGCGATCTCGAAGTCACTCACCCAACGAAAGTGGTTCTGAGTGAGACGAAAGTTGCCAGTCCGGAATAGCCGTCGGCCGGCCTCGCCGTCGCGGTCGCGCAGCTGAGGCTCGGCTTGACGTCCGATCGCGGGCGGTAACGCGTCGATCACACCTTGATCTGGCCGGAAGGTATCCACCCGGGTGACTTCACCCATGAAGACCTGCGAACCACCTTCGAGCACGGGAGTCTCGACCCGGATGACCGGCACCGGCCAAAAGGTCACGCCACCTTTCCAGAACACCAATGCCAGCAATCCGGCCACCATCGCGGCACAGATGACCAACGCGCCACCGGTGAGCCACACCATCGGCTCGCCGACAGCGAACAACGAGGAGCCGGCGCGCTGGCGACGGCGGACGGTTTTTTTTCCGGTAGCAGCACCGTCTGCAGTCGAAGCACCGTCTTTGGACGCCGAATCACTCATAGTTGATACGCCCTTTTGCGAAAGCGCAGACGGATGATCTCGGCTACCGTGTTGACGACAAACGTCATGATGAACAAAGCCAGGGCAGCCAAGAAGAGAGTGCGGTAGTGAGTGCTGTCTTTGACCGCCTCAGGCAGCTCGACAGCAATGTTGGCCGACAGGGTGCGGAAACCATTAAAAATGTTCCACTCGAGGACCGGCGTGTTACCGGCCGCCATCAGCACGATCATCGTCTCACCCACCGCTCGGCCGAGTCCGACCATCAACGCCGAGAATAAGCCGCTCATAGCGGTCGGGATGATGATTCGGGTGGCAGTCTGCCATTGCGTTGCACCCGCGCCGAGGGAGGCCGAGCGGAGATGTTCAGGTACCGCCTGTAAGGCATCCTCAGAAATGGTGTAGATGATCGGGATGATGGCGAAACCCATCACGAAGCCAACGATCAGGGCGTTGCGCTGGACATAGGTATCGAGCACGCCACCGCGCGGATCGAACCCGAAGCTAGCCAAAAACGCCGCCGCCAGATAGGCCAAGATCAAGGTCGCAGCAAACGCCAGCACAAATTTTCCGAGATCCGCCAGCGCATATTGGCGTCGATCCCATCCGGTCTGGTTGCGCAGCATCGGCGCTACCAGACGAGCTAAGAACAAAGCGACCGCAAACGCTGACAGTGGCAACAACAGGATCATCCAGCCACCGATCGGACTGGCGAAACGTTCATCACCCCCGGCACCCGCCGACAGCCAGCTACGGAAGTCACCTGCGAAGAGCCATTGTTCGCCGATCGAGCCCAAGCCAAAAGCCGCCGCGATACCCACCGGCAAGGCCAGCGCGATAAAAGCGAAGCGCCAAGTGTCGAAGCGTACCGCGAGACGAATCGGCAACAACTGCCAGAGATAGGCCCCGAGCAAGAATGCCAACGGCAACCCGACAAAAACCGCCAAGCTGACGGTGATCGCCTTCTCGACATAGGGCGCAAACACCAAGGCGGCAAGGAAACCCAACACTACACTCGGCAGACTCGCCATCAGCTCGATGCTCGGCTTGAGGACGCCCTTGGCTCGGGTGTGCAGGAATTCGCTGGTAAAAATCGCCGCCAACAACGCCAAAGGGGCGCCGAACAAGACCGAGTAGAGCGTCGCCTTGAGGGTGCCGAAGATCAACGGCCAGAGGCCGAGTTTCATTTCGAAATCATCGGTACCGCTGGACGATTGCCAGGTGTGTTGTGGTGCTCCATAACCCTCGTACCACACCGGACGGAAAAGCCCAGCGAGGCTGGCTTCCGGGTGGCGTGGATCGATATCGGCACGGAAGATCTGGCTCGTCGTGACCGCAACCAGCCCGTCTTCTTTTGGCGCCATCGCCAACGCCAGCACCGGTTCGGGCTGGCCATCGGGGCCGGCAGGCAAGGAGAACGACCTGAGCTGCGTGGCATTGGTGACGTTGTAGAGGCGAATTTCGCCGTCCGCAAAACCAGTCCATAGGAGACGGCTGCGCGCCGACGAAGCCAGGGAAATGGCGGCGGCACCCTTCGAAGACAGCTGCTTGGTGGTGGTGAAGACATCGCGGCCCCGCGGATCCCGTTCGACCGCCCGCAACCCTTCGAGTTCGAAGCCCTCCTTCGGAACGGTGAAACCACCCTGGACAACGCCGTCGGAGTCGCCCCAGATCAATGTCGTATTGCCGAGAATGAAGTCGAGGCTTTCGAGGGACCGGCCGTCGGCCAGAAGGTTTCCCTGCTCGGTGAGGAAAGCATCCTCGGTATCCGAGCGACGGATGCGCATCATCAAGCCGTCTTTCCAGACCAGCATCACGTCGCTGCCAGAACCGGTGATGACGATATGGCCTGGGGCTCCGCGCTCGGCTGGCGGATCGAACGGCAGATCGACCGGTGCATCGAACTCCAACGTGGTCGCGCCGGTCAGAAAGTTCGAGCTCTCTTCACCCGAGATCGCCACCAGACGCAGCGACTCGGGGGCAAGATCATCTCCGGGTGCCGCGGCGAGAGCGACAACGTCTCCCTGAGCTGAAAGGCTCGACGCTTCGCTGCCCTCCTCAGCCGCCGGCACCAAAGTCATCTCATCACTAACCGCCGACGGATCACCGTCTGTCTCTGCTAGGACCTCCTCTGTCGGGCCTTGCTCGGCGAGAGCGATCACCAGCGGACCACTGGAGCGCATCACATGGCGGAGCAAACGTACCGGACCGTTGGCAACTTGGATCGAATCCCCCATCTCGGCCGCAAAATGCTGAACTCGATATTGCCCCGTCGGCGTGCGCTCCACCACGCCATTCTCGAAGCTGATCGGCACTCCCGGACTCGCTTCGATGGCCTGCAACGTGTCCGCGGGCAGCTCGTCCGCTTCGAGGAATCTGGAGGTGAAACCGACCGTAGCCAGCTGGACGGTGCCGTCGGCCAGGCCAAAAGCGGCGAGATCACCCCGGATGAGGAAAGACGAGGTCAGCATCTGGCCCTCGGGAAACAGCTGAATCTCCTCCCGCGGCTCACCGGTGTCGAGCCGGAAGACCTCGATCTTGCCACTGGGCAACAGTACCCAGGAAAGAACCTGGTACTCGTCAACCCCGAGGTGGACAATGGGGACTCCGCCCTCGGCTCCGACCGCCTGGCGATCAAACGCCTCGAGATGCTCAACCTCGGCCGGCAGAAACAACGGCACCACCACCCAGACCAGGAACATCATGACACCCAGCACCGCCAGAATCGTGCCGATACCGCCGATTGTGATGAGAGTGCTGGCGATTCGATCGGCCCATAAAACCCTACGACTGGTCTTGCGCTTGCGGGTCCGGCCGGTGAATGATTTTTTGCTTTCCATAAAACCTTCTTCGAAGAATTTCGGTCATCCCCCAAGGATCACGAAAAACTGGGACACCAGCGAGCTAGTGGGCATTGTGTGGGTGGGTCCCATGCGGAGATGGGACTCGTGCGAGATGGGTGGCATGGGGGAGAGGGTCTCTTACGGAAAGTGGTGTCATGCGGGATGGGAAGAGGCGCCCTGAGTATGCGGAGAGGACTCAACGAACGAAACCAAGACGGGTGGGGCGAGACCCTCCTCTCCGCGATGAGAGCCGACGCCACCACCCAGGAGAAGAAGGGCCAGCCCACTCCTCCTTATCAACAACGGCTGACTCGGAGGCTAGCTGCCTCCAGCAACCGGGATCCCTTCGACTAGATATCGATCCCGACCCCAGCAAGGGTCTTCTTGGCGATGTCGTACGAGACCGGCAAATAACCGTCTTTGACGACCACTTCCTGGCCTTCCTTACTGAAGATCAGCTTGAGGAATTCACGACGCAGGGGATCGATATCTTTGCCCGGCTGCTTGTTGACGTAGACCAAGAGGAAACGGGCCAAAGGATAGTTGGCAACGGCGTCCGGGGAGGCGGGAATCACTTTGTCGCCGTGCTTCTTGGCCAACGGTACGGTGGCGACGTCAGCCGTCTTGTAGCCGAGGCCACTGTAACCAATGCCACCCATGTCGCTGGCCACACCCTGGACCACCGAGCTCGAACCCGGCTGTTCCTTCACGGAGTCCCTGTAGTCACCCTTGAAGAGGGCATGCTTCTTGAAATATCCGTAGGTTCCCGAGGCCGAGTTACGACCGTACAGGCTGATTGACTTGTTGGCCCAGTTGCCACTGAGTCCGGTCTGGCCCCAAGTGTCGATGGCGCTATCGTGGCCACCCTTGCGGGTGGCGGAGAAGATGGCGTCCACTTGCGGCAACGACAGGCCGGTCTTGGCGATCGGGTTGTCCTTGTGCACGTACACCGCAAGCATGTCGATCGAGGTTTGTACGGCGATCGGCTTGTAGCCAAACTTCTTCTCGAACTCGTCCTGCTCCTTGTCCTTCATCGCCCGGCTCATGGGGCCGAAGTTGGAAGCACCAGCAATCAGAGCCGGCGGCGCGGTCGAGGAACCCTTGCCCTCGATCTCGACCTGCACGCTGGGATACTTCTCTTTGAATTTCTCAGCCCACAGGGTCATGAGGTTGTTGAGAGTGTCAGAGCCAACACTCTTGATCGTTCCGGCCACTCCCGAAACGGTTTTGTAGGTGGGGAGATTGTCGTCAACCTTGACTTGGCCGGCAGCTGGACCCGCCACCAAGAGAGCACAGACGGCGGCGGCGGCAGTATTGCGATATTTGACCATTGCTTTCCTCCAATGAGTTCTGATTCAGCGAATCTCGCCTGGGCCATGGAAGCAACGGACTCGAGCCCGGAGTTCCAACTTCCCGTCAGCGGTGCCTCAGCCGTGGTGTCTGACCTAGACCGGTCTCGGGAAGCTCATGCACCAAGTCCACTGGTCCCGTCGGCACTGGTCCCGTCGGCATCTCGCCCAAGGAACCCCGCTGGGGGTTACAAGGGGAAAGTAGCCGTATCATGTGAGGATCACGTAAACGTGCCACTCAGGCTTGATGAAGATCTGGTGAAGATCATCATCAACGTGGCTGAAACAGCCATTTCACCCCAAAGTACCTGACCTCGCGCCGAATGCCGGTTCGGCCTTGTCGACGGCTTCAGGAAGGACCAAACAGCTGTTTTGCCAGATGCTGATTCTCAGGCGTAGAAAAGCGGGCAAACTTCTGGCCAAAAACACGCCGCTCGTGTAGCTGCCCGGCTTCCAGATCGTCTGCCAACCGACCGATCGCCATCAGCGTGAACACTGGCGCTTTGCCTTGGCGCTGCATGGCTTCAGCAAAACCGATCAGCCCCCCACGCTGGACTTCACAGTCGTTGAAGTTGCCGAGGTTGTCCTGGAGCTGTTTGAGCGACTTGATCAACTGGTTGATCGCTGGTGCGTCGTAGAAGCCGCGAAAGAACTCCATCAAGTAGCGCAGCTTCTTACATTCGATGCGCAGCTCGTGGACTGGATCAGCGGGCGTGTCGTCATTAATCATCCCGCCACGTTTGATCACCCGACGGTAAACCTTCCAGATTCGTTCCGAGGCAAGCTCGGCGATTGGTCGTGCGGCGTTAGCCGGCGTTTCGAGATCGGATGTCCCGGGATCGGACGGCCCAAGATCGAGTGGCACCGTCAGAAAGTGCTCCCAAGCCGCCAGCAGATCCCGATAACGACGTGAGTTCATCGCCCGCGCCATCCGTCGCTGGGCGCGCCGCTGCTCGCTGCGCAAGTGGTCAATCAGCGGCTCGAAATGCGGCCGGGCGGCGGCAGACAGCTGATCCGAATAGTCTTCCATCTTCAGCAGATAGACGTCGAGGTCTCGAGTGGGACCGGTGATCCCGCCAAGCCATGCCAGCTCGGGTTTGAAACGAGCGATGGCGGCGGCGGGATAAACGTTCTTGATTTGTGTCAGGGCCGAGCGAGAACGGCGCACCGCAACACGAAAATCGTGCAGAAACTCGGAGTCGAGATCCTTGCGGGTGCCGAGCTCGTTGCGCCGCATCGCTGCCAACAACTCGCGATGAATGTGCTGGGTTGCTTCGCCTGCTGGCATCTCAGGATCGAGATCGATCACCACCTTCGACGTATAGTCCCCGGGATGACGTCCGATCGCGGCCAGCGCAAGATCGAGTTCGGAACCGGCAAGCTCGACGAGATCCAACTCGGACTCGAGATACTGCACCAGGCGCTTCCAGGCCTTGGCATAACCTCGCACCGGACGAAGCCTGAGGAGTGGCGGCAAGGGCACCGGCTCGGCCGAGCTTCCCGGTTCGACGGCAACCGATTGCTCAAACTGTAACCGCACGACGGTTTTGTCGCGCCGATCGAGGATTCGCACTTGCCAACTGCTCACCTCGAGTTCAACCACCGGTTGCAGACAACGCATCTGCACGATCGGTGCTAGGGTCTCGCGTAGCGGCCCGGCAGGGAAGTCTCTGATCAGCGACGGCACCGTCCGCGTCGCCCACGACACATCGGATGCTGCCCCGTGCACCCGGGACCAGCTCAGCACACTTCCCCGAGTAGGCAACACCCCTCGGGTAGCCGGCGCCAGACGCAAACGACCGCCCGCTCGATGAAGCCGCCAATCGAAGGTATCGAAATCGGCCACTCGGTGAGGACGCCCAGCTACTGCCAACAGCCGGAAGTGCGGACTCAGCTCGGCACGGAGACGTTCGAAGTCCATCTCCGGTGGCATTACATACGTGACACTTTTTAGTTTGGTAAAACTCACACCACAGATTCTAAACTCATCTGCTGCGATCAACTCGATACCCATTTCGAAGTTGTCGACCCACCAAGTCCACCAGCACGTCTTCGCACCGTCACCGCATCCAACGTAAGCTATCCGAGCTACACTAGAGCACCATGGACTACGGCAACACGGACTATGACGAAATGAGTGCAGGCAGAGAGCCCGCACCACGACGGCCTCAGATTCTGGCCGCTGTTGATCTCGGCTCGAATAGCTTTCGCATGGTGATCGCACGCGTAGTCAACGACGAGTTGCGTTTGCTCGATCGCCTGCGCGAGGGCGTCCGCCTCGCCGAGTGCCTCGACTCACTCAAACGACTGACCGCCGAAGGCGAACGGCGCGCCCTCGATTGTTTGCAGAAGTTCGGACAACGACTGCGCGATTTTCCCCATAGCAGCGTGCGTGCGGTGGGTACGAATACCCTGCGCAAAGCGCGCGACAGCGGTGGGTTTCTCGATCGAGCGGAAACTGCCCTGGGCCACAGCATCGAAGTGATTTCGGGTCAAGAAGAGGCCCGACTGATTTTTTTGGGAGCCTGTCACAGCCTTCCCGGTGCCCAGAGCAAACGGCTGGTAGTTGATATCGGCGGCGGTTCGACGGAGTGCATTGTAGGTGAGGCCTTCGAGCCGATTCGCGCCGAGAGCCTCTACATGGGTTGCGTCGGCTACACCCTGGCCTTTTTTCCCGGCGGCAAGATCAGCCGCAAGCGAATGCGCAAAGCAACCACCGCCGCCAACCTCGAATTGCGCCCGATAGCGGCCGACTTCCGCTACGTGGGTTGGGAAAGTTGCGCAGGTGCCTCAGGCACTATTCATGCGGTCGCCGGGATCCTGCGCCAGAATGGTTGGAGCGAACGCGGCATCACCCCTGAGGGTCTCAATCGGTTGCGGAAAGAGATCTGCAGCGTGGGCCATGTGGACCAGCTCGAGCTCACCGGGCTCAAAGCCGATCGCGCCAAAGTTTTGCCTGGCGGTGTCGCAATTCTCAGTGCGGTGTTCGACAGTCTCGGCGTTGAACAGATGATGGTTTCCACCGGCGCACTCCGTGAGGGAGTGCTCTACGACTTGCTCGGACGCATCCGTCGCGAGGACGTCCGCGATCGCACGATTCAGCGCTTTGTCGAGCAGTACCATATCGACGTGCCACAGGCTCGTCGCGTCCAGGCAACAGCTCTGCGCTGCCTCGACCAGGTGGCGGACGCTTGGGATTTGGATCGCGAACGCTCTCGGCTATTGCTCACTTGGGGAGCTAATCTGCACGAGATCGGTCTGGGTATTGGGCACAGCGGATTTCACAAACATGGCGCCTATCTTCTCGACCACTCGAATATGCCGGGCTTTTCGCTCCCGGATCAACGGATCCTGTCGCGACTGGTGCGCGGTGTACGACGCAAGTTCCCTCGAGCTCTGTTCGCCGAGCTGCCGCCCAAAACTGCCCACACCACGATCCAGTTGTGTGTGCTGTTGCGGCTGAGCTGCCTGCTCAACCGAAGCCGCAGCCAACGGACGTTACCCGAGATCCGGCTGATCGCTTGCCCACACAAACTCGAACTCGAGTTTCCGATGGGCTGGTTGGCCCAGCATCCGTTGACCGCCGCCGATTTGGCGCTCGAAAAAACGTATCTCAAAGCAGCGGGTATCAAACTCCGTTTCGGCAAAAACGATCCGGTTGCATCAACTTAGACTTCGAACGGTTACCTGATCCTCAAACAACTCTTCATTTCAAGATGAAAGACAAGCTCATGTCGTCGACCAAACCGCGCCCATCGAAAGCCGCCCAGACCTCCAAGGCTCCCCGGACCTCCAAGGCTCCCCGGACCTCTAAGGCTCCCGAGGACGGCGGTGATCTCAGCCCCACCGTGACCTCCGAGCAGTCACCACCAGGTCCCGATCTCGACGATGTTGGCCTGTTCATCAACCGTGAGCTGAGCTGGTTGGAGTTCAACCGCCGAGTGTTGGAAGAAGCTCTCGACAATTCCAACCCTCTGCTCGAGCGGGTCAAGTTCCTATCGATCTTTTCGTCGAATCTCGATGAGTTTTTCATGATCCGTGTGGCTGGGCTGCGGCGCCAGTTGGCGACCGGTGTGTTGACCGCACCGCCGGACGGTATGACGCCAGCCGAACAGCTCGCCAGCATCCGAGAGTGCCTCGAGCCGATGCTCGCCAGCGCCGCGCAGTGCTGGAAATCGGACCTGATGCCCAAGCTGAAGCAGGCCGACATCGAGATCGTGGCCTACGCCGATCTCAAGCGCAAACAGCGTCAGCTGTTACGTCGGCATTTCAAACAAGAGATTTTCCCAGCGTTGACGCCGCTGGCCTTCGATCCCGGGCATCCATTCCCACACATCTCAAATCTCAGCATCAATTTGGCGGTGGTGGTCAATCACCCCAGTGGCGAAGAGCGCTTTGCACGGCTCAAGGTGCCACAGATCTTTCCCCGACTGCTGCGGATTCCCACCGAAGAAAAAGCCGAGGCTTATGAACAGCTCGGCTTGGCCGAACTGCGCTCTTCCAACCATTTTGTGTGGCTCGAAGAAGTGATCGCAGCCAATCTCGACATGTTGTTTCCCGACATCGAGATTTCGGCGGCCTACCCCTTCCGGGTCACGCGTGACGCCGACTTCGAGATTGAGGAAGACGAAGCCTCCGACCTATTGGAAGCGATGGAGGAAATCGTCGGCCAGCGCCACTTCGGCTTCGCGGTACGCCTGGAAGTCGACGATCGGATGCCGGAGCGCGTCCGCGACATTCTGATTCGCAATCTCGAACTGGCGCTTTACCAGACCCAATCGGTGGATGGGCCCATCGGCTTGGCCGATGTTATCGAGCTCTACCAGCTCGATCGGCCCGAGCTCAAGGATGTGCCCTTTCTGCCCTACATACCGTCTGCCCTGACGGGTGAAGAGAGTCTGTTCTCGCTGCTGAAGCGACGCAGTATCCTGCTTTATCACCCCTACGACAGCTTTAATCCAGTGGTCGACTTCATCCGCGAAGCGGCGACGGACCCCGACGTCCTCACGATCAAGCAGACGCTGTACCGAGTCGGGCCGGACTCGCCCATCGTCAAGGCGCTGATGGAGGCCCGGGAGAACGGTAAACAGGTGGCGGTGCTGGTGGAGCTCAAGGCACGCTTCGACGAGACCAACAACATTGTCTGGGCACGGGCGCTGGAAAACGCGGGCGTACACGTGGTCTACGGATTGCTCGGGCTCAAAACCCACGCCAAGATGAGCCTAGTGGTGCGGCGCGAAAAGGACGGCATCACCCGCTACGTGCATCTCGGCACCGGCAACTACAACCCGGTGACAGCTCGCATCTATACCGACTTAGGTTATCTCAGCGCCGAGCCCAGACTCGCCACCGACGTCTCGGATCTGTTCAACGCCCTCACCGGCTACTCGCGTAAGGAGTCCTATCGCAGACTGCTGGTAGCTCCGGCCATCATGCGCTCCGAGATCCTGCAACGTATCGAGCGCGAGATCGAAGGCCACGCAGTACACGGCAAGGGACATATCGCCTTCAAACTCAACTCGCTGGCCGACAAAGCCTGCATCCAGGCGCTTTACCGCGCCTCCCGTGCCGGAGTCAAAGTGGAGCTGCAAATTCGCGGGATCTGCTGCCTGCGCCCAGGGGTTGCCGGCATCAGCGAGAACATCACGGTGACTTCGATCGTCGGGCGTTTTCTCGAACACTCCCGCATCTTCTACTTCCACAACGGTGGTGACGAAGAGATTCTCACCGGCAGCGCCGATCTCATGCCTCGCAACCTCGGTGGGCGCGTCGAAACGCTCTTCCCAATCGACGACGCGACCATTCGCGAAGCGGTGCGTGACGACATTTTGTTCACTCACCTGCGCGACACCCACTCTGCACGATGCCTGCGGTCGGATGGCAGTTTCAAATCGTTGCGACCAGCCGATGGTACCGGGCTCGCTACCCAACAGTTGATGTTGGAACATCGCCGGTCGTGGCGGCACAAACGCAAAAAAGCCAATCCGTCGTCGTAAGAGACGATCTCGTCACCAGGTCTTGAACGGTTTCTCGACCAAGCTCGAATTCAAATAACGTGGATCGTCCGAGACTTCCTCGCCGATCCACGACGGCAGCTCGACGTGCTGGTCTTCGCTGGCGAGTTCAACCTCGGCGACCACCAAGCCGGCATTGTCACCGGCAAAGTCATCCACCTCCCAGGTCGCGCCGCGGTAGTCGATCTTGTATCGTGTTTTCTCGATCAACGGCTTGAGGCACAGCGCATCGAGCATGCGATCGGCGTCCTCGACAGGAATCTCGTACTCGAACTCCAATCGGGTGATCCCGGACGCTCGACCTTTGACGGTCAAGAATCCCTGATCGCCAATGATCCGTACCCGCACATTACGGTCGGCCGCGGTCGACAAATAACCCTGCCGGTACAGCTTGCCTTCGGCACCGACCCGCCAGGAGTTGTCCCCAACCAGGAATTTGCGCTCTATCTCAGTACCCATATCTCAGTACCTATCATTTGAGCCTCGAGTTGATCTCACGCCATAACCGCATGTAAGCCTGGGCCGGCTTGCTGCGATAAGCAAAGACATGCAGCGGGGTGCGTTGTAACCCCATCTGCTCAACTAGGCTGGAATACGGGATCTCAGCATCGAGCAGCGGTGAGATTCGTCGGAATGAGGTGGTGTTCTCTTCGAACTGCTCGCGAGTCGCCCGATGTAGCTTCCGGCGTTGGTCGACCATGCTCAAGAACGGCAATACCTGGACGTTGTCAGGTCCTTCCTGCGACAGATGACGATCGAGCTGGACCAATGTGCGTAGTGACAAGGGTGTCGGGATGGTGGGTACCAGCAAGGCATCCGCGGCAGCAAAAATGCTTTCGGACGTCAACGAGATCGAGGGCGCACAGTCTAGAAACACGACATCGTAGTAGTCGGCGAGGGGCTCCAACAGACGGCCGAGCCGGCGGCTGGGATCCTTCTTCGCATCCAGGGAAAGATCAAGATGGCGATAGGAGAAATCGGCGGGGACGAGGTCGAGCCCCTCATAGTCCGTGCCGCGGATCTGCTCGTAGAGCTTGCCCCGATACTTCTTCTTGAGCAGCCGCTCACTGCCGCCTTTGATCTTTGGCTTGACCCGAAAATAGAACGACGCCGCACCTTGCGGATCGAGATCCCAAACCAGAACCCGGGCACCCGACAGTGCTGCCAAGAACGACAGATTGACGGTACTAGCGGTTTTTCCGACACCGCCCTTGATGTTGTATAACGCCAGGATCTTCACGACAGCCGGATCCTACCTCAGTCCAGGTTCACGGTTCAGTCCGATGGTCCGTTTCAGCCTAATTCAATCTTGACGCAACGCCTCACTCGGATCGAGACGCGCCGCCTGCCAAGCGGGTCCGAGGATCGCAAGCACCGACACCAGGCCGACCATGAGAGCGGACCCGGCGTAGACCATCGGGTCGACTGAGCCGATACCGTACAACAGGCTCGCCAGGGAACGGCTAACAATCGCCGCCACCAACAGCCCACTACCCAACCCTACCAACATCAGCACCGCGGCTTGCCTCAGAAGCCCCATCATCACTTGCTTCGGCCCAGCTCCGAGCGCCACCCGCGTTCCGATCTCCCGCGTACTGCTGGCCACTGCCTGACTGATGATCCCGTAAACTCCGACCACCGCCAGCAACACGGCAAGACCCGCAAAGGCGACAAAGAGGGTGAATACCGCCTCCAGGTCGTCGACTTCACTAGCGATCACCGAGGATAGAGGTTGGACTCCGTGGATCGGTTGCTCAGCGTCAATCTCCTGCAATCCGAGACGAACCGCCGCAGCATGGGTCATCGGGTCGGTCTCAGTCTTGACCACCAGGGCGATGGTCGGCCAATGATCTTGATAGAACAGCCCGGGTTGGGTGTGTGCCACGTAGAGCGCATGGCGCGAGGTCGACCGCAAGCTGGCATGCCTGACGTTGCCGACCACACCGACTACCTCGCGCCACTTGAAGTCGGGATTTTCAGGCGTGCCATCGATCTCGAACGCAATCTTCTTGCCGATTGCCTGCTCGTCGGAACCAGGCCAGAAATGGTGTGCCAGGGCACGGTTGATCACCACCACAGGGGGAGCCTCGAGCAGATCATCATCCCGACTCGTGAAATCACGCCCGTGCAGCAATGGAATACCCATCGTGCGAAAGAAATTAGGACTCACCATTTGAAAGAGTGTGTGCGAAAACTGGCCCATGGTCGGCAACGGCCGGTCCCCAGCCGCCACCAACGAGAGGTCTTCGCTGTTACCCACCAACGGCAAATTACTCGTCAGCGCCACCCCACGCACCCCGGAGAGCCCACCTAGCCCTTCTAACGTGCGGTCGAAGAACTGGATTCTTTTGCCGACCTCGGCATATTTGGGTATCGGCAACGTGACTTGGGCGCTCAACAGGCTTTCGGCATCAAATCCCGGATCTTGATCGCGCAGGCGTAACAGGCTGCTGAACATCAACGCTGTACCGATCAACAGCACCAGAGCCACAGCAATCTCGGCGCTCACCAGCACTTTCTCGACTCGCTGAGGTGCACGGTTGGTCGGAGCCAGCAGAGCGGCTCGAAAGTTCGCCTGGGGCGCCCGCAGAGCGGGCACCAAGCCGGCGCCGAAGACCGCAACCAGGGTCACCAACAAGGCAAAAAATACCACCGTACCGTTGATCGCGATGTTGATATGCCCCAAGGTCTCGGGAGGTAGCCGGCCAGCCAACACATCGAGACTGAGTTGGGCCAACAACAAACCGACCATACCGCCGAGCAGGCCGAGCACCAATGTCTCGGTGATCATCTGTCGCACCAAACGCAGCTGGCCAGCCCCAACCGCGGCGCGGGTGGCAAACTCCTGGCGACGGCGGATACCACGCACCAACAATAGGTTGGCCAAGTTGGCACAGGCGATGATCAGCACAAAGCCCACCCCGCCGATCAACAGCCTCAAGACCGGCCGCACTTCCCCCACTGTATCTTCGAACAACTCGATCGCCGCAAAGTCGCTACGCCGCAGGATCATGTGCTCTTGCGACAACTCGCGAGCGATCCGTTCGAGGTCTTCGCGTCCATCTTCGGGCTGGAGATCGGGTTTCAGCCGCCCGACCATGAACAGATCAGGACTATCCTCACGGCTGGAGGCGAGCTGATCGCGAAACAGCCCCACTGGCACCCAGAAATCCCCAACTCGATAAGGGCCAAGCTTGCGAGTTCTGAGATTGGGCGGCAGCACCCCGATCACGGTGTAGGACAAACCATCGAGGATGATCGGCTGTGACAGTGCCCCTTCGTCGGCCCCAAAACGCCGATTCCACAGTTCGTGGCTCAGCAACACCGTGCGCGCCGCGCCGGGTCGATCGTCGGTAGTGGTGAAACTCCGCCCAATACTGGGAGCCACACCGAGAGTCGCCGGCAGCTCGCCGGAGACGAGCAAACCGCGCAGGCGCTCGGGGTCGCCGTCCGTTCCGGTCAGATTGAGATCTTTCTCGACATAAACCGCCATCGACTCGAAGGACCGGTTGCGCTCTCTGAGATCATCGACGGTGGGAAACGAGAACGGCATAGCGCCGTCGACCCCCTCGACGATCCGCCATGCGACCATCACGCGGTCCGCATTCGCATAAGGCAACGGCTCCAACAACAATGCGTGGGTCACGCTGAACATTGCTACGGTGGTACCGATGCCGAGGCCCAACAAGGCAATGCTGAGCAGCGAGAATCCGGGTCGCCTAATCAGCGACCGAGCCGCGAATCGCAAGTCCTGAAGCCAACTCACCGCCGCTCCTGTTGACGAGGCTGTCCCCGCCAGAGATCGAGGGAAGCTGATCGGATCGAACACATAGAAATCGGTAATCCTTGTTGCGCCACCGATTCGGTAGCCAAAACTCCGTTCCCCTTTGACTCTTCCTGTCCAAAGACCTTCCTGTCCAAAGACCTCCCTGTCCAGAGACTTTCCTGTCCAAGACCTTCCTGTCTAAGACTTTTTAGTGAGCAGACCGTGCGATCCGAACCGTCAGCTGTCACTGGACCGCGCCATGAAACACACCGACCCGTAGCGGAAGTGACAGCTGATCAACACTCAGCCGAAAGGCCCGCAGAAAAAAGGCGCTGGGAGAAAAGAATTTAGAGGAGAACTCGATCGCTGCGAATTGTACAGCAAGCGATACCCTGGGCAGCAAGACAGAACGTGGTTCGACTCTGGAAACCTTGAATCACGACCGCCCCAGATCACGGCCACAAGTGGCTGCTAAGCTCCGGCGCCGATGGAACCTTGGTTACAACTTCCGGTGTTGTTCGTGGTCGGCGTGATGGCTGGGACTCTCAATGTCATTGCTGGCGGCGGTTCCTTCTTGACGCTGCCGGTCCTGATCTTTCTCGGCTTGCCGCCCGGAATCGCCAACGCGACGAATCGGGTCGCCATTTTTCTCCAAAACGTCGGCGCCGTGTGGAGCTTCAAGCGCTTCGGCGTATTGGAGACTCGTTCGCTACTCTGGGCGGCGATTCCTGCGGCGTTGGGGGCCATCCCTGGCACCTGGCTCGCGTTGACCATTTCGGACAACGCGTTCCAGAAAGTTTTGGCGTTGCTCATGGTGGCGATCACTTTGTGGACGCTGTGGTCCGGCCGATCAAAGCCCGACGGGGCCACAAATGCCAAGGACGCACCGCACCAACTCGTCATCGCTGCAGGCTTCTTCGTGACGGGCGCTTACGGCGGCTTTGTCCAAGCTGGCGTTGGCTTTCTAGTGTTGGCGGTGACCACCGCTGCCGGCTTGGACCTGGTGCGAGGCAACGCCGTCAAGGTCTTGACGATTCTCTGCCTCACCGGCATCGCGTTGGCAATCTTCGCCTGGCAAGGTCGAGTCGACTGGCTCGTCGGCCTCAGCTTGGCTAGCGGCACAATCCTCGGCGGCCTGCTTGGCACCCGGCTGACCATTCGGCAGGGCCATCACTGGCTACAACGGGTCGTCACGGCCACCATCGTCGTCTTCGCCGTCAAGTTGTGGTTGGCACCGTAAGATTCAGAGTCCTAGTGTTTCAGCCCTAGAGTCTGCTGACGCCGTTGCACGCAATGAGATCGTGCCGTTCATGAGACCGTGACGTTCATGAGACCGTGACGTTCATGACAGCGCAGCCAGTGCTCGGATATCCTCAGCCAATGAAGAAGCCCTCTGACCCTTACCACCTCACCGGCGCTGTCTATTTTGTGCTCGGCTCGACGGTCATGGCGATCACGGTCCTGACCCCAGGGCTGGCTTCCCCGGAGCGCCGCACCGACCTCGTCCACCTGCTCATTGGCCTGCCGTTCTTCGCCCTCTTCGCGCTCGGGATCGCCTATGGCAATCGCCCGGTGGCGGCTTTGTGGCGGCTGATCGGTCGTGAGCCAGAGGCTGCTGAACGGGCTGGGCTGTGGGCGCGGGAAAAGCTCACCATGCTGCTCACGCTGTCAGCGCTGGTCCGTACTTTCCTTTTCAGTGCCAACGGCATCGGCTGGAAACCCGGCCTGTCCTGGAGCCCCTTCGCCTTTTCTATGGAACCGGTACCGCCGATGCCCCGGATGCTGATCAATGCTTTGCTGATGCTGATCATCTTGGGCTTCCTGATCAACACCGCTTGGCGTCCTTGGTTTCGTCGCTGTTGCGGCACCGACGTGTGACTAGCCTGGTATCCTAAACCGATGACTACAGCACACGCGGAGACTCCGAGCAGTACCCAAGGCAGCATTATGACACCGCCCGAAATCTTCCGGCCGTCGTTGATTTCTTGGAATCTCACTCGGCTCTGCAACCTGAAATGCCCGCATTGTTATCTCTCGGCCGGCAAAAAGGCCGACGGTGAGCTCACCACCGACGAATGCCTGAGTCTGATGGGCGAAATGCAGGGCCTGGGTACCGAAATGGTCATCCTCACCGGTGGCGAGCCCCTGCTACGCAAAGACATCTACGATCTGGCCGACGCCGCCGCGAGTCACGGTATGTGGGTGGTGATGGGCACCAACGGTGTGCTGCTCAACGAACGAGTGGCCAAGAAGATGGTCGAATGCGGCGTCAAAGGCGTCGGCATCTCGATCGACTCGATCGACCCGGCCAAACACAACAGCTTTCGTGGTGGGCCCGACTCATGGGAGTACTCGGTCAAAGCTCTCGAAATCGCCAAGGCCAACGGCCTCGAGGTGTTGGTCCAGACGACGGTCATGGACATGAATCGCGACGAGATCCCACAATTGATCGATTTCGCCAAGGAGCGCGGCGCATGGTCGTTCAACCTCTATTTTCTGGTCCAGACCGGCCGGGGTCAGCGCATGAACGACCTGTCTGCCGTCGAAACCGAGATCATGCTCACTGAGCTGGTGGACGCTCAGGAGGACTATCGACCGATGTTGGTGCGCTCGAAGTGTGCGCCTCAGTTCAAGCGCATCGCCTATGACCTCGGGCGCACTGGGCTCGAAAGCGGCGGCTGCATGGCGGGCACCGAGTACTGCCGGATCACCCCGGACGGTGACGTCACACCGTGTCCGTACATGACTGTTGCCGCCGGCAACATCCGTCAGCAGAGCTTCACCGACATCTGGAACGACTCGCCAGTGCTCAATGCGCTCCGCGACCCCAACCAACTCAAAGGACGCTGCGGCGCTTGTGAATTCAAGGAATTGTGTGGCGGTTGCCGCTGCCGAGCTTATGCCGGTTTCGACGACTACCTGCAAGAAGATCCGGCGTGCCCACACGTCCCGACCGGCATCCCACTCGAACTCGTGCCCATCGTCTGGACCGACGCGGCCCGGGCACGGCTGGAACGCATCCCGATCAAGTTCATCCGTAAGAAGGTTGCACTCGGTCTCGAAGGGTATGCTCGTAGCCAAGGCAGCCGTGAGATCACCCTCGAGCTTTACGACGCAGGGTTGCAGGGCTCCGGACGTGCCGCACCTGCTTTTCAGGGTATGCCGTCGTTTGCACCGGGGAAACGCCCGGTAGCGGAGTAGGGGCCGATTCGCACGCCAGACTACCGATTTTGGCAGCTTGCCGGAATCTCGGCAGGACTAGCGCTCAGCCTTGTGCTCACCGGCTGCGGGTCCAACGAAACTACCGAGCCGACGGCCCCAATCCGCATCGGCTTCCTGTCCTCGTTTTCCGGTGAAGCTGCCGCTTACGGCAAGATGGACCTGAGTGGAGTCGAGCTGGCCGTCGAACAACTCAACCGTGCCGGTGGCCTGCTCGTCGAAGGGCAGCGGCGTCCGATCGAACTTGTGGTCCGAGACACCGGCGCCTTGCCGGAACAAGCCCTCGAAGGCGCCCTCGAGCTCTTCAACCGCGATCGAATCGTCGCCCTGATCGGCCCATTCAACAGCGACACCGCCATTCCTGTAGCGGTCGCAGCCGAGCAAGCCCGCGTGCCTATGATCAGTCCGACAGCTACCCATCCGGACGTCACCGCCGGTAAACAATTCGTCTTCCGGGTTTCCTTCTTGGATGCCTCTCAAGCCCGGGCATTGGCTCGTTTTGTCTTCGACGAACTCAACATCCGTCGAGTGGCCAGTCTGTTCGATATGGCAACTCCACACAGCCGCAATGTGGCCGAGACGTTTCAGCGCGAGTTCGAAGGCCTCGGTGCCCTCGTCGTCGCCAGCGAGCATTACTACAGCGGTGAAAAAAATTTCACTTCAGCCCTCGAGCGCATTCGTGTAAGCGATGCCGAAGCTGTGCTACTACCCAACTTGTCCTACGATGTCCTGCTGCAGTCACAGCAAGCTCGCGAGCTCGGACTGGAAGCAACTCTGCTCGGCAGCGACAGCTGGAGCAAGAACGTCCTGGCTGGTGAACCCGGCGTCCAGGGGGCCTACATCAGCGACCACTGGCACCCCGATATCGGCAACGTCGAGAGCCAACAATTCTTGGTCGCCTATCAAACAGAATACGATCTCCCCCCGGGAGGTGGCGCGGCTCTCGGCTTCGATGCGGTTGGCATGCTCGGCCGAGTCATCGAGTCGCAAAACAGTCTCGACTCTGAAGCTCTGCGTCGAGGCCTGGCTGAACTCGACGGCTATCGAGGAGTTACCGGATCCATTTCCTACGAAGGCAGCGGCGACCCGATCCGTAGCACCGTGATGCTGCAATACTTGGATGGAGAGGCTGTCTTCCACAGTCTGGTCACTCCCGAGCCGCCGGAGTGACGGTGCCGCCAACAGCCCATCCCCGCCGTGCCCGTTACGCTCGCCTGCTGTGCGGCCGTGGGCTCGAGATCGGCGCACTCAGAAACCCTTTTGAGCTCGGTGACGGCGTCGAGGTCGTCTACTCCGACATCTTGCCGCCGGAGGAGATCGACCGCCACTATCCAGGGGGTGTCCATCCGGACATCCTGAGCGATAGCGAATCGTTCCCTACCGTCGAAGACGATACCTTCGACTTCTTGATCGCCAATCACGTCCTCGAGCATCTCACCGACCCGATCCGCGCTTTGACCGAATGGCACCGTATCCTGAGGGATGGCGGCCTGGCGATGGTGGCCCTGCCCGATAAACGTTACACCTTCGACGTCAATCGACGCCGCACGCCGCTATCGCATCTGGTTGCCGACTCCCACAATACCCTCGATCCACGGCTCAAGAACTTCGAACATCTCGTCGACTGGGCGACCCATGTCGAAAGGTTTGCACCCGGTTCGCCGGAGTGGAAAAACTGGATCGAAGACCGATTCGAAAACGGCTTCGCCGTCCACAATCACGTCTGGGTGCTGCAAGACATCCTTCACCTGCTGCTCTACCTCTACAGCCGCAACGTTGCTCCCTTCGCCCTCGCTCGGTGTGACAACACCGCACTCTTCGGCAACGAATTCATCGTTTTGTTGCGAGCGCGCAAGAACCCCTCTGCACTGCGCCGAGCCTCCGATTTATCGCGGCTCCTTACATCGACTGGTTTCGCCTGGCTGCAGAACCCGCTCCAGATCGCCCAGGCGGCTGGCAAGCGGCTCCTCAAGCGACGTCGCCAGGGATACTGACTCATGGCCCAACGTAGCGGAAGTGCCGATCTCCCCCTCCACAACGGCCGCGTGCCGCCTTGGCTGGCACGACGGATGGAGCGCCTCGGACGGGTGATCGTCGAGGCGGTGATCCTGCACTATGGTCGTGACGAGCTACTCCGACGTTTGGCGCACCCTTTCTGGTTCCAATCCTTCGGCGCCGTCATGGGGATGGACTGGCACTCTTCGGCAACGAGGATCGTTTGCAAGCCCTACGTCGACTAGATCGCCAAGCGCGCCATCTGGAGCACAACCTAGAGCTCGGCAACGAGTCGGCCGGCTTCGATGCCTTCATCGCCAACGAGCACCGTCGCAGCACTGATTATGGCGGCCGAACCGTCTTCGGCCCAACTGGGCAACATCGACCGCCTCGTAAACTCGATCGACGACAAGCAACATCCACCGAGCAACGAGCAGACGGCAGCCAACTCGTCTTGCCTGGGTTGAACCCGAGCGGACGGTGAGCACGGTTCAGCGAGCTATTTCTTGACGAAGTTGTTCGAACAGGTCGCGTAGAAACACGCGCATCGAAGGGCGATCGCCAATCTCTGGATGCGGAGACGTCTTTCGTCTGACAACGAACGACTCGACGCACCAGCTGCCAACCGAGTAGACGGTGGGCTAAACTCGGCGACCGAGATAGGACTCTTCTCTTCGCTCGCG
Source organism: Acidobacteriota bacterium (assembly GCA_029263395.1). Lineage (GTDB taxonomy): Bacteria > Acidobacteriota > Thermoanaerobaculia > Multivoradales > J023 > JAAELT01. Next base: position 42,909 of record JAJCXO010000043.1, on the reverse strand, counting down.
GTACAACCTATGCCAAACGTCGTCGTGATCGGCGGGGGCATCGCCGGTCTGGCGACAGCCTTTCGCCTGCAACAGGACTCGTTACAACAAGAAGCCAACTCGCTCCGCGGCGAGTTCGGCGAGCCGTTGACGTGCCATCTGGTAGAGAGCACGTCGCGTTTCGGCGGTAAGGTCGTCACGGACCAAGTCGACGGCTTCGTGGTCGAAGGCGGGCCGGACGCGATCATTCCCCACAAGCCTTGGGGTATGCAGCTGATCAGCGAACTCGGATTGGACGATCGATTGCTGCCGTCGAAAGACGAGCGACGTGGAGCCTTTGTGCTCCACGAGGGTCGGCTGGAGCGCATACCCGACGGTCTATTGTTGCTCGCGCCGAGCAATTGGGGCGAGTTCCTGCGTTCCCCACTGCTCTCTTGGCCGGCCAAGCTCCGATTCGCACTGGAGCGGATAGTGCCCCCGCAACAATCGGTCGACGACGAGAGTCTGGCAGACTTCGTCCGACGACGATTGGGAGCCGGTGCGCTGTGGAATCTGGCAGAACCGCTACTAGCCCACATCCACGTCGCCAACATCGAACGCATGAGCCTGCGTGCGACCTACCCACGGCTAGCGGCTCTCGAGGCAAAGTACGGCAGCATCCAACGCGGAGTTAGTGCGATGCGAACGCAGCATCGCGCAGCTGGAGTCACCACCTCGCCACCACCGGTGTTCTGGGCGCTGAAGGGGGGCATGTCCGAGTTGGTGAGCGCACTCGTTGCCCGGTTGGATCCGGCAACGCAACATCTCGCCTGTCGCGTCCACAAGATCTGCCGAGCCGAAAACAAGCAAAGCTATCGGGTCACTCTCGATGGCCTCGATGACGGTCGCCAGGAACTCGAAGCCGACGCGGTAGTGTTGGCGACCCCTGCTTATGCAGCCAGTGATCTGGTTGCCGACCTCGATCCCGCGCTCGCCGCCAAGCTACGCTCGATCCCCTACGTGTCGATGGCGACCCTCTCCCTTGGCTACCGCCGAGCCGACGTGGGCCATCCCATGGATGGCTTCGGCTTTTTCGTGCCTCGGCGTCCCCAACGCGGCGGGCAGTCTCACGCCGTACTGGCCTGCACCTGGACCTCGACCAAGTTCGATCAGCGCGCCCCCGAGGGCATGGCCCTGCTGAGAGTTTTTCTCGGCGGTGCTGGCAACGAAGACCTGCTCGAGCTCGATGACGGCGAAATCATCCACGCGGTCAAGCGTGATCTCGCTACCATGATGGGACTCGATGCCGAACCCAGGATGACCCGACTCTACCGCTGGCCACAGGGTTATCCGCAGTACGAAGTGGGTCATCTCGAGCGCGTGAGCACTCTCGAAACGGCTCTGCCACCGGGTGTTTTTGTCGTCGGTAGCGCCTATCACGGGGTCGGATTACCGGACTGTATCCGCAGCGCAACCGAGGTCGCGCAGCAGATCTCGATCTACCTTAACCGTCGCCCAGGTTGACCCATGGCTTTCTGGCGTGCAGAATACCGCCGCTGATCAGCATTCAAATCAACCTGAGCGAGGCGAAGCCCTACGATGGCGCACGCAGCAGTAGTAGCCGACATTGATCCGGTCGCCGGTCGCGCGCCGTTAATCGAAGGCGACCCCAGTTTTCACGACATTACCGAAGTCGTTTCGGCTCCGATGGAGTGGAAACCACCTCTCGGGTGGTACATCTTCCTGGGAGTGTCTCTCTGTTTCCTGGGACTCTTCGGATTCTCGATCGGCTGGTTGTTCTGGGAAGGCACCGGCATCTGGGGCAACAACATCCCAGTTGCTTGGGCTTGGCCGATCGTAAACTTTGTCTTCTGGGTCGGCATCGGCCACGCCGGAACACTGATCTCGGCTGTACTGTTTCTTTTCCGCCAGAAATGGCGAACCTCGATCAACCGCACCGCCGAGGCGATGACCATTTTCGCCGTGATGTGTGCCCTGGTTTTCCCTGGCATCCACATCGGCCGCCCATGGCTACCCTACTGGATGTTCCCGATTCCCAACCAGATGGACATGTGGCCGCAGTTTCGCAGCCCCCTGATGTGGGATGTGTTTGCGGTGTCGATCTACGGCACAGTGTCGCTGCTGTTCTGGTACATCGGTCTGGTTCCAGATCTCGCCACCGCTCGCGACCGCGCTACGACACGCACACGCCAAGTCATTTACGGCATTTTTGCCCTCGGCTGGCGCGGCTCCTTCCGGCAATGGCTGCACTACGAAAAAGCTTATCTACTGCTCGCCGGCTTGGCGACGCCGCTGGTGCTTTCGGTGCACTCGGTGGTGTCGTTCGATTTCGCCACCGCCCAACTTCCGGGTTGGCACACCACGATCTTCCCACCCTACTTCGTGGCCGGCGCCATCTTCTCCGGGCTAGCCATGGTGATCACTCTAATGGTGATCTGCCGAGTGATCTTCAAGCTCGAGCACGTCATCAACATGTTGCACTTCGACCGCATGGCGAGGCTCATCCTGTTGACCGGCTCACTCGTCGGCTTGGCCTACTCGCTAGAATTTTTCATCGCCTGGTACAGCGGCACCGAGGTTGAGCTTTTTGCGTTCCTCAACCGTGCCCGCGGCCCGTTTGCTTGGGCTTATTGGATCATGGTGACGTGTAATGTGGTTGTGCCGCAGGTGTTCTGGTTCAAGAAAGCGCGCACTCACATCCCGACGCTGTTCATCGCCTCGATCTTCATCAACATCGGGATGTGGTTCGAGCGCTTCGTGATCGTCGTCACCTCATTACATCGCGACTTCCTGCCGTCGAGTTGGGATTACTTCACGCCGACCTTTTGGGACTTCGCGTTCTTCGCCGGTAGCTTCGGCTTGTTCTTCACCATGTTCACCCTCTTCGTTCGCTTCATGCCGATGGTGGCGATGGCCGAAGTCAAGAGCGTGTTACCGCAAGCTCACGTCCACAACCGTCCCGAGTAGCGGCAAACCTGCCACCGAGAAACAAGGGAAAACTGCACTATGGCAGACGACAAGGTGACAGCAGGCGACGGAACATTTGGGGTCCTGGCCGAATTCTCCTCACCCGAAACATTGATGCACGCCTGTGCCAAGGTGCGAGACAAAGGCTTCTCGATCTGGGACGCCCACACTCCGTTTCCGATCCACGGGCTCGACAAGGCGATGGGATTGAAACGTTCTTGGGTCTCGGCTTTTGTGCTGGTAATGGGCCTTTCTGGAGCCGTCCTCGGCATGATCATGCAATGGTGGGTGGCGAGCAAAGCCTACCCCTTGGTGATCAGCGGTAAACCTTTTTTCAGTTGGCCAGCCTTTATTCCGATCACCTTCGAGTGCGGTGTCCTGGGAGGTGCTTCCGGAGCGGTTCTCGGCCTACTGATCATGGCTCGCTTGCCGCGCCATCACCACGCGTTGTTCAATTCCGAGCGCTTCAAAAAAGTCACCGACGACGCCTTCTTCATCTCGATCGAGGCGCAGGATCCCCAATACGACTCCGCGGAGACCCCACGCTTCTTGGAAGAGATTGGTGCCACCTACGTGGAACCAGTCGCGGCTTGACTGTTAACCAACAGACCTGAACTCACAGACCAGGCAACAACGACGCGGCACCCACGAGAACCCGTTCGACGAGACTGCCCGATAAGAAAGCGCCCACCGCATGGAACACGAAATCTCAGTATCCCCTGAAGAGATCTCGCTGCCGGAGAGCTGGAACAAGCTGCCTATGATCGCCGGTGGCGTCGGCCTCATCAGCCTTATCGCCTCATACATGATGGGGCACGGCAGCCAGCAGTTCAGCTTCTCCTATTTGACCGGTTTCATGTACTGGTTGACCCTGGCGCTGGGCGGATTGTTTTTTGTCCTCCTGCATTACCTGGCACGCTCAGGCTGGAGTGTGGTCGTTCGCCGACAGGCTGAACATGTGATGGGAACCTTACCCGTGTTTGTTCTGCTATTTATCCCGGTGGCGTTGGGGATGCACGACCTCTACCACTGGACCCACGCTGATGCAGTGGCCCACGATCCCTTACTGCAGCACAAGGCGCCCTATCTCAACGAGACGTTCTTCTTCATCCGAGCCGCCTTCTTCTTCGCGGTTTGGACGATGCTGTCGATGTACTTCCGGAGTCAATCGGCCCAGCAGGACAAGAGCGGTGACCCTGACATCACTCAACGGCTGCAAACCCGCAGCGCTCCCGGCATGGTGCTCTTTGCTGTCACCATAATGTTCGCCTCCTTCGATTGGCTGATGTCATTAGAACCCCATTGGTTCTCGACCATTTTTGGGGTCTACATCTTCGCCGGTTGCGTGGTATCGATCTTCGCTTTCCTGATCTTGCTGGTTTTGCAACTCAAGGGCAGCGGCGCACTGACCCACATCGTCACCTGGGAGCACTTCCACGACCTTGGCAAGCTACTTTTTGGTTTCGTCGTGTTCTGGGCCTATATCGGCTTCTCCCAATTCATGTTGATCTGGTATGCCAACATCCCTGAAGAGACCTTCTGGTTCGATATGCGCTGGGACGATCCCACGTGGCGGTGGACTTCGATCTTCCTCGCTGCCGGCCACTTTGTCGTACCGTTCTTCTTCCTGATCACTCAATGGGTCAAACGGCAGAGACTGACCTTGACACTCGCAGCTTTGTGGATGCTGTTCATGCACTATGTCGACATCTACTGGCTGGTGATGCCAACACTGCACCATGAAGCGTTTCAGCTCAGCGTGCTCGACTTCACCTGCTGGCTCGGCATCGGCGGATTGTTCCTCGCTGTCCTCTTCAGCCTGATGCAACGCAGCACGTTGATCCCGGTAAAGGATCCGCGACTCCAGGAGTCGCTGGCGTTCGAGAACCCCTAGGGGAGCACACAGCCCGGTGGCGAAAGTACTTTTACTGGCGCTCGATCCGGTCTTTGCCGCGGTTATCGAGGACCGCCTGCTGGTCTCCGGCCATTCGTCGACTCTGGTCGCGGAGCCTGTAGTTGCGGTCTCGATCTGCACTGAAGGCCAAGCAGATGTGCTCGTGATGTCGATGGCATTGCCCGGCGTCTCGGGTCTCGAGACTATTCGCCAGCTGCGACAGCAAACCGAAACGAGCTCCTTGCCGATCGTCGTTCTATCGGCCAACGACGATAGCGCGTCTCGCATCGAGGCGCTGCGAGCCGGTGCCGAGGACTACCTGTCGCTACCGTGCGACCCCGAGGAGTTGCTGCTCCGGCTGGATCGATTGCTCGGCAAGAAGTCCGCGCCGCCGGTCTTGAAAGGTGACCTCACCAGTCATCCGATCTGGGAGCTGCTGCAATACATCCAGCAATCAGCCAAGACCGGAGATCTCAGGATCTCCGGCAGCAAAAGCTCTGGACGACTGCAGTTGCAGCGCGGCAGGGTGATCGCGGCACGCTGGGAAAAACTTCATGGCCGCGACGCCATGTTGGCGATCATCGGCATGAAAGAAGGCCGCTTCCAACTCACCTCCGGACAGCCGGCGGTGGCTGGGCAAGCCCGGCCGGTGGTGGCTGGGCAAACCCAGCCGGAAGGACTGCAGATCACTGAGATGCTGATGCAGGCGGCATGGATCGAGGATCAACTTGCCAAACGTCGTCGGTATTCGCCTGCTACCAGCGCACCGCTCGAGCGCCTGATCAACAGTCTGCCGACGATCGAGGAAGCTTTTCGGTTCCTGCCGATCGAGGCGGTTTTCGAGCGGCTCGGCCAAGAGCGCGGCTTGCGTCTGTACGACTTGATGACCGCGGGCTTTGCGGCACCTGAGAAAATCCGCCTCGCAGTCACTTGGCTGGCAGAGCTTGGTGTTGTGTCGCCGGTCGACGAGAGCTTGTCGCAACAGGCGATGTCGACCACTGAGATTTCATCCTCAGTTGTGCTCGATGTCGCCGTCAACAGCTTGCTCTCCGCGGCTCGTAACGCTGGCTTCGACGTCACTGCGCTGCCTTGCCTGCTACTCGCCGACCCCGGTGCCTGGCCCGAGCTACAACAACTTCCAGCCAGCGTCCCGGGTTTCCTACGCAACGATGCGCTGCGTGCTCTGGTAGAACAAACGCAGCAAGGCAGGGGCGGTAGCGCAACCTTCAAAACCGACCTCGGCAAGTTGTCCTTACACGTGCAGCCATTGAGTGGTGCCCGCCAGCTGGTGGAAGCGATCGTGCCAGTCTGTGCCGGAGTGCTGTTGTGGCTGGACAGCGCGGAGGAGATGGAGCTCGTAAAACGCGTCATAGAGCGCCTCGAAGGATCCAGCGGGCCGGCGGCGGGGATGCTGGTTGCCTGCACGCCGGCCGCCCAGAAAGCAGCAGCCGAGCTCACTGCCAAAACACAGAAGTGGAAGGTTTCCACCCACGCGCCGCGCAGTCTGCTCGGGGTCATGCGCTTGTTACAACCGCGGGCGAATTGAGTCGTGGTGGCCAACGGATGCCCCGATTGATCCTCTTTGCAGAGCTGGCGATCAGTCTCTGGCTGGTGGTCGACGCGATCCGTCGCAACGCCGCCTACTATTGGTACCCGATCATCATGATGCCGTTCGGCGAGTGGATCTATTTCTTCTCGATCAAAATTCACGACCCTGAATTCGAGTGGCTACGCGAGCTTTACAACAAAGCAACCACTCGCAAGGTTACGCTCGCCGAACTGCGCCACCGAGCTGAAACATCTCCGAGCTTCACCAACACAACAATGCTGGCGCAAGCGCTTTACGACCAGGGTGCCTATCGCGAGGCCGTAAGCTTGTTCACCGACGCGCTCGGCATGCAAAGCGACGCCCGCGACGCGCTCTACGGATTAGCCTTGTCTCACAGCGCTTTGACCGAATACGAGCTCGCAATCGGTCACTTCCGAGAGTTGATCGCACTCGAGCCGTCGTTTCGCGACTATGCTGGCTACTCGGATCTCGCCCATGTTTTGGCAGAGAGCGACCGTATGGACGAGGTCCACGAACTGTTGGATGCTTTGGTGACCAAAAGTCCGCGATTAGCTCACCGGGTACTACATGCGCACTACCTGATCCAGAGTGGTCGCCATGACCAAGCTGGCGAGCAGCTGCGAACCGGGCTGCACGAACTCGAGCACGCGCCGAAATACGTGCGTCGGAAAAACCGAGCTTGGGCCCAACGGGCAAAGCAGATGCTGAAACAGATATAGTTTCCCGCTCGCCTTTGATTGCTCACGACCGCCCGATTCGGCTTGGATGCGTGCGGTCGGAACACAGATGGAGGTTTGTTGATCGTGACTCGCGGCTACATCATTCCTATCGGCGGCGCTGAAGCCAAGGTCAACAACCGGGCGATTCTGCGGCGCTTTGTCGAGATTTGCGGCGGTGACCAGGCACATATCGCTGTCATCCCGACCGCCTCTCAGCTCGAAGACGCAGGGGAACGGTACGAATCCGTGTTTGGCGACCTGGGTGCTGCCAAAGTCACCACCTTACCGTTCCAGCAGCGCGAAGACTGTAAACGCCAGGATTGGATCGACGTGCTGAAAGAGGTTGATGGAGTCTTCATGACCGGCGGTAATCAACTGCGGTTGGCGACAACCATCGGTGGCTCGCCGGTTTCCGACCTGTTGCGCGAACGTAACCTCGAAGGCCTCCACGTCGCCGGTACCTCGGCTGGCGCATCGTTCATGTCGGAGCACATGATCGCCTATGGAAAAGAGGGTATGACCCCACGTAGTGACATGGTGCAACTGGTGCCGGGTCTCGGGCTCACCCAGCTCGCCGTCATCGACCAGCATTTTCGCCAGCGCGACCGCCTCGGACGATTGATCACCGCTCTGGCCTACAATCCGCGGCCAATCGGCATCGGCCTCGACGAAGACACCGCCGCCTTCCTAGCACCCGGCGGCACGCTAGAAGTTGTCGGCTCTGGCGGCATCACCGTCGTCGACCCTTCAGAAGTCGAATACTCGTCGATGGATTCGGTCAAGCCGCATGATCCGGTGTGTGTGATCGGTATCCGTCTGCACGTGCTGATCGAAGGCGCAACCTTCAATATCAAAACCCGACGCGCCAGCCCCCCACCCGCCGACAAAGACTCGTAAAGTAGCCGGCACAGACCCACAGAAAAGGAGTTCGCTATCGTGAAGATCCTCGAGAGATCGGTCTACGTCGGCCCTAGTCTCTACGCCCTCTTTCCAGTCATCCGACTGACGGTGGACCTCGAAGAACTCGAAGAGTGGCCTTCCGTCAAACTTGGAACGTCTTTCACCGACGCACTCCTAGCCGAGTTACCCGGCCTGCACGAACACGGCTGCTCCTACGGTGAGCCGGGCGGCTTCGTTCGTCGTCTGACCGAAGACGAAGGCACCTGGATGGGCCACATCTTCGAACATGTGGCGATCGAACTGCAGAATGTAGCGGGTGCTCAGGTAACGTTCGGCAAGACTCGCGGCAACGGCAATCCCGGCGAGTACGATGTGGTTTATGAGTACGAGCAGGAAGACGTTGGCATGGCTGCTGGCGAACTTGCTCTGCAGCTGCTCACCAGCCTGCTGCCGGAGGCCCTTCAGACGAGTGCAGTCGACGACGAGTTCGACTTCGGGGAGGCCCGGGATTCCTTCATCCGCTACGCTCAACGGCGGGCCCTCGGTCCATCAACCGCATCACTGGTGCGCGCCGCCGAAGAGCGTGACATCCCGTGGCAACGTCTCAACCGCTACAGCCTGGTGCAATTTGGCCACGGCCGCTATGGCAAACGGATCCAGGCGACGGTGACCAGCGAGACTCGTAACATCGCAGTCGAAATCGCCTCCGACAAAGAAGAGACTCACAACCTGCTCGGCGACCTCGGACTGCCAGTGCCCGGCCAACGTTTGGTTTATGGCGAACGCGAGGCGATGCGAGCAGCGGAGCGCCTTGGCTACCCGGTTGTCGTCAAGCCCCTCAACGCTAACCACGGCCGCGGCGTGTCGATCAACCTGACGGATCAAGAAGCGGTCAAAGTCGCCTATGCGCAAGCCCGCCAGCATAGTCGTGGCATCCTGGTAGAACGCTTCATTGAAGGCCTCGACCACCGGCTGCTAGTGGTCAATGGCGAGCTGATCGCTGCCTCCAAACGCGTGCCGGGGCACATCGTGGGTAATGGCACGTCAACGGTCGAGGCGCTGGTTGAAGAAGTCAACAGAGATCCGCGCCGTGGCATCGGCCACGAGAAAGTGCTCACCCGCCTAGAGTTCGACCACCAAGCGTTACGGTTGCTGGAGCTCAAAGGCTACGACGTCAACAGCGTGCCACCCGACGGCGAGGTCGTCTACCTGCGCTCGACTGGCAATCTCTCCACCGGCGGTACCGCGGTGGATGTCACCGACTTGGTGCATCCCGACAATCGCGAGATGGCGCAACGGTCCGCCAAGGCCATCGGCCTCGATGTCGCCGGGGTAGATTTCTTGACCACCGACATCTCGAAGTCCTATCGCGAAACTGGCGGTGCAATCTGCGAGGTCAACGCTGCCCCCGGATTCCGCATGCACGTCGCCCCCAGTGAGGGTCAACCGCGAGATGCGGCTGGCCCGGTGATCGACATGCTGTTCCCAGCAGGTTCACCGACGCGAATTCCGATTGCAGCGATCACCGGCACCAACGGAAAAACCACCACCACGCGCATGGTGGCGCACATCTTCAAGCTGGCTGGCCACCATGTGGGCGTCGCAACCTCCGATGGCGTCTACATCGACGGCCATCTGACGGTTGATGGCGATATGACCGGCCCGGCATCAGCACGTATGGTGTTACGCGACCCCACGGTTGATGTCGCGGTGCTGGAGACCGCCCGTGGCGGTCTGTTGCGTCGCGGCATGGGTTACCGTCGCCCCAATGTCGGCGCGGTGCTCAATGTGGCGGCTGACCACCTCGGGCTGCGCGGTATCAACACCCTCGAGGACCTGGCCAAAGTCAAACGGGTGGTCGTCGAAGTGGCGCAAGACACCGCGGTCCTCAACGCCGACGACCCTTTGTGTCTGCGGATGGCCGACTACACCAAAGCGGAACACTTGTGTTACGTCACGATGAATCCCAAACATCCGTTGGTCCGCGAACACATTCGTTCTGGCGGCCGGGCAGCGGTGCTCGAAGAGGGTATCAACGGCCACATGATCACCTTCTACGGTGGCGGCGCTCACATCCCGTTGTTGTGGACGCACCTGATTCCAGCCACGCTCGAAGGACGGGCGATGCACAACGTGCAGAACGCGATGTTCGCCGCCGCCATCGCCTACAGCATGGACGTCAAGCTCGAAGACATTCGCCATGGCTTGCGCACCTTTGACACAACGTTCTTCCAGGCCCCGGGGCGCATGAATGTGTTCGACGAGCACCCCTTCAAGGTCATTCTCGACTACGGTCACAACCCGGCAGCAATCAAAGCCATGGTGCAAGTGGTCGAGCACTTCGAGACCGAGGGTCGACGGCTGGTCGTGCTCGCCGCTCCCGGCGACCGGCGCGACGAAGACGTCCAAGAAATTGCTCGCTTGTGCGCCGGCAAGTTCGACCACTACGTCTGCCGGCGCGACGATTCGACCCGCGGCCGGGGCCCCGAAGAGGTCCCCCGCATGCTGCGCGCCTCATTGCTCGAAGCTGGTGTCGACGAGGACCAAATCGAGCTCATCCCGGATGAGCAGGAAGCCTTGCAGCGCGGCTTGGAGCTGGCCCGCCCCGGTGACCTGCTGTTGGTGTTCGCCGATGCCATCCAGCGCAGCTGGAATCAAATCACCCAGTTCTCCCCTGAAGGCGCAACCGAGCGCCACGACAACACCACTGCCAGCATCCCAATCGAACCCGGCGACTTCATCGAACAGGATCTCGACCTCGACCCGAAAAGCAGCTTCGTCCGCGACGAGCGCGGTGTACGCCTGGCACGGGAGGAGGGGGACTAACCTCCGATGGAACTGCGCGATTCCCGGCGCCTCACCGGCCCGAACATTTTGTGGCACCGCGCCAGTGCGGTGATCGATGTCTCGTTGGAACCTGACGAAGAGGTCACATCGGTCATCGACGCCTGGCAGCGGCAGGCACGACGCATCTTGCAGGCGGTCGGCTGGGGCACCGAAGAGCTAACGCATCGGATCTTCGCCACCGGTGTCAGCCTGGCGATCTCGGCGCCAATCGACGCCCTCTACGCCGCCACGGAGGTCAACGAATGGGCCTTCGAGGCCGCTGGTGCGGAGCTCGCTGGCCAACCGCTTCCCGACCTCGCTGAGGCTGCCCGGCAACTGCAACAGGCCATCGCAGAAGAGCGCAACCCGGCCGTGCTCGCGATGCAAGCCGCCGCCGCCGAGCGTCGGGTCGCCTTCCTATGGGACGACGATGAGGTTTCGGTGGGCATGGGGCAAGGCTCACGCACCTGGGCTGCGGATGCGATCCCTGAGCCTGCGTCGGTCGACTGGCAAGCTGTCCACAACATTCCGGTAGCTCTGATCACCGGCACCAACGGCAAAACCACCACCGTCCGTTTGCTCGCCGCGATAGCGCGGGCCGCGGGACGCGAGCCAGGATTATCGTCCACTGACGGCTGCTGGGTGGCGGGTGAAGAGATTGGCGAAGGCGACTACTCAGGGCCGGGTGGCGCGCGCTTGGTCTTGCGGGATCGGCGCGTCGATCTGGCGCTGCTCGAGACGGCTCGCGGTGGCATGTTGCGCCGCGGCTTGGGCGTCGAGCGCGCCGATGTCGCACTCATCACCAATGTCGCCGAGGACCATCTCGGTGAATGGGGAGTGCACGATCTCGACGAGCTGGTCGAAACCAAGTTTGTCGTCGAAAAGGGCACCCGGCACCTGGTGCTCAACGCCGATGACCTCAAGCTGCGCTCACGGCCGGATCGTGAAGGCTTACGCCGCATCTGGTTCGGTTGTGAACACGACACGATGGTGGTGCAAGCCAACGTCGAGACCGGGGACGAAACCGCGGTGCTGGAAGGTGACGAGCTGGTTGTTCACAATCGTGAAGGTCGTGAGGTGATCGCCCGCCTCGCCGAGGTACCGATGACTCTCGGGGGCGCTGCCCGCCACAACGTTTACAACGCTCTCGGCGCCATCTGCGTCGCTCGCCGGCTCGGCTTACCAACGGCAGCCATCCGACAAGGCCTCGCCAGCTTCGACTCCTCAGCGGATCAGAATCCCGGTCGTCTCAACCGCTTCGACCTCGGTGGCGTGCAGGCGATCGTCGACTTTGCCCACAACCCACATGGCCTCGAAGCACTGCTCGACATGGGTCGCGCGTTGCCAGCGAAGCGCCGTCTGGTCCTTGTCGGCCAGGCCGGTGACCGCGAGGACGACGCCATCCGTGAGCTACCCCGGATGGTGTGGAAGGCACGTCCCGATCGGGTGATCCTGAAGGAGCTGGTCAAGAACCTACGCGGGCGCGAACTCGGTGATGTGCCAGCCTTGATGGAAGACGAGTTTCGCCAGCTCGGCGCCACAGCTGAAGCGCTTGAGCGCGCCCCTTCCGAGCTTGCTGCCGTCGAGCAGGCCCTGCGTTGGGCCCAGCCCGGGGATCTGCTACTGCTCATCGCCCATGAAGAGCGTGGACAGGTGCTCGAGTACGTCCGAGAGCTAGCAAACACCGGCTGGCAACCCGGCGACAAGCTACCCGCGATCGTCGACGCAGACTAGCTCCAGCGTCCCCTGGGTTGCCCTCGACCGCCAGCGCGACAGCAGCACCGCTGACAGGCACCGTGGCCCGGCACCGTGGCCCGAGCGACAGCAATCTGTGGTCGTTGTCGTTGAACAACGGTCCGATTGGGTTGCCAAAAACGCCCTATCTACTAGAGCGACCCGCAATCGGTGCGTTTCTGTCCAAGCGCGTCACTTTTCCATGGCGCAATACGCTCTTGTTGCATGACGTAGCGCAACCTTCGAATTCAGAGGAGCCAGACATGCCGAAAATTCACAACTTCAGAACGACCCGTGTCCCGATGCTGCTCATACTTTTCGTCTTGGCACTGGGTCAACCAGCCTTCGCCCAAGAGGCTGAAACCCTCATCCTGTTCGATCCGACGCCGCCACCCGAGACTCCCGAGAGTATCGTCATCGACCGCCACGACAACGCCTACATCACGCTCTCGACCACCGGTGAGATCCGCAAGATCGCTCCCGATTTCTCCCAAACTTCCCTCGCCTTCATGCCGATCGGCGCGCCCTGCGGCATGGCACCCACCCTCGCCCTAGGCCTAGCCATCGACATCTTCGACCGGCTCTATGTTGCGGTCACCGCTTGTGACCCGTCCAACACCGGAATCTGGAAAGTTGATACCGACGACGGCTCGATTGAACTGATCGCCAACGCACCGAGCACCACCATTTGGAACGGTATCGACGTCCACCGCGGCTTCATCTACGCCGCAGATACCTTCGATGGCCTGGTTTGGCGTATCCCCCTCGACGGCGGCAGCCCTGAAATCTGGGCCGACGATCCGCTCCTCAAACGGCCGCCAGGAGCCGTCTTCCCCGGCCCCAATGGCCTCCAGTTCTTCCGCGGCAAAATCTTCGTCGCCAACTCCTCCACCGGCACCATCGTCGGCATTCCGATCCGCTACAACGGCACCGCCGGGCAGGCCTTCGTCAAGGCCACTCTGCCCGTCCCACAAGGCTGTGACGAATTCACCTTCGACATCCGTGGACGCATCTACTGCACCACCGATCCTTTCAACACCATCGTCCGTCTCAACCGTGACGGCTCCAGCGACATTCTCCTCACCGCCGACGACCTCCTCGACGGTCCAACCTCCGTCGCCTTTGGTCGCCGCGGCCAGAATCGCCGCAACCTCTACATCACCAACGCCGCCTTCCCCATCTTCACCACCACCTTCCGCCCCAGCCTGATGCGGCTAAGGGTCGATACCCCGGGCGCACCGTTCGAGTTTTAACCCGGCCTTCTCACCAACTCCGCAGCGAGAGGCGGGTTAACTCTGCAGCCGACGGATCGCCGCAATTCCCGCTGCCGGCCCCAAGGCCAGCAGCGGGAACGCCCACCGCCAGCCGAACAACTCGACGAGCTCAGGTACCAGATGGATGGTGACGGTGGTGAGCAGGAAACCCAGTGAGGTCTGGAGGGTCAACGCGGTGCCGACTGCGTGCTGAGGCGCAACTTCGGTGACGAGCGCCGAAAACTGCGCTGAATCGGCGACAACGAAGAAACCCCAGACCCAGGCGAGGGGCACCACGAGCCATGGGCTGGCACCAAAAGTGAAGCCGATCACTACCGAGCATAGGCCGCTGGCGGCCATCGCTTGAATGACCAACTTGCCACGCCCGGTCCGATCTGCCGCCCTACCGCCCCAAACACAGCCCAGGCCACCCGCGGCGATAGCGCCAAACGCTGCCGCATCTACCCATGGGATATCGGCCGCTGTGGCATCAGCTCCGACACCGGCACGGGCCTGGGCACTGGCCAGCAGGAAGGCTGGAATCCAAGCCCACATGGCATACAGCTCCCACATGTGCCCAAGGTAACCAAAAGTAGCGAGGCGAGTGGGGCGATGTTGCAGGACGGTGCCTACCAACGACCATGAGAAAGGCTTGCTAGCGAAGCGATGGGGGCCATCGCGATAGCCGACAGCAACCAACACTGCGGCCACCAGCGCCGCCGCGGACGCCGAAAGCACCACCGTACGATAGCTGGTGTCGCCCAACGCCCGGATCAAGTAGGGCGTCGCTTTGCCGATGACAAGAGCACCGACTATCGAACCGATAGCGAAGCCTCTTGCACCGCGGAACCAAGTAGCGATCATCTTCATCGCGGGCGGATAAACGCCAGCGATGAAAAAACCGGTGAGGAAACGTAGGGTCAAAGCTTGGCCATAGGTGGGCGCGACGATCAAGGCCCCATTGGCCACCGCGGACAGCAGAGCACTGACCGCAAAATACCGCCGGGCTGGAACCAGGTCAGCGAGGTTCAAGACCGCCGCCATGGCCGTCCCGGCAACAAAGCCAATTTGTACCATCGTCACCAGCAAGGCACCCTCAGCAACCGACAGATCCCACAACACACGAAGCTGTGGCGACACGGCGCTGGCCGTGAACCAAGGCGACACACCGAGCAGCTCAGCGCTGGTCAAGAGCGCCAAAATGCGCCAACGGCGTGAGTCGGAATCGGTGTTGCTACGCATGGGTCTCGGGGACTCCTGACCATACACCACGGTTGACTGATGCTCATCGGAGAGCCGTCTCGGCCTTGCTTGCGACGCCTCTTGAGTCGATGGTATCCTTCACAGCACTTCGAGACTTCCGTGGTCCGCCTCCATGGCCTGTCATCCGGCTCCTCAAATCACGCTAGGAGAATGAATAGCTATGCGTCGAACAATTTTTATGGCACTTCTGTGCTCTCTTCTGCTCGGTACGGCGGCATTCGCCGGCTCTATCACTGGTACGATCACCTACGATGACAAGGTGCCAAAGCTGCGACCGATCAAAATGGATGCAGACCCAGACTGTGCCAGCAAACACACTAGCCCTGTGTTCCCTGAATTTCTCGTAGTCGGCGATGGCAACAGCCTCGGCAATGTTTTTGTGCAGATCAAGAACGCCCCGGCATCTTCCGCTGCTGCCCCCAGCGAGCCCGTTGTCATCGACCAACAGGGCTGCCGCTATATCCCCCACGTCGCAGGCGTGATGGCTGGTCAGACGATCAAGTTCAAGAATTCCGATGGAATTCTTCACAATGTCCATGGTCTGCCCGAGGTCAATCGTCAATTCAACATCGGCATGCCACCGAGCCTGAAAGAGAAAGACCAGGTCCTCAACAAGCCGGAGCCGCTATTCAAGGTCAAGTGCGACGTGCACCCTTGGATGAACTCCTATATTGCTGTGATGAGCCACCCGTACTTCTCAGTTTCCGGCATGGACGGCAAGTTCGAGATCGGCGACGTGCCGGACGGCACCTACACAATCGAAGCCTGGCACGAGAAGCTCGGTACCCAGACCACCGAGGTCAAGGTCTCCGGCGGCGCTGCCAGCGCCGACTTCTCGTTCAAGGTACCCGCGAAGAAATAAGCCTCGCGGCCTCAGCGAGCTTAGCGACCGGGCGCCTCCGACCTCGCCCTTTAACACAGGCGGAGGCGCATCGACGTAGAGCCGAAGTCGCCACCCGCCACGGTCCCCTGTAACCGCGATAGGAAAAGTCATGAGCGATCACGAGCACGAGCACCACGAAGAACTGTCCTTCTGGCGCAAGTACGTTTTCTCGACCGATCACAAGGTGATCGGCATCCAGTACACCGTCACAGCGCTGTTCTTCCTCTTTTTCGGCTTCTGCCTGATGATGCTGATGCGCTGGCAGCTAGCCTTCCCCGGCAAAGCCCTGCCGATCATTGGCGCGCTCTTCGGCGCCGATCGCATGCCAGACGGCATCATGTTGCCCGAGTTCTACAACCAACTCGGCGCCATGCACGGCACGATCATGGTGTTCATGGGCGTCGTGCCGCTGGCCGTCGGTGGTTTCGGCAACTTCGTAGTACCGCTGCAGATCGGTGCCCCGGACATGACGTTTCCGCGGCTCAACATGTTGAGCTACTGGTGCTACTTTGTCGGCGGCGTGATCATGTTTGCCAGCTTCTTCGTTCCCGGTGGCGCGGCGCAGTCTGGCTGGACTTCTTACCCGCCGCTCTCCGACATCGCTCCCTCCGGCCAGACCTGGTGGCTCATGGGCATGATGGCGTTGATCTTTTCCTCGCTGCTCGGTGCCATCAACTTCATCACTACGATCATTCAGCTGCGGGCGCCAGGCTTGACCTTCTTCCGCTTCCCATTCTTCGTGTGGGCCCAGTTCGTAACGTCGTTCTTGTTGCTGCTGGCCTTCCCGCCGCTGCAGGCTGCGTCGTTCTTCCAGCTCATGGATCGAGTTTTTGGCACCAGCTTCTTCATGCCAGAGGGGCTGGTAATCAGCGGCCAGCTGTCAGAGGCCACCGGTGGCGGTAGCCCGATTCTTTGGCAGCACCTGTTTTGGTTCTTGGCCCACCCCGAAGTCTACGTGTTAATCTTACCGGCCCTCGGAATTGTCGCCGAAGTGATCGCCAACAACACCCGGCGCCCGCTCTGGGGTTACAAGTCGATGGTCTACTCGCTGATCTTCCTCGGCTTCATGTCGTTCATCGTGTGGGCTCACCACATGTTCTTGACCGGCATGGGCTCGGCAATGTCAGCCTTCTTCCAGACCACGACGATGATCATCTCGATTCCCTCGGTGATCATCCTGACGGCGCTCATCTTGTCGTTGTGGGGTGGCTCAATCCGCTTCACGACACCGATGCTCTTCGCTCTGGCCTTCCTGCCGATGTTTGGCATCGGCGGCCTCACTGGCTTGCCGCTGGGTCTCGCCTCGACCGACATCCACTTGCACGACACCTATTACGTGATCGGGCATTTTCACTATGTGGTGGCACCAGGAACCCTGTTCGCGATGTTTGCGGGCATCTACTATTGGTACCCCAAAGCCACTGGCCGCAAGATGAGCGACTTCTTGGGCAAGCTCCATTTCTGGCCCAGCCTGATTTTCATGAACGGCATCTTCATGCCGATGATGATCCAGGGCTTGGCTGGCATGCAGCGACGGCTTTACGACGGCGGTGAGATTTACGCTCACACACAGACCGCACTGCACTGGCACAAGGTGATCTCGATCTCCGCCTGGGGTTTGGCCCTGGCGCAGATCCCGTTCATCATCAATTTCTTCGCCAGCCTCCGGAAGCCGAAGACAGCCGGTGACAACCCGTGGCACTCCACGACGCTCGAGTGGGCGGCGCCATCGCCACCGCCGCATGGCAACTTCACCGAGCTGCCGACGGTCTACCGTGCGGCCTATGAGTACAGCCACCCAGACCACGACGAAGACTACCTACCTCAATTCCAGGCGGATGCGCAGGCCAAGCCAGCCGCTGCCACACCTTGAACGCGCTCTTCTGAGGAGATCAATTAATGTCTATGGCGATCCCTTATACCGTTGAGCCGAGGCCTGATACCGGCCTCAACAACGTCAAGATTGGCATTTGGCTTTTCCTGGCCTCGGAAGTGATGCTCTTCGGCGGTCTGTTCGCTGGCTACATCATTCTGCGGGTTGGATCTACCGACTGGCAGCCGGGCTCTGCCTTCGGCCTGTCGGTGCCGCTAGCCTTCACCAACACCCTGGTGCTCATCACCTCGTCGGTCACTATGGTGATGGCCTGGGCGTCCTTGATCCGCAAGGACTTCTCGAAGTACCGCCTGTACATGGGAATCACAGTGCTTTGCGGCCTTGGCTTCATGGTGATCAAGTACATCGAGTACACCTCCAAGTTCAGCCACGGTTATTACCCTTCGACCCACATCTTCTTGGCACTGTATTTCACGTTGACCGGCCTGCATGGAATCCACGTGATTGCAGGTATGGGCTACAACGCCTACTTGTGGGGACCCGGCGCCAAGATGTGGGAGACGGCCCCTGAGCAATTCACCAATCGAGTCGAAGCCTCCGGCCTGTTCTGGCATTTTGTCGACCTGGTGTGGATTTTCCTGTTCCCGGTGCTCTACCTGCTTTGATGAGGAGATCTAATGAGCCATCACGATATTGATATCGACAAGACGGTCCGCACCTACATGATGGTGTTCGCCGCCCTCATCGTCGGCACGATCCTGACGGTAGGGGCCTCTTACATCCACCTCCCCACCGGACCGGCGATCGCGCTAGCCTTGCTCATCGCCTCCGCCAAAGGCTCGCTGGTGGTGCTCTTCTTCATGCATCTGATCGACGAGAAGAAGTTCATCTATTGGCTCATGGGTCTGGCGGTGGTGTTCTTCATCTTTGAGCTCACTGTGCCTTTGATCACTGAGATGAACAACATCGATCTAGGGTCCTAGCCATGTCTCTCAAAGCAGTACACATCTTCTTCATCGTCGTCGCGACGGCCATTGCTGTCGGCTTCGGTGTGTGGTCCGTTCAACAGGTGCAAGCCTCCGGCAACACCGGTGATTGGGTGCTGGCGATCCTGGCAATCCTTATGGCCGGCGCGCTGCCGATTTATGGTGTCTGGTTCCTGAAGAAAATGAAGAAAGTGGGGTACGTATGAACCGCAAGCGTAGTCTCCTCCTCGGACTGGCAAGCCTGGCGATGTTGGCGTTGGCGAGCAGTGCGTTCGGGTGCACCGTTTGCTTCGGCGACTCGGACGCGCCGATCGTCAAGGGCCTGGAGGCCTCGGTCATATTTCTGGTTGCGGTCACCTACACTCTGCTCTTCGGCGGCGTGACGACTTTCATCTTGTTGCGACGCCGGGCCCGACGCTTGGCCGAGCTGCAGATCGCGTCGCCTGCCGACGCTCGATCCCACTAACCAAGGAGCTTTGGCATGGATCGGTTTTTAGGACTTCCGGATCTAGCCTCGGAGCACGGGGCACGCCTCGACTATGCGACCGAGTTGGTGCATTGGTTGATGTTCGCCCTCTTCATTATCTGGGGAGCTCTGTTCGTTTTTATCCTGTTCAGGTTCCGGCAAGGCCGCAATCCGAAGGCGAGCTACAAGGGGCTGCAAAGCCACCTGTCGAGCTACGGTGAAGTTGCTGTTGCGGTGTTCGAGGTTGTGTTGCTGCTCGGCTTCTCGATCCCGCTTTACTCCGAGCGCGTCGATGACGTCCCTGACCAATCCGAGGCCGTCGTGGTGCGAGTCATCGCGGAACAGTTCGCCTGGAATTCCCACTATCCCGGACCAGATGGGATCTTCGGAGACACCCGCCCAGAGCTGATCGACGTCGAATCCAACCCGATCGGACTCGATCGTGAGTCGGAGGGCGCCGCGGATGACGTCACCACTGTCAACCAGCTGCATCTGCCGGTCGACAAACCAGCCGTCATCCGACTGTCGTCAAAGGACGTAATCCACAGCTTCTTCATTCTCGCCATGCGGGTCAAACAAGACGCGATCCCCGGCATGGAATTTCCATTGTGGTTCGTGCCGACGGTCACCACCAACGAGATGCGCGAGAAGTACGGTGACGACTTCAACTACGAAATCGGCTGCTCTCAGCTCTGTGGCCTCGGCCACTACCGTATGCGTGGCTTTGCCACCATCCACAGTCAGGCCGATTTTGACGCCTGGATGGAAGAAGAACAAAGCTACCTGGGCGGCGAAGACGAAGACGAATTCTGGGGTTGAATCCCAGTCTCGTCTCCATCGTTTGCTCAACGCCCTCGGTTCTCGGGGGCGTTCGTGTTTCTAGGGTATGCCTCCCGGGGCCAACGTGTCTTTCCTTCCCCGATCGAGCGCCGACCCCAAGTCCAAGGTGGCGTTTTGTTCTAAAAAGTGCATGAGGGCAACGTCCCAAGGCACAAATTTTTGCAAACAGAACATCGGTCCCACGTCGTCCTTTGTGATCTGGATGATCCAAGACACGATGGCGTGCGTCGGAATCCGTCTCAACTCTTTAAGAACGCAAAAGCCAACATGGGACCGACACCCTGAATCATTCGGAAGACGATCGACAACGTAGGACCTATGCCCTGAATGGCACCTTTTGCACCTGAGTGGCATGTCTGATGCGCAGACAGGCACAGCAGCTTGATCCGAAATTCGCACTTTCAGAAGAAACAAACGTCTCTTCGACAACATTTTCTGTTTGATTATCAAGGGACATTTTAGAGACGTCCACGTGCCGCCACGCGCGCACAACCCTTCAGGAAATCACACCCTCCACGTGCGCGCAAGACACCGCGCACGGCCTCGAAACCCGTTAGCCAGAGCCTCCTGGGCTCGAGATACCACACGATAGAATGAAACCGGGTTGACAGAATATCGACCGGGTTGACCGCATCCGCCAACCATTCCCCGCCGGAGAGACGATGAATCATCACCACTCGAAGTATCGCCACCCTATCGGGCATCTGTTGTCGGCAGCCTTACTGGTCATCGCGACAGGGTGCGGAGGGGCTCCAACCGAGACACCAGCCGTTGACGCACCGGACACCGCCAAGCCGGATATGGATCTTGCTGGCGCCAATGAGCCACGCGGGCTCCGGATCAACCAACCCGCTGCGCAACCCGGCTACACGCTGTTTGGTCCGTTGCTTTCCGATACCACCTACTTGATCGACAACGCGGGGCAAGTTGTCCATACCTGGACCGCCGAGCTCGCGCCGTCGGGAGGCATCTACCTGCTCGACAACGGCAATCTGCTGCGTACCGCTCGCGAGCCGGATGTCGAACGGTTCGAAGGTGGCGGCCAGGGTGGCAGAATCCAAGAATTCACCTGGGACGGCGAGCTGGTGTGGGACTTCCTTTTTGCCAGCGACCAACATCTGCTGCATCACGATATTGCACGGATGCCAAATGGCAACGTGTTGGCGATCGCCTGGGAACTCAAAAGCGCAGAAGAGGCCCGGTACGCGGGACGCGATCCAGACAAGGTGCCTGAGGCTGGTATGTGGCCAGACATGATTGTCGAGATCGAGCCGCAGGGGCTCGACGGCGGCCGCATCGTCTGGGAGTGGCATGCCTGGGATCACTTGGTGCAAGACCGCAACCCCCGTCTAGAACACTACGGCGACCCGGCGAAGCATCTAGGCCGCATCAACGTCAACGCCGATCTCACCGAAGAAACGACAGCGGAAGAGCTCGAGAGCCTAAAAACTCTCGGCTACATTTCGGACGACACCACCGAAGAGGACCTCAAGTCCGACCTCTTTCACAGCAACGGCATCGACTACAACGCCGAGCTCGACCAAATCGCCCTCAGCGTACGCCGCTTCAGCGAAATCTGGATCATTGATCACAGCACAACCACCGAAGAAGCCGCCGGCAGCAGTGGCGGCCGCTGGGGCAAAGGCGGTGATCTACTGTATCGCTGGGGAAATCCCGCTGCCTATGGTCGTGGCGACGAAACCGCACAACAGCTGTTCTACCAACACGATATCCGCTGGATACCGGAAGGGACTCCAGGCGCCGGCAATATGACGGTCTTCAGCAACGACATGAAAGACGACTCCGGTCCGTATTCCGCGGTCTACGAGATCGCCCCTCCAACCGCCGCGGACGGCAGCTACCTCGTGCCGGAAGAAGGCGCCTTCGGCCCGGCCGAACCCACCTGGTCTTACCGTGGAACCGCCGAAGCGTTCTTCTTCGCTCCGTTCATCTCCGGTGCCGAACGCCTACCCAACGGCAACACCCTGATCTGCTCCGGACCCCAAGGCCGCCTCTTCGAAGTCACGCCCGACGGCGAAATCGTCTGGGAGTTCTGGGATCCCCGCCAGGGCGTCGTGAAGCTACCCGACGGCTCCCCACCCCATCCGGTGGACGAATTCACCCACGCCGTCTTCCGCGCTTCACGGATCCCGCCGGATCACCCGGCACTCAGTGGTCGCGAGTTGCAGCCTCTCGATCCGCAACCGCCCATTGCGGCTAAGGACGAAAGTGCTGACGACGTCGAGGCAAGCGACGGCTGAGACGCTGTAACAATCGCTGACAGCCCGTGCCACAAGTTGGCGAACGGCAACCCGGAGACCTCGAACACTGCTCGATTCGGCATCTGCAAATCGAGTTGGCGAGGTCCGTTCGCCCGGTTGGCGGATGCCGAATCGGTTGGGCAGGGGCTCAACGTCGATTCGGCAGGTGCAGAAAAAGGCTGACGCGCTTCGGCAGCTCGATTTTCAGATGCCGAAGCCGTTTGACACGCCGCGTCGAGTCGATTCGGCAAGTGTCGAAACAGGCTGACACGCCTCGTCGAGTCGATTCGGCAGGTGCCGAAACAGGTTGACGCGCCTCGTCGAGTCGATTCGGCAAGTGTCGAAACAGGCTGAGACCGTTCGTCAGGCCAACGCACAACGGTTCAATCAACGTGGCCTACGCGAGCGATTGCTCGCTCGCCTACAGCAAGCGCCCTCTTGAGCCATGATTCGGTTGGCTGCGGACGAAGACTTCAACGGTCGAATCGTCCGAGGACTACTCCGCAAGGAACCTCGGCTCGACGTGATCCGCGTCCAAGATTCTGACGTATTCGGCGCCGCAGATCCGAAAGTCCTCGCATGGACTGCCCTTAAAGAGCGTATTGCCTCAAAGCGCCTAGATCTCGCCCTGAAAGGGCGCAATCGTATAGCCCGGGGCCGCACAAGGAGCGTAGCGACGCCGTGCGAGCCCCGGGGTCTCTGCCACCAGCCTGCCGCGCCCTGTAGAGGCGCAACCTCGACCAGTTGGCGCCATGTCCCGCCCCTCCAGGGCGGCGGGAGACGGGATCCGCAAACCCGGGGCTCACGCCGCGTCGCTGGGGCTCCGCGACGCCAGCCCCGGGCTATACGATTCGGCCCCTACGGGGCCAGGGCCTTGTTCGATTCTTGCTGGCTGAACCCGGACAGAACTTAGGGGACGATGTCCTAGGTCATCTCAAATCCGCAGTCCAACAGTCGCTTCAATCCGAACGGCGACTCAAGAATCGCCGTCGAACAGCAGGACAAGCCCGACGCTGGACAGCTGATCGGACGCGGTGACTTGCTCGAGCCAACGGCGCAACTGGGCAAGGTTCTCCAACATGATGCCGCGTTGCTCGTCGATATCGTCCTCGTCAGATTTTTCTAGAAACAGCCCATCGGGTAACGCTTCGAAGGTCTCTGAGCCGAGTTTCCCGAACTCGGCCAATGCGGCGAGTGCGTCCTCGCGACGCAGCGTCGTGAAGGTTGGCCAATCGCCTTCGGGAACCGGCAACGGACTCGAGCCATCGAGCCAGTGTGATGCCAGCGCAGTCATTCCCAAGGCTTCGAAGATCTTCTCGAAGTCGTCGACCCAGAAGGCCTGATTGAACCACAAGCTACGCTCCTCCGTGTCGTCGTCGAGTTGGGTGGCGACGTGGTCGAGGATCGGTTCGACGACACAGCGTAGTTCGTAGGCATGGCCTTCTTCGGCCGGACCGTTGATCAACATAGTGAGCGCATCGTGTGCAGACAGCAGGCCGGGTTGGTCCAACCGGTGGCCAATATCTTCTAGGGTCTCGGCCTGGTCCCGCAGGATGGCGTCACGCAGAGCCAGATCGCCAGAGCCAGAGATTTTCGCCAGGCGGTCGAGATCCGCCAAGTAGCCGTGAATTGTGGTCTCGCTCATCGAACTCTCCTGAGAACGGCGCGAGTCTTCGCGCCTAGTACTCTTGCCTCTCTTGCAGTATGGCAATCGCCAACACGAATTTCGCCAG
This sequence comes from Acidobacteriota bacterium, assembly GCA_029263395.1. GTDB lineage: Bacteria > Acidobacteriota > Thermoanaerobaculia > Multivoradales > J023 > JAAELT01. The sequence continues at coordinate 18,801 of JAJCXO010000043.1, read as the reverse complement.
GTTCTAAACGAACGGCGCAACGGTCACACACCGTGAGGCGTTGGCTTGATTATCTGATAGTCAGATACGCTGACTGCATGTCCACGACTATTACAGCCACTGAAGCGGCAGGCAAGTCTCAGAACTTCTCATTAGGGTGCGCTACCGGGGAGCATCGTTTCCACCAGCTTGAGCCGTCCCTCGGAGAGTTCTGTGACGTCCTGATGGATATCCCCCGGCGTGCGCAACCAGGTGACGTGACTTGAGTCATCGGACACATGATCTCATATCGGGCCACCTCTACTTCATCTTCGCCAGTCGCTTCAGGTAGTCATCGGTGAAGTCGATCTGGAGCTCGATCCATAGCGGCATGTGGTCCGAGACCTGCCACGTTCGCCATTGGTCAAAATATTGCGCCCGGGTGAGGTGGCGCTGTTGGTCTTTGGGTTTGTCGCGATCTCGCCAGTTGATCGAGTGGTCCCAGCTGGTCATTGGCCGGCCAGTGGCAGCGGCAACGTCGTAGTAACCCTGCCACTCGTCTTTGCGAAACACCGACTTGAAGAAGTCGAAGGCGCCAGCATTCGGCTTGCTCGGGCCGCGCCGCAGCTTACCTTTCTGGGTCTTGAAGGCGATCTGATCGTAGGACTTGTTCTTGTTGACGTTGGTCTTGAAATCGAGCGGTACCGTCCAGCCATGGTTATTCAGCGGCTCGAAGGTCGGGTCTTTGCGGCTCAGGATGTTGAAGTCACCGAGCAGAATCATATTTTCGCCGGTGCGGTCGGCACGGTTGGACAGGAACTCTGCGATGGTATCGATCTCGCGGATACGCTCGCTGGTGTCTTTCCAATCGCCGTACAGGATGTGCACGGTACTCAGGGAAAACCTGAACCAGCCGGATTGAAACGCTGCATAGTATGGCGTCCGTACAAATTGAGTGCCGTCGATCACAATTTGCCCGGCGACATGTTTGAACCAGACCTTACGCTTGTCGTAAACGAAGGTCATCTGCTCATGATTACCGGTTTGGTCTGGCTTGATGTCGGTGGTCAGATAGTCCCATGACGGGCCCAGGATCTGCATCACGCGCTCCAAGGCCGCCATCGTATTGATCTCTTGAATCGCCACGATGTCGAACGCGGAAATGACCTCGGCGATGTAATAGTAGGACTCTTCGAGCCGCGGCCCGGGTTGACTCTGCCCGTCCGGCGTCGCTCGCTTGTCCTCGTTGCCGAAATCACGGATATTCCAGGTCGCGAGCAGCAGCGTGTCCTTCAGCGTCCGCGTTGGGATCTCGGCCGTCTTCTGCGCCCGCAGTCGTTGCAGTCCGGCGATGGTACGACGCCGGTCGTCAGTACTGATGTCCCGGATCGGACGTGAAGGCCTCAAACTAGAGTAGTACGGCATGGCAGCTCCCTTATTGAAGAGTCTTCAGAGTCCTAGAAGACTCAGTCTTTAGAAGAGTCGGTCTATAGAACATACACGCTGGTGCTTCTCTCATGCTCGAAGATGCCAACGCTACTCCCGGTCGCTAAAAGCTTTCCATCCCGAGAAACGTCAACCCTGCGGGGACTCGGCCGGACAGCCATCCGTGAACCAGGTTGGCGCCGTACTGACCGAAAAGACCACCCGAGCATCGCCGCAGTGATCAGGCTGTTATGATGCCTTCACTCTGACCTACCCGCTGTCGCTGACCGTACATCAGCGATACACGCCTAGCAGCCAGCCTCATCAAACCCCACGACGCCTGACCCGGTGTCGCCCCGCAGAGGAGAGCGCATGTTGGACCGCAGATGGCTCCAAACAACAATCTATTGTGCCCTGGTGGCTGCATCTTCATGGATTCTGCCGTCGTCTGAAGCAACGTCGCCTGACGCAACATCGTCTGATGCAACGTCGTCTCAAGTCGACGGCAAAACACTCTACGCCCGCATCAACATCAACGCTATCGGTGCAGACAGGCTGGGCGAACTCGTGCAAAACCCAGGCTTCACCTGGTGGATGGAGCTCGACGATCAGCTCCTCGTGCTGACCACCGAAGCCGTCGTGGCCGCCCTCGACCGCAACATTGCAGTCGAACGGTTGGCTATCGAGCCGCAGCCGGAGCGCCTGTTCTTGATGTACGGTGCCCGCGTTGACGACTTTCAGGAGATGGCGGCCGACGTCCTTGCCTTCGGAGGCCGGCAGGCGGTCATTCAGGCGCACGGCGATTCCCAACCGACGCCACCTCATGCCCATCACGCCATGGTGCGCCCGTTCCAGCCCAATCTGGTGATGGCACGTCAGCAGGTGAACAACCCAGCTCAACGCCACATCTTGCTGCCTGAAGCTGCGATGCTCGCTGAAGAGGTCGATCCCCAGCGTTGGTTCAACGACGCTTCGATGCTGGCAACCTACAATCGCCACACCCATGGCAGCGAGATTCTGCAGGCACGGGATTGGCTGGTACAACAGTTCGAGGCGATGCCCGGACTCACCGTGGAAACGCCGATCTTCGAGGTCGGCTCAACCTCTGCGTTCAATGTCATCGCGACCTTGAGCGGCAGCAGCCGCCCCGGCGATCTCTACATCATCGGCGCGCATTACGATTCCACCTCGCAATCGACGAGTAACGCGGCCCCCGGCGCCGAAGACAACGCCTCGGGCTGCGCCGCGGTGCTCGAGATGGCACGGATCTTCACCGCCCATCCGCCGGAAGGCACCGTGCTCTTCATCTGTTACTCGGGTGAGGAACAGGGACTCTTCGGCAGTCACGACCATGCCTCCAAACTGGTTTCAGACGGGCTCGATGACCAAGTGCAGGCGATCCTGACCATGGACATGATCGGTTACACCGGAGACGCTGATCTCGATTGTCTGCTCGAGACGTCGTCCAGCAACTCCGCCTTGGTGGACGCCTTCACCGCCGCCGCGGTCGACACTGATCTACGCATCGTGGTCTCCTTCAACCCCTTCGGCTCGGATCACGTACCCTATTTGAATCGCAATATGCCGGCGTTGCTCACCATCGAAAACGATTGGGACTCCTACCCCTGCTACCACAACACCTGCGACACCGCCGGCAATCTTTCCCTCGCCATGGGCGGCGAGACCTTAAAAATGAACGTGGTTGCAATGGCACAGATGATCGGAGCTCAAACCTCACTCTTCAGTGACGGCTTCGAGTCCGGTGACACCAACGCTTGGAGTGGCGAGTAGCCCTAGTGTCTTTAAAGGTAGCGGCTTCAAGGGATCGCTCGAGGGGTTTCGGACCGGTGCTGCTGTTGTTGATCTGCGGCTGCGCAGACCCGGCACACGACACCCCTCAGGCCAACCCAGCAACCGACGGTCGATCCCAGCCGGCCGAGGCCGCAGCGATTTTCGTCGACGCCACCGATCGCAGTGGTCTCGACTTTGTTCACCACAACGGCAGCTCAGGGCATCTCTACCCGCCGGAGATCATGGGCTCTGGCGCCGCCTTGTTCGACGCTGACAACGACGGCGACCTCGATCTCTATTTGGTCCAAGCTACCCACGGTGACCGTCTGTATCGCAACACTCTCGCCACGACCGGCGAAGCGGCCGTGCAACTCGAGCCCGTAACCGAGGCGATCCCGGCCTCGACCACAGAGTTCGGCATGGGGATCGCAACCGGCGATATCGACAACGACGGTCGGATCGATGTCTACGTCACAGCCTTCGGCGCCAATCGGATGCTGCGCAACACCAGCACCTTGGACGCAGCAGCAACATCCCAGACCCTCCGTTTCGCCGACGTCACCCAACACACCGGAACCGGTGACCACCAGTGGAGCGTGCCAGCAGTCTTCTTCGACTACGATCGCGACGGCTGGCTCGACCTGTATGTTGGCAACTATCTGGCGGTGTCACTCGAGGACAACAAAGTCTGCCGAGGCGTCACCGGCGAGCGCGACTACTGTGCACCCGACGCCTATCCGAGTGCGCCGGATCGCCTGTTCCGCAACCGGGGTGTAGGCACAGACGGCCAGGTTGCCTTCGAAGACGTCACCCAACAGACCGGCCTCGATCGCGAGCTCGGCGCCACACTGGGGGCGATCGCCGCCGATTTCAACGGCGATGGCTGGCTCGACCTCTACGTTGCCAACGATCGCCAACCCAACCATCTGTGGATCAACCAGGGCCGCCAGGAACAACCGGGCCGCAGTGCGGACGGCACCGTCACCTTCCGCAATGAAGCTCAACTCGCCGGCTGCGCGGTCAACGCTGAAGGCTTCTCTGAAGCGTCGATGGGTGTTGAGGCCGCCGATATCGACGGTGACGGTGATCTCGACCTCTTTGTCACCCATCTCGTTGGCGAGACCAACACGCTTTACCTCAATGACGGCAACGGCATCTTCGAAGACCGCACCATCGCCACCGGACTCGGCACCCCGAGCCAACCGATGACAGCTTTCGGTGCCGGCACCCTCGATCTCGACCTCGACGGTCGGCTCGACCTGGTCACCGTCAACGGCGCCGTGAAGATCCTCGAAGGGCCAGCACGGCAGGGGGACCCCTTTCCTTACCACCAGCCCAACCAGATCTTTGCCCACCGCCTGGTGAACGGCAACCTCCGCTTCGACGACATCACTCAGCGAGCGGGTGAGGCGTTCGCCGTTTCAGAGACCAGCCGTGGCGCAGCCTTCGGCGACCTCGACAACGACGGCGACACCGATCTGGTGATCACCAACAACCAGGGGCCTGCACGACTGTTGCTCAACCAACGTCCGAGGCCAGCACCACATCAACCCGCCGCTTGGCTCGGAATCCGTCTGGCGAGCGATCGGGCTGGCGATGTCGAAGGCACCCGAGTAGCCCTCGACCGTGAGGGTGCACCAACCCTATGGCGCGTCAGCCGCACAAGCGGCAGTTACGCCTCAGCACGGGATCCACGGTTGTTGTTTGGACTCGGCGAAAGCGCCAAAGTCACGAGAATGCGCGTCTACTGGGCCTCCGGTGACGTCGAAACCTGGACTGAGTTGCCGTTGAACACCTACACTACCCTCACCAAGGGAACCGGAACCGCATTGTGAATGCGCTCGCTCGCCGGTCGACGCCAGTGCTGGCTGCCCTACTGATGGCAACCCTGCTGATGGCAACCCTGCTGACCACTTGCGCTCCGTCGACGAGCCAGCCGACAGCTGCTTTGGTCGAGATTCCGCATCCCGACCTCGGCGCGATGGAGGAGACGGCCCGTCGCCAGCTCGAGGACTTGCGGGCTGAGGTGGAGAACGCCGGAGTTGATGCCGAGCCTGTTCGACGAGCGGCTGGATTAGGCGCTCTCGGCCGCGCCTACATGGCCTACACCTTCCCAGAGGCTGCTGAGGCCTGCTTCGACCATGCGCGGCAGCTCGAACCTGACAGTCGCACCTGGCACTACTTGCTCGGTGTCCTCCGCCAACAACGCGGCGACCTCGAGGCTGCGGTCGACAGTTTCGAACGGGTCGAGACACTGAGTTTGAGCAACCCGAAACATCCAACCGATCCGACCGTCCTGGCGACGCGGATCCGCCTCGGGCGTTCGCTGATGGCACTGGGCCTGACTCAAGAAGCCGAAGCCGCCTTTACACGGGCGCTCGAGATCGATGCCATCCATGCTGCTGCCCTTCAGGGTCTCGGTCGAACCGCCGCAGCCCGAGGTGATCACCCCATCGCCATCAACCACTTCAAACGTGCGATCACCCTGCTGCCGGACGATAGCGTTGTCCACCATGCTCTGGGGCACAGCTATCGCCAACTCGGCCAGCTCGACCAGGCACGACACCACCTCGAACGACGGGCCGAGCGCCCGGTGGCGTTTGCCGATCCGCTGCTCGACGAGGTCAGCCAGCTGGCCTCGGCAACCGCAACCGAGGTGGTGATCGACATGGCGGCCGATTCGCAGCTCTCGAGCGACGATCTTGTCGGTTTTGCGCTCTCCAAGCTAGGCGACGTCGGACGAGCGACGGCCGATCTCGAGCAAATGCTCGATGGCTTTGCTGGTGATCATGCGACGAGGGCTCGTCTGCATCATGTGATCGGCGCCCTGCTGATGCAACGCAACCAAACAGCGGACGGCATCCCGCATCTCCGCGCCGCCCTCGAACTCGAACCCGAGCTCTGGCCGGCTGCGGTCCGACTCGGCGATGCCCTCGCGGAATCTGGGAACTACCAAGCAGCGCTCGACCACTACAACCACGTCCTCGAAAACCACGCCCTAGAAAACCACGACCTAGAAGCTGAACCGGAAGATCACGAGATTCTGCTCAAACGTGCCACCGCCCTCGTCGACCTTCAGCAATTCGGCGAAGCCTTACCGGATCTCCGCCACCTCGTGGAACTCTATCCTGACGACGGCAGAGCACGGCTGCGGCTCGCCACCGCGCTCCAAGGCCTGGGCAAAGACGCCCTGCCCCATTGGCAACGTGCGCTCGAGCTCAATCTACCGGATCGCGAGAGAGCCTTCGCCTGGTTCAGCCTCGCCAACAGCCTCGGCCAGCGCGGTCGCTTCGAAGACGCCCTCGCCGCCTACCGCTCCGCCGTCGAGCTCGAGCCGACGTCCAGCGGAGCGTGGCAAAACCTGGCCAGCCTACTCGACCACCTGGGGCGTCGCGACGAAGCGGCCGAAGCCTACGCAGCCTACGCCAAGCTCGCTGAGCACCACGCGGGGTTGAAATCCCTCGCTCAGCGATAAAGTCCCTGACGGGACTAAGAGGTTCGAACTAGGTCCTCTGAGTCCGAATCAACTGCCGATTTTCGCCCCCGTTATGACCACGCTGGTCACCGCGCCAATCTCGTCACGCACACCCACCGCCAGCCGCTGGTACCCGCGCTGCATCCGTAGCGTCACCCGATGGTGGTAGAGATGGCCACGAGCACGCTCAATCTCGTCCGAGGGGATTTCGATCGACACCGGAACCTCTGAGACGAAGGACGATGCGTCCTGATTCTGGGCCGCTAGATATAGACGCACCTGGCCACGATATACGGCTTGCTGCGGCACCAATGCAACATCCGCGATCGGAATCTTGACGATCACCGGCACTAGGAAGGCGTTTTTCTCCTCGAACTCTCCTTCACCAAGTTCGATCAAGACGCCGAGATCGTTGCTCTCATAACCGTAGTTGAGGGCCGCCAGGGTTCTATCGGTCATACGAGCGCTCGCAGGTTTGTTGCGATAGCCTTCACGGTGGCGCACCCGCAAGTCTTTGCGACCTTTGATTTTGACCTCGAGCTTACGGTAGGCATTGTCTTCTGGAGCCGGGGTGAAGCCCAACGAATAATAGGTTTCGAAGTCGGCCGCAACCCTCCCCAGCTTCGGTTGGAAAAGGTTGGTGTTGATGATCGCCAAGCCGCCGGTTTCTTCGGCCAGTAGTTGGAGCGGACTTTGAAGGTTGGCAAAATGTGATTCGTCGATCGCCACACCACCCGTCGCCGAAGAGTTCGACGCATCATTGAAGGTGTGGGTTCGCAGCCCGGCAGCATCTACCGCATAAAACGTCACCCGATGGGCATTCGCTTGATTGGCGAGCGCCTGAAAACGGCGCGACGCATCAAAACGATTCGCCTCCATCAAATAACGGCTGTCACCCCACTGCTCTTGCATGGCATAAAAAAGATCTTCGCCAGGACGCATCGGGATGCCGCTCGATAGGTAGAGGACCGCTTTGCGTCCCGGTAGACCCGCCAACTGCTCAACCGCCAGTTTGAGGGCTTCGATCGAAAACTCGAGATCGCTGAACATCGCCTGGACCTGAGCGTGGGCGCGAGCCACAACTTGATCGCGAGGATCAGGATTGGCTTCCTCGTAAATTGCATCGAGGATTTCGCGCCGATCGTCGGACGCCCGCGCCGCGTGACCGCTGAGCTTCTCGAGATCGTACAGCGCCTCGGAGACGAGGTCGCGATCCGAGGTAAAAGCGAGGCGACGGTTGAGTGAGCGATCGTAGCTGACGATCATCGCCCGGTCTGCTGGGCGCAAATGGCTCTTCAGAAAGGTGCGCACATGGGTGAATAGACGATTGCGCTCTAATGGAACGATGTTGATGTTGTCGACATAAATCACCAGATGCAGGCGCTGCTCTTCCGGTATGTCTTCCGCTTGCACGCGCTGCTGCGGTGTCGGCACGGCCGCTTCGCCCGACGGCTCGGCTTGATCGGTGCGTTCGACGCCTCCCTCGACGGCATAGAAGTAGGAAACTGGCAGCTGCTCCCGGTCGACAAACAACTCGAAGTCGTCGCGGGAAAGGTCGACGATCCGGTTGCCTTTCTTATCGGTCACATAAACCTCGACGTTGACCACGTCAACGTCGACCGTATCGACGAACAGGTTAGCGGCTTGCGGGTCGACGCCATCGTCGGCCTGAGCGCCTGCTGGCGACCATGACCACAGCAACAGAACAGCTAACAGTGCAGTCAGCAAGTGTGCGCCTCGGTGCTTCATTGTGATGCTTCCATCGAGCTCAACATAACCCAGTATAGAACGAAGGCAGGGGCCTGAGCCCCTGCCTCACAAAGGACACGTGACTCAGCTCGTCCTAGAAACGGAACCGGGCTGAAACACGCACCTCGCGTTCCGCTTGGTAGATGCTCGCCAAGCCGAACCGTGGATCGATCGGGATGTTGTTGTCCGCCACAACTTGGTTGGGATCGAAGCCCTGGAAGAACTGCTCGTCGGTCAACGGCAGAGCCTGCAAGGTCGCCTCGTTGTAGATTTTCCGGACGGTATCCTCATCGAACAGGTTGAGTACGTTCACACTCAGCTCGATCTCGTAACGATCCCCAAGCGTAAAGGGGTGCGCCAGGTAGAGATCGGTCTGAGTGAGCGTCGGGGTCCGCCCCAGATCACCGCGACCGAAGGGAAAGAACGGGTTGCCTGCCGGCCCGTCGTATTCGGTTGAGATCGGAGTGCCAGAACCGATGAACTGGTTGGCTCCGACCGTGGTGCCCCACGGTGTCTCGTAAATCAGCTGCGCCTTGAACTGATGCGGCCGATCCGTCGACAAACGACCGAAAACCAGGTTGCCCTGGGGGTCGTAACTCGAAATCAGAGAATCGAAATAACGCTCGACATTGGGCGCCGTCCGGGCGATTCCGGTGACATCTGAGATCTCGTCCGAGGACGCCAGGCCAGCATAGTTGCCGTAGAGTTTGCTGTAGAGATACGTGGCGTGAAAAGCCCAACTATTCGACATCCGTTTCCGGAAGTCGATCTCGATGCCGTCGTACTCACGGACGGGTTTAGGCAAGCTCGGGAAATCCGGCCCAAGAATGTTGCCGGCGATCCCTTCACCCGGATTGGCGATGAAGAAGATCTGGGCCTCAGCTTCGGCGTCGAGGATGCCAACATCTTCGATCGCACGCACGAGCTCCTTGTGCACGTAACGCAAGCCGATCGACATCTGACTCGACAGCTGATGCTGCACACCGAGACTGATCTCTTCCGACTCGTAGGGCTTCAGGTTGGGATCGATCCTCAGATCGGTCGGATCGTTCGACGCCGAACGTTGATCGAGACGAAACAGCAATTCCCCTGGGCAACCCTCGGGCGGCGGACCGGTGATGCTGTTGTCAACCACGCGACAGGTGTTGGCGATCGACTGCCAGTCGAGGGTATCGAGGGCATAGTAGTTGTCGATCCACTTCTGGCCGCCGAAGGCACCTCGCGCCAAGGACAACTTCATGGTGTCGTAGAAGGTGCCAAAGCTACCATAAACCTTCCAATCGCCATCACCCATCACGTCATAGGCAAAGCCGAAACGCGGCGCCACCTTGTCGCTATAGCCGAAGTCGAGTGCCACCGACGGAATGTCCGCACGGGTGGCAAACGATGGAATCTCCTCCGCCTCCCACCGAACGCCGACGTTGAACGTCAGACGATCGTTGGGCAACGTCCAACTGTCTTGGATGAAGAACGCGCTGCTCTCCGCCGCCACATCACCATCGGTCGCAATGATGATCGGCCGGTAGTAACCATAGGTACCCCGTCGCGATACACCGCTTGAAGTGGTGACGGAACGGTCCCAATAGAACAGGTTGCGGGTGTTGCTGTAGCCATTGAGCACCTGGTTGGCGATTTCCTCGAGTTGAAAGCCAACCTTCAAGCTGTGGGAGCCCCCAAAGTCGTCGAGGTAGAACGTGCCATCGACCCTGACTTGATCGCGCTCCAGAAGATCGAATACGTTGCCATCGTTCCTGGGCGTGCTGAACCCTGACGGCCGGTCGAGTCCCGCCGGCACCTGGCCCGGAAAGCTGGCTCCAGGAGAACCGATGAAGTTGAGCCACACGTCCCTGTTGAAGCCAACGTCACGTGAGTCGTACTCGAAGTGTCCGCCGCGGCCACTGACGAAAAAATTGCTGGTGGGGATCCAATCGGCGCCCACGTGCCAACTCTCGTTGGGCTGGTCGCGATCGACATCGTAGTCTGCCGGATCGGAACTCGCATCACTGGGATTGTTGATGTTCGACTGAGCGGGCAGGTTCCAATTGTCCCGTAAGCGGTCGCTGACGTTGTAACCCAGCCGATAGCTGACGTTGTCCCCCAGCGCGCCGGTCAGATTGAGCACCCCATAGTCGCGCTCGTCGTTACGATTGAAGGTCTGGCGTGTGCCATCCCGAAAATCGACGGTGCGATTGGTGTCGATCTCACGTGGACTATAAGCCGCGAAGAACCACAGCTTGTCTCTCAAGATCGGGCCGCCGAGGGAAAACCCAGGTTCGATCGTCTCGATGTCGTCCTCGTCGAAGACCGGCTGGTTGGGCAGATCCGGATTCAGCGGATCAAGCTCCAGAATCGGCCGTTCGTCGCCGTTCCAACCCCGGTCCTCATAATAGGCGCCAACATTACCGTGGAATTGATTGCCCCCGGTTTTGGTGGTGACATTGATCACACCACCAGTGGAGCCGCCATACTCGGCATCGTAACCGCTCGACTTGACTTGAACTTCCTGAACAAAGTCGGTGACCACGGTTTTACCCGAGGTACCACTGATCAGGAAGGTGGTGTCGACACCATCGACGACAAACCGGTTTTCCGAGCCACTGGCACCATCGATCGAGATTCCGCCAGCGGCATCTTCGTCGGCAGCATGGGCGGCCTGGGTCACCACGGACGTAAAATCACGCCCCCGAGGCAAACTCTCGATCAGCTCATCGCTGATACTGGTTGAGGTGGCACTCTGGGTGACCGAGATCAGCGGCGCTTCGCTGGTGACCTGGATGGTCTCCTCGACCGACGCGATGTCCATGCTGAAGCTGATGCTCAGGCCTTCGCCCAGGCCAAGTCGGAACGGCGGCACATTGGTGGTGACAAATCCTTCGAGACTGGCAGTCAGCTCATAGGTACCTGAAGGTAAAGCTGGGAAGCGGTACCGCCCCTTTTCGTTGGTGATGGTTCGGGCACCACCCACGAGACGATCTCCCTTGGCCTCCACCAAAACTCCCGGTAATGCACCGCCGCTAGCATCAGTCACAATGCCATCGACGGCGCCTGTAGTCTCCTGTGCCACGACCGGGGCTCCGGCCAGTAGCAACAGAAGGACGGAAAGAGAAACGAGCTTCTTCTTCATCACTTTCCTCCTAACGGTTCCTTCCTCCTATCGATACGCAGCGGTGAATCCTGCCTACACTCGAGACAAACCTCCACCCACCGCGTCTGAACACGCATTCAGGCGTCAAAACCGGCCGTCAGTCCACCGCGGAGTGGACCCTATTTAGGGAGTTAACTGACGATTATTATCACCGATTAGACAACTTGTCTAATATTTGCGTTGTCTAGAATAGCTCAGGTCTGTCTAGGCATCGACGCGACCCGTCCTGTTTTTCATACTGTTCGTACCCTTATCGGCCTCGACGGCGAGAAGTCCGCCGGAATCACACGTATCGAGAGTGATCCATGATGCGACGCATGCAACCATCGGACGTTTACACCGCGGGGCTTGTCCTGCTCCAGGCACTCCTCGTCGTCTCGGCAACGTCGACCGCCGTGTTAGCAGCCGGCCCACCGGAGCAAAACACCACCACCGGTCAGCAGGTCACCGCCCCTCAGCAGTGGCTGGACCCCGAGGGTCATCCCTTACCTTTCCAGGATCACGCCGAGATCGTGGACTTCTTGCGGCACGCGACCGTCGTCTCGACCCGGGCGATCGGCACCGGCGTGACCAATCCACAACAGCTCCTGCTCGAGGCCAGCGGGATCCAGGCGCACGCCATCTTCCGCTACGGCGACACCAACCAACGTGAGCTCCGCCGACCCGGAGGCGGCACCGCACGCTGGGTTCACGACAGCTACCTTAACGAGGTGGTCGCCTTCGAGCTTGCCCAGCTGCTCGGGATCGACAACGTGCCGCCAACCGTCGAACGCACCATCGACGGCGTGCCAGGCTCGGTTCAGCTGTGGATCGAAGGCACCGTTACCGAGGGTGACCAACTGAACACCGGTCAGCAGCCGAAGGACCTCGTCAGCTGGCATCGCCAAGTGGCCGATCGCCAGGTCTTCGACGAGCTGATCGGCAACGTCGACCGCAACCAAGGCAACACCCTGATCGACCCCAACGGCAGGCTGTGGCTGATCGACCACACCCGCGCCTTCGGACGACAACGCGCCCTGCTCGATCCCGAACGTATCACCCGCTGCTCACGGCGCCTGTGGCAAGGCCTTCAGGCGCTCGACGAACGGGTTGTCACGGAACGTCTCTTACCTACTCTCGGCAAACAGCGGCTGCGCTCCCTCCTCGCCCGACATTCGAAACTGATCGAACGGATCGAGGCTGAAATCGCACGCCGCGGCGAAGCCATGGTGATCTTCAGCTACGGCGCGTCATCCTTCGAGATCGTTCGACCGCCGACGCAACCGCCGGAAACCGACCACCAACAACCCGCCCGCGAGCAGCACTAGACCCGCCGGTGAGACGGTGGGGATTTCGAGCGCCGAGCCATCAACTCCCACCAACGCGCCGGCCATCGGGACCGGGGGTGATCGATCGTAACGTTCCCACAAGTCGTAGAGAAACTCGCCGCGGCTCATCCCGGTTAAACCGGTGCTGCGCGGTAGGCAATCGTCTGGAAAGTCATTTTCGATCGCCTGATCGCGCAAGAACTCGACGTATTCCTTGCTCATCGTCTGGTAGTTGAGGGTCGCTTCGACGGTGAGCGGTAGCGGCGTGTTGAACGGTACCGGGATCGCATAGTCGGTGAGATCGTAGTTGACCAAGATGCCCGAGCCGGGAGCGGTTTCGGGATAGGTATAACCCACCGGCCGGGTCTCGATGTCGTCACCACCGGTGAAGCCAAGTGGCGGAATCCGGTTGTCCGACGACCAACAATTGTTCAGCACAAAGTGGAACTCGGGCCGGCCCATGGCGTCGGTGGTGTCACACTCCATGGTGCCGTTGGAGTTCCAGATTCCCGGCTTCGCCTGGTAAATTTTGACCTGGTCATCCTCGGTCAGCACGCCGGTGGCGGAATCGTAGGCGCCACTCTCCCAGAACAAATTGCCCTCGGCATCACGCGCCTGGACATTGAGCCACACCCGCCGTCCTTCGGTATAACCCGTCGGCAGCTTGTGGCCGGTGAGATTGGTCACCCGCACCGCAACACCCAGCATCTCGCCCGGCGCCACCTGTTCATCGGCGACGACCTCGACAACCGCCGAACGGTTCTGCAGCAAGTCGAAGGCCCAAGCGACGGTGGCATCAAACGCCTCGTCCCGATCGAGCGCGGGATATTCGTTCTTCAGTACCTCTGGAACCCAGGCATTACCACCCGCAAACTGATGGACGGGCATATCGCTGGTGCGGTTGTTTTCCTGGAACACACAGGCGAACGCCGGATCTTCCGTCGCGTCCGGCATGTGGCAATTTTGGCAACTCTGCACACTGTTGCCATTGCCGTCAGGTAAGGCATAGTCGCTCTGCTGCCATTCCTTGAACGTCCGCTCGATCGGATACGGCAGGCCGGTGTCGTCACCGTTCTGGTCGATCAGCGTCAGCAGCGGGCTGGTGATGTTGTGACAGTTGCCGCAAATATCAGAGGCGACGTGGTAGTCCGAAAACTCCCACTGATGCGGCGGCTCACCGACGCCAGGCTCGTAGTCGTAGGGACCGCGCCGGCACGGACCCGAGCCCGGGGTGGTGCAATCCTCGTCGTCGATCCAGAACGACGCGTTCTGGAAATAGACTTCTTCCTGCCCGGCAGGCGGGGTCTCATTGACCATCATACGATGGCACAGATGGCAGCTGACGCCGTCGAAATCGTTGTTCGGTTCGTCGAGGTTGCCGATCAAACCACAGCCATCAACGCTCCCAGCCGGTGGCTCCGAACGTCCGGCCAACCATGCCGACGGGGTGTGGCAGCGCAGGCAGAGATCACCGATACCCGGCGCGTCATTGTTGGCGACGTCGAGGGCGGCCCAGAACAACGGGTCGCGGGCCGAGTTGGCCATCATCGATCCAGACCAGGTTGGGTACGGCTCGATATTGTTGTCGTCGTCGTACTCGCCATGGCAGAGCTGACAATTCATCGGCTCGAGAATAGGGTGGGTGAGACCCGGCTGGGTACCGTTCGGCGTGACACCTCCAGCGGAGGCCACACCGTTGACCAGCACGAAGCTGGCCACAACGAGAAGAGAAGGAAGACACCAGCCATCATGGCCGGTACGGCGCGTCGCGTTGAGTTTTTCCATGATCGGGACGGAGTATAACCCGACGAGTCTCATCCGTTGTAGGACAAATTTGTAGGATGACGCTGACGCCTGGGTCTTGGATCCAAACCCTCTAGAGGGGCGGAGACCGACTTGACCACCGGTCCGGAGCCCGGAGGGCGGCATCCGGTAGCCCAGGGTGTCAACCCGGGGAGAGGGTCCGACCGATCCGGAGCCCGGAGGGCGGCATCCGGTTGCCCAGGGTGGAAACCCTGGGAGGGGGTGGGGTCCGGTCCGGAGCCCGGAGGGCGGCATCCGGTTGCCCAGGATGGAAACCCTGGGGGCAGGGGAGACGAGCTCAATCATCGCCACGGGTTCACACCCGAGGCTACCGGATTCCGCCCTCCGGGCTCCCAGAAACAGAGGTTTTGGGAACAAGCTCAATCATCGCCACGGGTGTAAACCCTGGGTCGGGGGTGGATTCGGGGGTCTTCAAGCCCGGAGGGCGGCATCCGGTTGCCCAGGGTGGAAACCCTGGGTGGGGGTCCGGCACTCTCTGGGTGGCGGATCTCCCGTGGCATCTTCAGCCAAGGCACAACGACGCATCGTTGGCGATAAATGTCGCCCATATCTGATCGGCTCGAGCGGTGGTCAACTCACCCCTAACATCGGTCAATAACCGCCGCAGCCACTGTGCCCTCAGGCTTTCCGGGGTATCGGCAAGCGCCGACGTGACCTCGGCCAGACTGTCTTCCATGGCCACACCCTCAAACGAAGCCAAGGCAATGTTGAGGCACCCGTAGACACTCAGAGGAACCTCGGCTTCCATCTCCCGCTCCGTGGCGTCCGGTAAGGTGTCTAGTAAAACTGTGGCTCGCTCCACCAAGGACCGTTTTTGCACCAACACCGTCTCGAACTCAACCACCAGCTCCTCGAGCTTGGCCCGTAACTCGGTCTCCGAGAGTGGCGCGTCAGCTGGCCAGGCCAGCTGATCCGCGATCATGCCTGGCGGGAACCCAACCCCCCACTGGAGGCCAGCATGCTCCAGCTTGCCCAGCGCCGCCTCCGACTGACTGTCCAACATTGGCGGCGGCTTCAGCTTGGCGGCACGGTAGCCAGCTGGCCCAACCTCTCCCAGAGCTTTCTCCAGCCGCTGTATCAATGCCTCGAGCCGGCTGGGGTCGGCGGCGCGGGCGGCTTGGGAGCGGGCGAGACGTACGATCGCCGGTCCATAAACTTCCAGCATGACGGCACCGAGGATATGCACGGGATGTTGACGCGGATCCGCCGCCAACAGCTGCTCCAGATACTTTTTCGTGTCGTAAGCCTCTCGCGGATCCGAAACCACGGCGTCTATTTTCAACTGCTCGATCTCGCGCAGATGCTCAACGAGGCCCGGGGTGGAGCGCATCCAGGTATCGAGGCCAACTTGAGTGACCGCCGGAATTCTGTAGTCCATGGCGTTCAGCAACTGGGCTACATCGAAAAGGCTGAGAGGGGGCTCCAGCGGTTCCTGATCACCGGGTTGGGTTGCTGATTTCATCGTTGCTCCTTGCTGAATCGCCAGCCGCTCATGTCGTCCCCTCTTCTGCCCGTTGCCGTTGCCGCAAGCTCCACCGCAGCTCCTGCCCGACTCGCCTCAGCAGCAGCTCGGCTTCCGCTGGATCAAAATCCAGCAGCCGTGTCACGAAGCCGGTGGCAAACTCGTCGCGCCGCTGCTCCTCCGCCCAGGCGGCGTCGAGCTTGCGCAGGATGTCGGCGGACCGCCCAGTCTTCTCACCACGGGCGCGAACGCGAGCGATGTGGAGCAGCTCCCGGTGAAGAACGCCGATGGTGCCATCCGGGTCGAGCACCTCGGCGGGATGTTCCCAGCCCTCGGCCTTTTCGAGCTGCTGGTAGTGGCCATGGACCAGCAGCGCCGCTCCCAAGCGATCTTGGCTTTCACCGAGCCCGGCCTCTTGTGCCAGCCCTTCGAGCTGCTCCAGGTGAAGACTGAAACGGGGATCTTGCAATACCAGCTGGCGCAAACGCTGCTTGGTGGAGGTCGGCAGGCTATCCGCACCGTCGGCGAGCAGTGCCACGTCTTCCAGCGTGAGAAGGTCTTGGGAGATGGTTGATGGGTCGGTCATCGATCCTGGTTCCCTCATCGGTCAGGGCTAATTGGAGCAAATTGCGGCAGTGCCTGGGCCGCGCCCAGCACCAACGCAGTATGCCCACTCAGGCCCCATTCGATGGTCCTGTGCATCTGGGAAATTCCTAGGCAGATGTGCCTACAGCTCTGAACTCGGTCTCTGAATCAGCGGTAAGCTGGCTCCAAATAGAGCACGCGGGCTAAGCCGTTGTGGCATGGCGATGACGTGCCTCGGAAGGAGTGAGGCTATGTATCCATCATTCAGTCCCTACATCGATCCGCTAGGGGTAGTTTCCAAGGCCGCTGAGCCTGCGGCTGTCGGCCCCTACATCGATCCTCTAGGAAACTCTTTTGGTCAGGCCTTGAAGGTCCGGAGATGATGACATGCGACTTGTCTTTCGGAACCAAGATCGAAAGACTAGCTGTGGCAGCGATCTCTGTGCTTCTTGCCTATTCGCAAGAGCCGCCCAAATAGAAATCCTACTCGGCCCCTTCGGCTATGAGGTGCAAAACTGACCCGTCGCTTGCTGGCCGACACAGCCGCGCTCAGGTGGCCCCTGGGCGCGCTGTTGCCGGTATCCGGCTCTGCTCTTTACAATAAGTTACAAGAGTTCCCCGACCTGACCATCCTCGACTCTCAGACGGGTCTGTTGGCCAAGCTGACAACTGGGTCCCGAAGACAGTGCAGATCTCGGCTTTAATCGCATCGTTCTGCGGTGCTCTTGCTGTATTCCACTCGACATCCGCACGCTCGAACGCTTGCTCGGCACCCGGAAAATCGAGTGCTAGCCGCCGTGCGTTGCCGACCCAAGCCCACCCCAAGGATCTGAGACCGGGCAACTCGTCATCCGGTAATTGCGCGTTCTCCTCCAAGCTAGCCAAGGCTACCTGGGCCAGCCTGACACCCAGTTGGCGGTTGCGGCGACCAACCTGACGGCTCAGCTGGCGTAGGAAATCGAACATTGACCTCCCAACTTCAGCGAGGCCTTCGCGCCCAGGGACGAGCCCACTCTCAAGCGGCAGGCAACGCAGAGCATCCGCGATGCCATCGGTCAAAGAGCGCTCCTGAACGGTATCTGATTTGCTCGGCCGGTACAGGGCTTCGAGGTGCTGAATCAGCGCCTCGCCCCGGGCAGGGTCGAGGCTACCATCGAGAGCCTGGCGTAGCTCATGCAAAAGGGGCCCACGTTCAGCACCCAAGGGTGCCACCTCTACGCCCTGACCCTGTTGCTTGCGGTAAGACCTAGGCGGCGCTCCAAACGACTCCTTGAAGTTTCTCGCGAAGAGCTGCGGCGAGCTGTACCCCAAAAGTTCCGCGATCTTCCAGACATCTTCAGTCGATCCACGAAGGAGCTCCGCACCCACCGCGAGCCGACACTCCTTGACGTAGTCTGACGGGCTCGAGCCAAAGAAGCGCCGGAACCGAGTCACGATCGAGTTGTCACGAGCCCGGCAGGCTCGCTTCATCTCCTGAACGCTGAAATCGACATCAAAGAGATGCTCTTCAGAATAGGCCAAAAGGGGCTTCAGCTCGCGTGGAGCCCGGGCGCGATCTCGACGGATCCCATCCAGAATCGGACGCGCAGCAGCGTCTCGAAGAGCTTCCAATCGAGTCGATAACATCGATCCTCCCTCGGTTTCTGATACATTTGACTATACCAGAACCTCTTACAGAGGAAGCCCGAGCGCCTCGATCGTCCGGTCCGAAGCCCGCAGGGCGGCATCCGGTAGCCCAGGGTGTCAACCCTGGGAGGGGGGCCCGACGCCACGGTTCAGATCGGCACCCGACGCCATCGTTCAGATCGGCACCCGACGCTGATCCGCCACGGGTTTACGCCCGAACTCCATCATCGCCACGGGTTTACACCCGAGGCTATCGGATTCCGCCCTCCGGGCTCCCAGAAACAAAGGCAATCATCGCCCAGGGGGTAAACCCTGGGTGGCCGGGCCAATCTTGAGCCCGGAGGGCGGGCATCCGGTAGCCCAGGGTGTCAACCCTGGGAGGGGGGGGCTCGACCCGACCCGTCCGGAGCCCGGAGGGCGGCATCCGGTAGCCCAGGGTGTCAACCCTGGGGGG
>JAJCXO010000042.1 GCA_029263395.1 Acidobacteriota bacterium | reverse complement strand
GCCCAGGCTGATCGTCATCGACGGTCCTGGAAAAGGGCAGAGCTACGTCGTTGGGGGTGCGGTCTTCACCGTCGGCCGTCAGGAAGCGAACGACCTTCAAATCCTCGAAGTGGCGGTGTCGCGGCGGCATTGCGAGATCCATCATCAGGGGGACGAGTACGAGTTGCGCGACGTGGGCAGCGCACGCGGTACCTTCGTCAATAGCGTGCCGGTCGGTCGCCACACCCTCGCGCATGGCGATTTTCTGCAGATCAGCACCACCTCCCTGGTCTTCCTGTACGAATCCATAGCCGACTCGTCGACCGCGGAGCAGGACGTGCTACCGGCAGGCAGCACGATCGTGGAGAAGCGTCCCCGGGAAGTCGACGAGGCGTCGCCCAGTCGTTCCCGCGGTGCCGGGATCGCCCACGGCCTGGTGGGTGAAAGCCCCGCCATGATGCGTCTGCTCGACTTCATCGACCGCGTGGCCGGCGTCGACTCGACCGTGCTGCTCCGCGGGGAATCGGGCACCGGCAAGGAGCTGGCGGCGCAGGCGCTGCACCGCGCCAGCCTACGCGTCGACGGTCCCTTCGTCGAGGTCAATTGCGCGACGCTTTCGGAGACGCTGCTCGAAAGCGAGCTTTTTGGGCACGAGCGCGGTGCGTTCACCGGTGCCGTAGGGCGCAAGATCGGCCGCTTCGAGGCCGCCCATGGCGGCACGCTTTTCCTCGACGAAGTCGGCGAGGTACCGACGAGCCTCCAGGCCCGCCTGCTACGCGCCTTACAGGAGCGGCGTTTCGAGCGCATTGGCGGTACGCGGCCGATCAAGGTCGACGTCAGGGTGATTGCCGCCACCAACCGGGACCTCGAGGCGGCGATTCGGGGCGGCACTTTCCGCGAGGATCTCTTCTATCGGTTGAACGTCCTCCAGTATGAGTTGCCACCGCTGCGCGAACGGCGAGAAGATGCCCCGCTGCTCGCCCGTCACTTCGTCCGTCGTCACGGCAAGCGGCTGCACCGCCTGGGTGTGGGGATCGATCCGGCGGTGTTGCGGGCACTGGTGGTCTACGACTGGCCGGGCAACGTTCGCCAGTTATCGAACACCGTCGAACGCGCCTTGGTCCTGGGGGACGGGGAGATGATCCGCCCCGAGGACCTGCCCGACGAGATGCTCACCGACCTGGACGACGAGCTACCGCTGAGCGACTACCAGACGGCGATCAACGAGACCAAAAGACGTCTGCTGACCACAGCCCTGGCCGAGGCTGACGGCAATGCCGCCGAAGCGGGACGCCGCCTCGGCCTACATCCCAACTCCTTCCGCCGGTTGATGCGCCAGCTAGGGTTGCGCGATGCGGGGTGAACGTCGTGGTTCAACTCCGGCCGTAGGAGCGTGAACCGAGCGGTTCACCGCGCGTCGTAGTCGGCGGGGCGCCGGCGGCTCTTCGTCTCTCGGAGGTTTGGCATACCTTTTGCTTTACGGCTTTCTATCAGTTGTCATAGTACGAGCCCGGGCTGCTGAAGCCACAAGCACCGAAACCGCGGGCAGGTCGTCAACAACCGCATTCCAAGGAGACAAACCATGTCCATGACCATCAACTCCAACGTAGCCGTCTGGGTCAAGTACACCCAAGCAAGCAAGAATGGTCCGGCCGACATTCAGTTTTTCACCAGCGCATTTGGGAGTACCATTTGGCAACCCGATTCCCTTGCGTACAAATCGATGACGTCGTACTTTTTGGGCGTTTACAATAGTACCGACGAATTTAACTGGCATGCACTGACTTTTTGGCCCAAGAATTCCAGTCAGAAGATTGTGTCCAATGTTGTGGAGAGTTTTGTTTACCCATCTACGGGGGGGCAGGCTCTATTCCAATCTACCCTTTTTGTTAAGAACATCAACGTCCAGAATGTGACCCCTCCCGAGGGCATGCCGAACGGCCCCAGCTTTTGTGTCTGCAATAACAACAGTACGAACGAAAAGGGATACGTCGGGATGGAGCTCACGATTTGCGCGAAGCCCAGTGGTAGGTCTTCGCGCTATCTCACCAGCAGCGATCCCAAGATTCCGCTGTTGCCGAGTGGCACCACGGACGTGCCCCTGAGGGCTTGAGAATCCCTCGCTCAGCGATGACGTCCCTAGCGGGACGCAGAGGTTTATTCCTTGGAAACAACGCAACCTGGCGGGGCCGGGCCTGCTACATTTGAGTAACAGTTCTTGTTACTCGAGAGCGACGCCATGGCGGTCGAGGAAGGCGAGGTAGTTGGTGCTGCGATAGCCCGATTCGGCCAGTTGCTCGATGTGCGGTTTCGCGTCTTCGACTCGACCCGACAAGACCAGAGCCCTGGCGAGTGTCTCAAGATGCCATGGTGACGACTTGGCCGCGACTAACTGGGCCGCTATCTCGGAAGCCTGCTCCCAGGTTGCCGCGGCCCGTTCGATCTCGCCCGTTGATCGATAGGCCTCGCCGAGTTGCTCATGAGCTAGGGCTAGCCACAGTCTGTAGCGCAGCGACTCGCTCTCTGTGACCAGCTGCTGGAAGGTCGCCTGGACCGTCTCGAGGTCTTCGAGGGCGCTCTGCATTCGACCTCTGAGAGAGGCCACGCGGGCGCGGGTGAGAAGGTGGCGAGCCCGCGCAAAAAGCCATCCCCGATGGCTGGGGGCTCGTTCGACGAGCGTTTGGGTGATCTCGCTGTCTTCCGCCAGCAACGACTCGGCTTCGTTGAGTTTGCCGCGCTCGATGAGGATCCCAGCCACCGCGTTGAGGTCGTCACTAAGGCCGGCGAGCCACAGGCGATGCTCTGGGTCATGTGCCACCAGCCGCCGGTTGCCCTCGAGACCTGAGCGAAAGCGTTCCAAGGCGAGCGTGGTCTCTCCGTGCATCAGCAAGACCTTCCCGACATGATGAAAGGTCGAATTCAAGAGGTGCTGAAGCCCCATGTCGTCAGGCGAAGAGGCGGCGGCCTGCGTGAACAGCTCGAGGGATGCTTCGAACCGGCTGCGGGCCTGAGTCAGCTCACCGTGGTCTTCCAGCACCCGTCCGAGCTTGGCGTAGGCGTCGGCCAACTCGGCCCTCAACGCAGGATCTTCGGGCGATTTGAGGCTCAGGCTTTCGAAGATGCGGGCATGGGCTTCCAGGGCTCGGGCAGCCTCGGAAAGCCGGCCCTGCTGATTGAAGACCAGGCCGATGTTGTTGTAGGAGTAGGCGAGCTCGGTCTGCCATGTCGTGTTTTCCGGATCGCGCTCGACCAACTGCTCCGATATGTGCCGGTAGCTCTCGAAGTGCTGGAGGGCGACGTCAAGGTCAGATTCACGCCAGCGCGCATAGCCGACCCAATAATGACTTTGACCGAGGTCGAACTGCCAATCGACGTTCTGCGGGTCCCGCGCTGCTAGCTCCTGGGCTCTTGTCAGGGATTCGCCGAACGCCTGCGCCGCCTCGTCCATGCGGCCGAGGGAGAAACGCACCTGACCGATCTGGTGGAGCGCCTGAGCGTAGCTGGCCATCTCCTCTTCGCTGAGATCACCCTCGGGGACGGCGGCAAAATACTCCATCGCCTGGTCACCTATCTTGTCCAAAATCTGGAGCTTGCCGATCGCCTGCAATTCCTGGCGCAGGTCGCCCAACATGAAGTCGATCAGCGTTTCCGCTTGCCTCCGGCGCTGTTCAGCGTTCTCTCGTGCTTCGAGCTCGCGGTTCTTGGCCTCCAGGGTCTGATAGGCGAAGACCGTGATCACCAGCAGAAGGACGGTGGCGGCGATGCCCAACCAACCGGCGGCTCTTCGGAGGCGACCAGCGCGCTGGCGCGAACGTGCAGCCTCCTCTTCTGTCCGTCGCAGCTCGCGCCGCTGATCCAGCGTCCGCAGGCGCTCGGCGAGCTCGGCGGCATCGTGAAGGCGGCGCTCGGGCACGCCGTCGACGCAGGCGGCGATGTCCTCACAGAGCAACTCGTCGTCGATTTCGCGACGCCACCCCGGGGCGAGGGAACGTTCGAAATCGCCGACCACAACCTGGTAGAGCACAACGCCGAGCGAGTAGACGTCGGCCTGGAGAGTGGCGGGTTTGCCCGCGAGCAACTCCGGCGCCATGTAACGTGCCGTGCCGCCGGTGGCCGACGAGCCGTCCGCCAGCGACGTCTCGGTGAAGCCCAGCACCGTGAAACCCGGCTCATTCAACTGACCCTGCTCGGTCAGGGCGCCGATGCCGAAGTCGGTGAGCCGGGCCTGAGGTCGGCCGTCGGCGTCGTGGCTCACGAGCACGTTGTGCGGTTTGACGTCCTTGTGCAATACGCCCACCGAATGGGCCGCCGCCAGCGCTTCGGCCACCCCGGCCACGAGCTCGAGGCGCCTTAGGAGCGGCACCGCGGCAAGCCCGCCAAGACTCTCGGCCCAGCTCACCAGGTCGCCGCCCTCGGTGTATTCCGATTCTAAGAAATAGGGGGCCTCGTCGAAGTCCCAGTCGAGCACACGCGCGATGTCATGACGATGGCCGAGGGTTTCGCGCAGCAGCCGAAAGAGCGTGACCTCCCGCTTCAAAGCCCGCAGGCGCTCGGCCTCGAAACAGAACTTGAACACCCGCTCCTCGCCCGACTTGTGCCGCGCTAGCCACACCTCCCCGAACCCTCCTTCGCCGAGGCGCCGGGTGAGCTCCCAGTGGAGACGCCGCGGGATCGGCTGTCCGACCGCCGGGCGCCAGCCCAAGGTCAGCTCGTCGCTGAACGACACCGCGCGTTTCGCCTTCTCCGAATTCGCCGGCTCGACGAGAGGCGCGAAGCCGGTGACGCCGATCTCGCAGATCTCAAGGGACTCGTCGATGCCCTTGAACGAATAGGACCCGTGGTCGAGCCAGCGCAGCTGTGGGTCGGCCAGCTCACCGGCTGCCGCCGTGCGTCGGGCCATGTCGAAGACGCTCCGGGTGAGAAGTGTCTGCCGGGGGCCGGCCAGCGACATGAGGCGCGCCGCCGTCGGTTTGGCCAACCCTTCGACCTCCAGCGGCTTGGCGCCGCGGGCCACGTGGCTGGCCGGGTTGCGGCGCAGGATGACCTCGCCCAGATGGACACCCGCCCGCGCCAAGAGCTCGACCCCTTCGTTCTGCGACAGACGGTGGAGTGCCTGGTGGTACGACAGGGCGTAGGTCACCGCGTCCCCCGGACGCTCGAAGAGCAGCAGAAAGCCGTCGGTCTTGTCGATCTCCAATCCGTCGTAGCGCACCAGCAGATCGCGGGCCATGCGGTCGTGACGTCCCGATAGCTCCGCCATGCGGACGTCGCCGAGCGTCTCGAGGTGCTTTGTCGAATCCACCAGGTCGGTGAGTACCAGGACCCGAAGGACCGAGTTGCCGGGCTCGGTCTCCACCCGGGGCGCCTGGATCCCGAGGTCGGTCGGAGCATCGGCCAGCGCTGCCACGTCCTCCGAGATCGGCCGACGACGCGGGGAGGTACCGATCGCTGCGGCCCCGGAATCGGAACCTGGACTCAGGGCGGCAAGCTCCTGTGCTACTAGATCGGCGTTGTGCGGCCGCCGCTCCCGGTCTTTCTCCATCAGTCTCTCCACCAGGCTGAGCAGCGGTCGCGGGAGGTCGGGACGAAGCTCGGCAAGAGGCTCCGGCTGTGAGCCGACGATTCGGCTCAAGGTGTCGAGGAAGTGCTCGCCGCGGAACGGCGGCCGCCCGGAGAGCATCTCGTAGAGCAGGCTGCCGAGCGCAAAGAGATCAGAGCGGTGATCTACCGGCCAGCCGCCCGCCTGCTCCGGCGACATGGCATGGACCGTGCCGACGATCATGCCCGACTGGGTCAGCTGCTCGTCCTTAGCACTTGGGGCGCCTCCTGGCCAGAGGGCCTTGGCGAGCCCGAAGTCCAAAATCTTGATCCGGCCGTCCTCGGTCAGCATCACGTTGCCTGGTTTGAGGTCCCGATGCACTAGGCCCTGGCGGTGAGCCTCGGCCAGGCCGTCCGCGATGCCGCGTGCGATCGCCACGGCCCTCGCGGCGTCGATCTTGCCGCTGGCGATCAGCTTGGTGAGATCCTGTCCGCGGACGTACTCCATGACCAGGCACTGGCTATCGTCGCGCTCCAGCACGTGGTAGACGCGGACGATGGCCGGATGGTCGAGCCGCGCCACCGCCCGCGCTTCGTGGAGGAATCGGGCGCGACTCGTCGCGTCGCCGAGTCGGTCACTGCGGATCCGCTTGATCGCGACGTGACGCTCCAGCATCTCGTCCCAGGCGAGATAAACCTCTCCCATACCTCCGCGCCCAAGC
Organism: Acidobacteriota bacterium; assembly: GCA_029263395.1. Lineage (GTDB taxonomy): Bacteria > Acidobacteriota > Thermoanaerobaculia > Multivoradales > J023 > JAAELT01. Next base: position 20,403 of record JAJCXO010000042.1, on the reverse strand, counting down.
AACGACTCGATCCGATAGATCCCAAGGCGCTCCAAAGCAGCAGAATGTGGCGGTGACGACGGGAGCAATGGCTTCGGGGACATGTCGTTGAATGCTATCGCAGGCCCAACCTGCGATCAGATCTTGTCTTGTTTCCTCCGGCCGGCTGGCCGCGTCCAGTTGGGGCGCCAGTTGTGGTGGTTGGGTGGTACTCTCAGGGGCGGTTATACTGATGAATGTGATGTGCTGCCACACCGACGCAGTGGACGTGGGTGGGCTGATTCAAGGCTTCAAGAGGGACACGATGACGACGACCAAACCGCGACTACTGGTCAAGGCTCGTAGCGGACGTCAGCTGCCGGAGTCGAGCTTTCGATTCGAGCGCCAGGCGTTTCGGGTACGCCCTCTCTTCCAACCGATCAAGCCGAAGCAGAGTCTCTCGGTGGCTGGCGGGGCACGGTTGTCTGGCGAGGCACAGGTGGCTGGCGAGGCACAGTGGTATCTGGTGGAAGCCGAGGAAGAGTTCGGCCGGGAGCAGAATCTGTGGGATTTTGCCTACCATGCAATAGGCGAGCGCCTGGGTTTTTCAGCCAGCGATTCCCCTGCCTTCGTCGAACCGGATGTGTTGCACCGCTGGGAGTACCAGAACCCAACACCACTCCAAGGCTCCGATGCCGCGTTCCAGGCCACCCCGAGCGAGCTTTGCAAGTTTGAGGATCAGACGACACACGACGGAGCCACGCCGATTGCGCAGGAAGGATTCGCTTGGTTCTTGCAAGACCAGTACTCCCAGTTGGGCGCGGCACGGGACCTGGTCGGGGAAGGTCGTCGCAGGGTACGTATTGCTCATCTCGACACTGGCTACGATCCCCAACACGTCACCCTGCCAGCACATCTCAACACTGAGCTACAGCGCAACTTCGTCGACGGAGAAGACGTCGACAACGCGGCCGATCCAGCAAAACGCGGCTTCTTGCGGGATCCAGGCCACGGTACTGGCACCTTGAGCATCTTGGCCGGCAACGTTCTCAACGACGTCAGGCAGGCCGGGCCTTTCGGGGGCCAGGCCCTGGGCGGCGCCCCCAAAGCTGAGATCGTGCCGTTACGGGTCGCCAGCTCCGTGGTGCATTTCTACACCAGCGCCGTGGCTCGAGCGTTCGACTACGTGACGAACCTTGGCTGCGATGTTGTGTCGATGAGTATGGGCGGCGTCGCGTCAGCGGCTTGGACCGAGGCGATCAACCGCGCTTACGAAGCCGGGGTGGTGATTGTGTGTGCCGCAGGCAACAACTTCCGCGGCCTGCCGACGCGCTTCATCGTGTATCCGGCCCGCTACAAGCGAGTGCTTGCTGCCTGCGGCGTAATGGCGGATGGGCGACCCTACAATCGCCTACCGTTTCGCATCATGCAGGGCAATTGGGGGCCACGAAAGAAGATGCGGACGGCGCTCTCTGCCTACACGCCGAATATGCCGTGGGCCGAGCTCGGGTGCTCGAAGCTAGTTGCCATGAACGGGGCTGGAACGTCGTCGGCAACTCCCCAGATCGCGGCGGCAGCGGCGCTCTGGCTGATGCACCACGATCCACAATACGACCAGCCGTGGATGCGGGTGGAGGCGGTGCGTAAGGCGTTGTTCGATTCAGCAGGCCCGACCGAACATCCGCGACGCCTGGGGCGTGGAGTGCTACGTGCCGCGGACGCCTTGGAGATTCAACCCGCTAACGCCGCGGAGTTGGAGCAAACGCGTAAAGACTCGGCGCGTTTTGCGATCCTGCGGGTCCTGACCGGCCTCGGCGCGTCGCGCAGTGTCCGTGCCTCCATGCTGGAGCTGGAAGCGGCACAGCTGGTCCAACACTCCATGCTTGCCGAGAAGATCATGGCGGACCACAACATCGATCCCGACGCTCGGCGTAGCCAGATCCCGGCTAAGGTGCAGCAGGAGCTAGCGGACGCGATCGCCGAAGATCCGGCCTGCTCGGCGACTCTGCGTGCGGCGTTGGGGCATGAGGTGACACGCCGGCTTCGACCCCTGACCGCGGTTGATCTCGAGTTCGCCAAGGCACCGAAACACCCGCCGCCAAAGGTTCGGCGACTGCGCGCTTTTGCCTTCGACCCCAGCCTCGGGCTGGAATTGGAGACCGCAATGTTGAACCAGACTACGGTGGAGGTGCCGTGGGAAGACCTGCAACCCGGGCCGGTGGGGGACTATCTCGAAGTGGTGGACATCGACCCCGCCAGCGGCTGTGCTTACGCTGCGGTGGATCTCAACGAACCGAGCCTCCTCGCCCAGCAGGGGCTGACGCCTTCGGAAGGGAATCCACAGTTCCACCAGCAAATGGTCTACGCGGTGGCGATGAAAACCATTACCAATTTTGAGCGGGCTCTCGGCCGAGTGGCTCTGTGGTCGACTCGCACCACCCGTCGAGCCAACGGTGGTGAGCCCGTCTACCGGGAGGACTTCGTCCCTCGGCTGCGGATCTACCCGCATGCCTTGCGCGAGGCCAACGCCTATTACAGCCCGCAGCGCAAAGCTCTACTTTTCGGCTACTTTCCGGCGTCCCGATACCACGCCGGTCGCAACCTGCCGGGGGGCACAGTGTTCACTTGCTTGTCCCACGATGTGGTGGCCCACGAGACCACCCATGCCTTGCTGGACGGGCTGCACGAACGTTTCGCCGAACCCTCCAATCCTGATGTCTTGGCCTTCCACGAAGCGTTTGCCGATCTCGTCGCTCTGTTTCAGCACTTCAGTTTTCCGGAGCCGTTGCGGCATCAGATCGAGAAGACCCGTGGCGACCTTTCGCAGCAGAACATCCTCGGGCAGCTAGCCCAGCAGTTCGGCGAAGCCATGGGCAGCCGTGGTGCCTTGCGCGATGCTCTCGGACGGTCCGACCCGGACACCGGCGTCTGGCGGCCGCTCGAGCCCGATCCCAACGAATACCTTACCGTAGACGAACCACATGCCCGTGGCGCAATTCTGGTGGCTGCAATCTTCGACGCCTTCCTGACGATCTACCGACACCGGAGCCGCGATCTGGAACGTCTCGCCACCGGCGGCACCGGCGTCTTGCCGCAAGGCGCAATCCAAGCGGATCTAGTAGCGAGACTGGCCGACGAAGCCGCCAAGAGCGCCCGCCATGTGCTGAACATCTGTATTCGGGCGCTCGACTACTGCCCGCCGGTGGACATCACGTTCGGCGAATATCTGCGCGCCCTGATTACCGCCGACTCGGATCTGGTACCAAACGACCCAAAGCATTATCGGGTCGCCTTCATCGAGGCTTTCCGTCGCCGTGGAATTTTCCCGCGCGGTGTTCGTACGCTGTCCGTCGACAGTCTGCGGTGGCGCATCCCAAGCGGCCTGCAGCAGCTGGATGGACTCGATGAGCTGTTGCAAGCCTTGGATCTATCGTGGGACCTGCGCAGCGAGCGTTATCGCGCCTACCAGCAGTCGGAAAAGAACTGTGCTCAATTCCACCGCTGGATGGAGCAGTATCTGTTGCCGAACAAGAACGCGCGGCACGAGCTCGGGCTGGCCTGGGGAACCGATCTGCCGACCTACATCCACAAGACGAAGAACTCGGAGACCGGGGCGCTCAAAGTTGCTACCGAAGTGCATTCGGTACGTCCAGCTCGGCGCCTTGCTCCCGACGGCTCGTTTATCACCGAGTTGGTGGTCGAGCTCACCCAGCGTCGAAGGATTCCGCCGAAGAAGTCCGATCACGATCGATCGGCACTGCAATTTCGTGGTGGCTGCACCCTGCTGATCGATCTCGAAGCACGCCGAGTCCGCTACTGCATCATCAAGAGTATCTTCGACGACGCACGTCAACGTCGACATTGGGACTTTCTGCGATCCCCTGTTGGTGTTTCCCTCCACGCCACCTACTTCGGCGATGGGCATCACCACCGCGACGAGCCGTTCGCTGTGCTGCACCGAGGTGATCATGTCTGAGACTCTCGCGACCCCCTCGTCGTCTGCCGCCGTTCGAGTCCGCATGTACCGTCACGGGTTGGGAGACTGTTTCCTTCTGACGTTGCCTTCTGAAGGCGAGCGGCCGTTCTATCTGATGATCGACTGCGGTGTCATTCTCGGCACGAAGGACGCCTCGGCCAAGATGAAGGAGGTGGTGGCGGACATCATCACGACCACCTCGGGCCAGGTGGATCTCCTGGTCATCACCCATGAACACTACGATCACCTCTCGGGATTTCTGCAAGCCAAGACGTTGTTTGCCAAGCCAGCCGAAGAAGACGGCGGAGACGATGCTGCGGCATCAACCGACAAGCTCCAGATCCACAACTTGTGGCTGGCGTGGACCGAAGATCCCAAGGACGAGCTTGCGCAGCTGCTGCGTGGCGAGAGAAAGAGAGTGGAACATGGCTTGCGTTTGGCTTTGCAAGGGCTTCGCGAGGCTGAGATGACGGCTGCCTCCGGCAACGACGGGGCAGGTAACGACGGGGTGGCAGTCCCGGTAGTTTCTCAGCAGGTTGAAACGTTGTTGGGTTTTTTCGGCGCCGCTGGCCGCCGCGGGACAGCAGGAGCCTTGGAGATGGTGCATGCGCTTGCCCGGTCGCCAGCCCGCTTCTTACGGCCGACCGATGCGCCGCTCGAGCTACCGGAGGTGCCAGGCATTCGTTTCTATGTCCTTGGGCCACCCCAGGACGAGGCCTTGATCAAGCGTAGTCGACCATCGCGGGCCCATTCTGAAGTGTACGAGGCAGCTTTCGGGCTGACGCCAGAGACAGCATTTCTCGCCGCTGCACTCGACGGACCTGCGGCAGCCGCGGCCGGTGTCGACGAGTTCCAAGAGACTAGCCAGCCGTTCGACCGTCGCTATCGAATTCCGTTGCCGGTGGCGGAGCAGCTGCCTTTCTTCAAGCAGGCTTATTGGGGGGAAGCCAATGAGGAGGACTATCGCGATCAGTCCTGGCGTCGTATCGACTCTGAATGGCATCGTTCGGCTGTTGACTTGGCGCTCAAACTGGATAACGACACCAACAACTCGAGCCTAGTTCTGGCGATTGAGATCGTCAGCACCGGTGAGGTGTTGCTCTTCCCGGGGGACGCTCAGGTCGGTAATTGGCTGTCGTGGAAAGATGTCCACTGGACCCTCGAAGATGGCGCTGAAGTCAGCGCCCACGACCTGTTGGCGCGTACCGTTCTCTACAAAGTGGCGCATCACGGCAGCCACAATGCAACCCTGCGGGAGCAAGGCCTGGAGTTGATGACCCATGACGACCTGGTGGCCATGGTGCCGGTGGATCACGACATGGCGGTCAAGAAACGTTGGGGCAAGATACCTTTCGAGCCGTTGATGCAACGTCTGCATCAAAAGGCCAGCGGTCGAGTTTTACGCAGCGACAGCAGGCAGAAGATTCAGGACCAGAAGGCTCCAGACGGTGTGCCCACTGCGACTTGGCGACGTTTCCAACAGCGCGTTGTAGACGAGGAACTGTACTTCGAATACCGCTTGGACGATTGAAGGCCGATCGGGGTGGCCTGTTCGGTATATGCTCCCGCCCCGATGAGACCAATCAAGCGATGAGACTCACAAAACACACGCCGGTTCAGCGCGTACCCGATCTAACGATTGACCTGGGTGCCTCCTCCAGCGTCGAGCTGATCCTCGATGGTGAGACGTATCAGGGGAACCACGCCACTCTTGCTATCCTCGATACCTTTGCGACCTCCAAGACGATCGAAGCCGGGCTCGAGGAGCTGAAGCCGCGCATCAAGGGCGCGCGGGCTTGGCTCGACATGGTCCAGCATGTGACCGCACTTTACCGCTGGGGAATCTTGGAGAGTTCCGACCAGCAGACGTCCCGTTGGCGCTCCCACCCCGATTCGTTCGACTCGGCTCCGGTCCACATCCGGATGTTGAACGATCGGGCGCGGACGGAGAGTTACCAGCAGGCGATCCGTGAGACGGTGACCCCCGAGGACATTGTTCTCGACATCGGCACCGGTACCGGCGTCCTCGCTATTACCGCCGCCAAGGCTGGTGCCAAGCACGTGTATGCGATCGAGAGCGGCAGGATGGGAAGGCTGGCGAAGCGCTCGTTTGAAGCCAACGGACTCTCCGATCGCATCACTTTGGTCGAAGGCCGGTCAACCCATGTGGATTTGCCCGAGAAGGCGGACGTTTTGGTGAGCGAGATTATCGGCAACGATCCTCTGGACGAGGCGATTCTGGAAACCACTTCGGACGCGGTCCAACGTTTACTCAAACCCGACGCGCGTTTGATTCCGGCGAGCCTCCAAGTGTACGGCTTGCCGGTCTCGATTCCTCCGGAGTGGCACCATCAGCATGTGGTTGCCGCCGAGGCTGCGGAGCGCTGGCAACGCTGGTACGAGGTCGATTTTTCGGAGCTCACGGCCGCCGGTCAACACGGCCATACCTTGTTCGCCAGCACCTATGTGAGCCGGGATTGGCCGCGTCTGTGTGAACCCGTGCTGCTGGCGGATCTGGATTTGAAGCTGGCAAATCATCACGAAGTCGAGACGACCGCCGTCCTTCCGGTGACTGCGGCAGGGGAGCTGAATGGGGTGGTCGTCTTTTTCGAAACCCGGTTGAGTCCGTCGGTCCACTTTTCGATTCATCCTGCCAAGGTCACCCCGGAGAACTCCTGGGCGAGCAAGGTGTGGATGGCCGGCCGACCGGTTCAATTTGAACTTGGGGATCACATCGACCTTCGTTACCACTACGGCGACGTCGGCTCATCGTTCGATATCGAGCGCAAGGTGCCGGCATGACAAGTTCATCGAACCCTGACGCCGCGAGTGACCTGGTTCCGGAGGCGACCACCCGAGATCCGGAGGTGGTCACTTTGGATCCGGACGCGGTCTATTCAGTCAACCCGGAATTCGTCATTGCGACCTTCGACGATCAAGTGCTGTTTTACCATCTCCACGGGGGTTACGATCTCAACCTCGATCAACCCGCCGGGCTGATCCTCGAGTTGGTCGCTAGTCGGTGCTCGATCGCGGAGATCCGAGAGATGTTGCAGCGAGCTTATCCTGAGTCTTCCGAAGACGTTGATCGCACCTTACGTTACCTGCTGCGCCACCGTGTCCTTCGGCGCCATGGCGTCCTGATGTGCCAGGATGTCGATGGGGCAGCTGACGAATCGGGCACTGAGCTATGAGACCCGAATCCGCGGTTCGCGCCATCAGGCGCCGAGCCTTGTTGGGTTCAAGGTTGTTGTTAGCTTTACCCCGGTGCTGCCTTTCGAGGTTGGTGCGGCGGACTTTATCGGTGACTACAACGCGATCGCAGCCGCCGACGGACGGGCTTACCCGTTCTACCAGGATGCGCGATTTGGCATCCAAGATGTTTACGTCACGGTGATTCCAGCGCTGAATCTCATTTTCGGTGATGGCTTCGAATCCGGTGACACCTTGGCCTGGGGCGCCAACTGAGGGCGTTTTCGGCCGCCTATCGGACGCGACTTCTGACGAGCGATTCCTGCACCGATCACAAACCCAAACGCACGGGTTGACGACGCGCTCCCCAGGTGCCGGGTGAGGCGTCGAAATGGCCGGCGCACTGTGTGCCGCAGCTACGACAGGCTCCCTGCTGATCGAGGTTCCAGGTGCCGAGGACGTACCAGTCACGACCGATGAGGACGTCACCACAGCCGGCGCAGTAGGTGCTCGAACCCGTCGCATCATGGACGTTGCCGGTGTAGGCATGGAGTGCGCCGTTGGCACGGGCGATATCGCGAGCGCGGGTGAGCGTCTCAGGTGGAGTGGGAGGGTGGTCGAGCATTTTGTAGTCGGGGTGAAATGCGGTGAAATGCATCGGCACGTCGGGGCCGAGCTCGTCGACCACCCAGCGGCTCATGGCGTCGAGTTCGTGGGGCGAGTCATTTTCGCCTGGAATCAGCAGGGTAGTGATCTCGAGCCAAACGTCGGTCTCATGGTGCAGGTAGCGCAGCGTGTCGAGCACCGGTTGTAATTCGCCGCCACAGACTTTGCGGTAGAAGCTTTCGGTGAAGGCCTTGAGGTCGACGTTGGCGGCGTCGATGTGGCGGAAGAACTCCTGTCGCGGCTCGGCACAGATCTCGCCGGCCGTGACCGCGACAGTCCGGATGCCATGCTGGTGGCAAGCGCGGGCGACGTCGATGGCGTACTCCATGAAGATCACCGGATCGTTATAGGTAAACGCTACGCTGCGGCAGCCGTGAGCCACTGCCGCTCGGGCGAGGGCCTGTGGCGTCGCTTGGTCAGCGAGGGTATCGATTTCTCGAGATTTCGAAATATCCCAGTTCTGACAGAACTTACAGGCTAGATTGCAGCCGGCGGTGCCGAAGGAGAGGACCGGTGTGCCAGGGTAGAAGTGGTTGAGCGGTTTCTTCTCGATCGGATCGATGCAGAAACCCGACGACCGGCCATAGGTGGTGAGCACAATGGCGTTGTCCACCCGGCCGCGGACGAAGCACAGACCGCGCTGGCCTTCACGCAGCTTGCAGAACCGTGGACAGAGATCACATTGCACGCGGCCGTTGGCGAGCGTGTGCCAGTGTTTAGTGGGGTGAGTTGTGCCGTCGATCGCCAGGTCCATCGTTGCCTCGTTTGGGCTGATTGATTGGATTCTGAATCCCAACATATCGCAATCTCGAGGCACAGTGAGGCTCGGTTACAATGCCCGCGTGCGATCAAGCCTCATCGGCCTACTCCTGCGGTGGATCCACATGGCGGTTGTGGTGACCTGGCGACGCTTGTGCGGTGACCGCCGTGGACCACGGAATTGGAGCGCCGCGGTGTTGACGTTGCTGCTGCGCCGGGATATTCGCGTCGTCGTCGACCAGGGGGTTGCCGGGTTGCGGAGCGCTGAGCTGGCGACGCCGGTGTGGCCGAGCTTGGCGCGGCGCGTGACGTTCGAGCGTGCCGACGTTGGCGGCGTGCCAGGCCTGTGGATCACGCCGCGAAGTTGGACGACCGAAGGGCCGACACTGGTCTACCTGCATGGTGGCGGCTACTGTTTCTGTTCACCGGGAACCCATCGAACCTTGATTGCGCAAATTGCTCTAGCCGCAGGCTGTCGTTGTTTTGCACCGGACTATCGTCTGGCCCCAGAACACCCCCATCCGGCGGCGCTTGACGATGTGTTGGCGGTCATGCGGGCGCTGGCGGGTTCAGGACTCGATGCAGGCCAGTTGATTCTCGGTGGTGATTCGGCCGGGGGTGGGTTGTCGCTGGCGACGCTGGTGTCATTGCGTGATGCGGGGGGACCGTTGCCGAAAGCTGCGGTTTTATTGTCACCGTGGGTTGATCTTGCCTGCACCGGGGCCAGTATCGTTCGCAACACTCCGCACGATTATCTCTCTCGTGAAGTGCTGGATTTTTTCGCCCTCAATTACCTTGGCGAAACCAACCCGTTGGCGCCGCTAGCATCACCGCTTTATGCCGACCTTAGTGGCCTGCCGCCGATGCTGATCCAAGTTGGCGCCATTGAGACGCTATTGTCCGAAAGCCGCCGCCTGGCCGAACGCGCAACCGCTGCCGGTGTTACGGTCGAGCTCCAGGAACTGGATGATGCCGCCCACGTGTCGCAGGCTTTTGCTCCGATGGTGCCGAATTCGCGGGCCGCGATTGAGGCGATCGCAACCTATCTGGGGTGCTCTCAGGAGGCCTGACCGCAGGTACAATAGCCTGGACGATGCTAGCTCCTACCGCGGCCGCCTTGGATGTGACTCCGCAGCCCGCCTACGACCTCACGAGATGGCGTCGGCAGGTGCCGGTACTGTCGTCCTACATTCCGCTCAACAACTGCACGCAGGCGCCGCAGACGGTGGCGACACGGGCGGCGATCGACAGCTATCTCGACTCCTGGAATCGCCTCGGCACCGATTGGGATGTTTGGCTGGAGGAAATCCGGCTGGCGAAGATCGAGTTCGCACGCCTGATCGGTGCCACACCGGAAGAAATTGCGGTGGTCGACTCGCTGTCAGGTGCGGTAACTCGGGTGGCGAGTGCTTTGGACTTCGGCGGCGAGCGCAACCGCGTGGTGGTGTCAGGAGCCGAATTCCCGACGGTGGCCCATGCCTGGTTGGCGCAGCGGCGTTATGGTGCCGAAATCGACTGGGTACCCTTGCAGGACGATATCGTGCCGGCAGACAGTTACGCCGGCCGGATCGATGATCGGACGCGGGTGGTTTCGGCGTGTCATGCCTATTATCAGAATGGGTACTTGCAGGATCTTCGCACCATCGCTGAGCAGGCCCATCGCAACGGTGCCTTGCTGTTCGTGGACGCGTACCAGACCATTGGAGTGCACTCGGTCGACGTCAAAGCCCTCAACGTCGACTTTCTGGCGGCTGGCAACCTCAAGTTCCTGATGGGTATTCCAGGTATCGCATTCCTCTACGTGCGATGCGAGCTGATCGAGACGTTGGAACCATCCATGACCGGCTGGTTCGGGCGCGCCAAGCCGTTCGAGTTCAAGCTCGAGCCGCTCGATTGGTCGTCGACCGCCAATCGTTTCGAAACCGGCACGCCGGGGATCGCCGCCGCCTATGCCGCACGGGCAGGGATGGCGATGTTGAACGAGATCGGTCTACCGGCAATTGAGACCTGGTGTGACTACCTCTCCGGTCTGCTGGTGGCAGGTGGCGAGGCACGTGGTTTCACCGTCCACGGCTGTCGCGCTACCGAGCACAAGACGCCCTTGACGGCGTTTGTCTGTCCAACCGATTCTGATGCTGTCGAAGCGGCGCTGCGGGGGGCTGGATTTTTGGCCTCGGCGCGGGGTCCGGCGATTCGGCTGGCACCCCACTTCTACAATACACCGGAGGACATCGAACTGGCACTCGACGCCTTGGCTCGGATCTTCCAAGAGGCCGGCCCACGATGAAGCGCGAGACGTTCAGCTCACGAGCTCGGCTGCTGATGACGATGGTCGGGGTGGCTGTTGGGCTCGGTAATGTCTGGCGCTTTCCCTACATGGTTGGGAAGTTTGGCGGCGCATCCTTCGTCTTGGTGTATTTGTTGGCGGTGGCTTTGCTCGGCATTCCGGCGTTGATGGCGGAGTGGAGTCTGGGGCGCACCACACGTCGCGGCCCGGTGGGCGCTTTTGAGGGAGTTGGCTTCCCCTTGGGGCGTGGTGTGGGCTGGTTCTTCTTCTTCGTGGTGACGGCTGCGACGGCGTATTACACCAATGCCCTAGGCTGGGTGTTGTATTACGCGGTTGGGCAGGTGGTCCAGGGCATCGGCCTGCCGTGGACAGACGGTATTCTGCCGCCAGACACCGGGTTTGATGGACGCTCTTTTTTGTTGCAGCTGCTGTGCACCGGATTGATTATCTTGGCCTGTACGGTGGTGTTGCTGCGCGGGTTGCGGTCCGGCATTGAGGTCGCAAGCAAGGTGTTGATGCCGATTTTGTTTGGCAGCCTGTTAGTGCTCATCGTACGTTCGGTGACGTTGCCCGGGTCTTGGGCAGGAATTGAATGGTACATCTTGAAATTCGACCTCGCGGCGCTCACCCCAAGTGTGGCGGTGGCGGCGGTGGGGCAGGCGATTTTCAGCTTGTCGCTGGGTGGTAGCTTCATGGTGATTTATGGCTCCTATTTGCGGGAAGGGGAGCCATTGCGTGCCAACGCGATGTGGACCGCGATCGGTGATGTGGGGGCCGGCCTGTTGGCCGGGTTGGCGATTCTGCCAGCGGTTTTCGCCTTTGGCCTCGAGCCAGGCAGCGGTCCCGGCTTGATTTTCTTCACCTTGCCGCAGGTGTTTGCTCAGATCCCCGCTGGCTGGGCATTCGGGATCCTGTTTTTTGTCAGCCTGCTCGGTGCGGCCTACCTCTCGGACGTCGCGGCGTTTGAAGTCCTGGTTGCCGGGTTGGTGGACAATACACGCCTCCGGCGGACTGAGGCGGTATGGCTGATGGCCGCGGTGGTGTTTGTCTTCGCCATTCCGCCGATGATCAACATGAAGGTTTTTGTCCCGTGGGACCTGTTCTTCGGTTCTGGAATGCAGACCCTCGGTGCGTTGTTGGCGACGCTCGCCGCTGGTTGGGCGCTCAGCCAGGCGCGCCTGGTAGAAGAGCTCGACGCCCGGGGTGCCCAAGGGCAGTTTCTGATTTTCTGGTTGCGCTTTGTTGTGCCGGGAGTGATCCTAGGGCTCGGAATCTGGTGGCTGCTGAGCGACGTATTGAAGATCACAGGCCAGAGCTAACTCGATGTGTCGATCGTCCTAAATTTATTGGAGGCCAAGATGGGTGCCAAAGTCCATGAGTATCGCGGTAAGTCGATAGCGGTCCATTACGATGCCAAACGGTGCATTCACGCTGCCGAATGTGTCCACGGTTTACCAGGAGTGTTTGATCCTGAGGCCAAACCTTGGGTTGATCCCGATGCAGCGAGTGCCGACGAGATTGTCGCCGTGGTCGACAAATGTCCGACGGGTGCGTTGTGGATCAGCAACGCTGAGGGCGAACCGGGCTTGCAGCCCGCGGCCGAGAATACCGTCCAAATAGATGCTGACGGGCCACTCTATGCACGCGGCGATATCGAAGTGGTCGACACCGACGGCAATGTGTTGCTGCGCGATACGCGAATTGCGTTTTGCCGTTGTGGTGCGTCGGAGAATAAGCCGTTCTGCGACGGAGCCCATTCCAAGGCTGGCTTTAGTGACACCGGTGCGATTCCTGATCCGAAGCTCAGGCAGGGTGATGGCTCCGGCAAACTCAAAGTAGTGCTGGCCAACAACGGTCCTTTGATTTTGACCGGTCCAATGACGCTAACTGGCGGTGACGATTCCTGCACAGGTGGACGTGGGGCCTTATGTCGCTGTGGCGCGTCGGAAAACAAGCCGTTCTGTGATGGGGCGCACTCCCGCATCGGGTTTAGCACCAGCTAGATCTTATCCATCCAAGAGTGACCGTAGACCGGGCGTGTGGGTGGACTGTGCTCGGGCTGCGTGACTCGCCGGATCACTCCGAGATGCATCAGCTACCTCAATGCGAGGTGTTGGCGAGTCTCGTGATTTTTCCAGCTCAGACATCCTCGCCCGTGCTCGCTCCACCCACACGACCTCGACGGCTCAGGTGAGGGAGGTCTTGTGGAGTGAGCAAGCAGCGAGCATGTTTGAGCTTCGCACCTGTTGGCCACTCGTATCTATTGGCATAACAGCGTCTTAGGCATCTGCAAGAGGGCCGGCGAGTTCTGGAGCTGCGGCGCAGCCCACAAGTCCGACCGAGCTTTGACACGTTCTTGAACCGGTCTTGGCTGGAGCGTTAGCTGCGCCCAGCAGTGGCGATGATGCCGAGGATTTTGGTGGCGTATTTGTCGACGATAGTTGGACCGACACCATGGATGCCGAGGAGCTCGGTTGGGTTGGCGGGACGTGAGGCGGCAATTTCGCCGAGGGTACGATTGGTCAGCACTCGGAAGGCGGGGATCCGTCGCCGTTTGGCTTCTTTCAAACGCCAGGCTTTGAGCGCCTCATAAAGCTCTGCCGCTTTGCCGGTCGGGGCGGCGGCGCTCCGCTTGGCCGAAGACTTGCTGCGTGAACTCGCGGTTCGGCTCGTGGAGGTTCTTCCTCCAGCGCGACCGGGCTTGGACTTCGCCTTGCGTTTTCGTTTCGCCTTGGGCGGTTCCTCGGGGAGCAGTACCTTGGCGATTGCGCTGGGGTCGGCACGGTAGGCGTTGGGAGTGAGTGAAGCGCGTTGAAAGCGGATGGTCTGGCCGCCTTTGTCGAAGGAGTCTTCGGAGGTTTTCACCAAGTCGGCAGAGACCAGACCGCTGAGCAGGCGCTCGAAGGTGCGGCGGTCGACGGCGGAACCTTCGCAGCTCTTCTTGAACAGTTGGCCGGTACCCTGGTTGTCCCACTCCTCGAGCGCCTCGAGGATCAGACGCATGGTCATGATTTCGCCGGCATCCGGCTGGCTGAAGCGTCGCACCAGACAGCTGGTGGACGCGCAGACGTCACAGATCCCGCAAGGTTCGCCGTCGTCTTCTTGGTCGCCAAAATGACGGATCATGCACAACATGCGGCAGTCGCGACTTTGGGCAAATTGAGTGATCTGCTCGAGTTGAAAAAGCTTGTGGTTCCGCTGATCGAGGTAAGGTCGTTGCCATTGAATGTAGCCGCGAGTGACGTTTTCTTCCGGGTCGATCACCGCACCACCGTGGATCCAAAGTTTCTCGAGGGCTTTTTGAAACGTCTCCTCATCGATTCCGAGACGCGATCCCAACAGATCGGCGGGTTGCTGATCGGAAGTCAGAGCTTGGTGGATCCGCTTCAGCGTCTCGACTGTTGGATAGTCGCGAGAGTGGAAGAATTCGTGGGTGCGGCGGTCAGCGTAGGAGTACAGCAGGATCGCTCGGGAGAGCTTGCCGTCGCGACCAGCGCGGCCGATCTCTTGGTAATAACCCTCCAGTGTGCCCGGCAAGCCGGTATGGATCACGGTGCGGACGTCGGGTTTGTCGATCCCCATACCGAACGCGATGGTGGCGACGATCACTTCGAGCTCACCGCTCAAGAAAGCTGCTTGGACACGGTCCCGAGTCTCGGACATCATGCCAGCGTGATAAGCGGCAGCAGGAAACGCGGCGCTGAGCTCTTCACCGAGGGCGTCGGCTTCTTTGCGGCTCGGTGCATAAACAATGGCCGGTCGCCGCTCGGGATCAGCCAGCACCTGGTGAACTGCGTCGCGCCGCAGAGACGGCCGCATTTCCGCCACTTCCACTGCGATGTTGGTGCGGCGGAAGCCATGGATGAACCGTTGCGTCTCGAGCAGACCAAGCTGTTGCGCAATATCGTCTTGGACCGTCGGGGTGGCGGTTGCGGTGACGGCGATGACCGGCGCCGGGCGGAGCTGGGGTAGTCGCTGGCCGAGCATGCGATAGTCCGGTCGGAAGTCGTGACCCCACTGCGAAATACAATGCGCTTCGTCGACCGCCACCAACCCCGGCTTGTGTCGAGCCAGCATTTCTGGAAAGCCTGGCACGCTGAGCCGCTCGGGGGCGATGAACAAGAAGTCGAGCTGACCTTCGAGGTAAGCGGCGCAAACCTGCCGCGAATCCCACCGGCTGCGACCCGAGTGGATACGCTCCGCCCTTAGCCCCAGCTGTTGGAGCTTGGCGACTTGATCCTCCATCAGGGCGATGAGGGGTGAGACCACTAGGGTCGTCCCAGCTCGGGCGATCCCTGGCAGCTGGTAACAGAGCGATTTTCCGGCACCGGTGGGCATCACCAGTAGCGCATCATGGCCTTCGGTAACCGCCCGACAAGTCGCCTCCTGATAGGGCCGGAAGCCGTCGTGCCCAAAGGTATTCGCCAGCAGCTCACCCAGCTTTTCCGGTGGTGTTGGACTGCGTCGGCTGGGGGCGGGCAAGGCCGAGGCAGAGCCCTGTGAAGTGAGATCGAGTTGGGCCGGATTGTTCGAGGTGACTTGACCTGCGGCCGGTGACCTCAACGATTGGCCGCTGGACAAGCTGGCCATCGATCCCATGCCTGGACGGTCGAAGTCCTGCGTTGGTTCACCCCAATCCTCATCGGGCGGGGCCTCTTCTGAAGCGGAGCCCCAATCAAAAGGCTCTGGCAGCGCGCCAGGATCCAACCCGTTCCGGGTGTCAGCTGCCGGCGGCGCTGCGGGCGATCCGTTGGGTGGTTGCCCTGCTGACTGGCCTGGATCAGAAACGTGCTTGCCGTCAGACCGCCTCTTGTCCCCAGGCTGCTGTTCGCCAGATCCAATAGGTAGAGGTGTTGACGACCCTTGTTGACCGAAGACACCACCGACAACCTCTTTGACGTAGGTTTCGATGCGGGTCATGAAGTCGGCCAGGTTGCCTTCACCACGCTGAATCTTCTTGAGCTCCGCTTCCCATTCCCCGGTCATCGCTGGGCTCTTGACCAGCGGATGGACAACCTCGATAAGACGGATGCCGCGGTCGGTAGCGACGAGGGTTTTCCCTTGACGATCGAGATACTTGCGTCGCAACAGGGTCTCGATGATCTCGGCTCGGGTTGCCGGGGTGCCGAGCCCAGACTCTTTCATTGCGGCTGAAAGCTCTTTGTCGTCTAGAGTCTTGCCAGCGGTTTCCATCGCTGTCAGCAATGTCGCCTCGGTGAAGCGCTTGGGAGGCCGGGTAGTCTTCTTCAATGACTTGGCGTCGACCACCTCTTGCGTCTGGTCCTTCGTCAGACCCTCCGGTAACTTCTGATGTTTCCCAGGCGCTTGATCTTTCCCCGGCGCTTTACCTTCCTTGTCCTGCGATGTGCCATAACCGATGTCGAGGACTTTCCAGCCGGCCTGGATCACCATCGAGCCGCTGGCGTGATAGCGGTCGACAATCGGTGTCTTGGAGTCTGAGCCGTTGGCCTCCGACGTTGTGAGAATCCGTGTGATGACGGTGGTCACCGACCAGATGTGTGCTGGGTGCCAGGCGGAGAGCAATCGACGACAGATCAGGTCATAAATCTTGCGCTCGTCAGAGGACAGGTTTTGCCCTTCCGCTGAAGTGGTGGTGGGAATGAGGGCGTGGTGATCGGTCACCCGAGCATCATCGATATGACGACGGGTCAGCTTCCGTTTGCCGGTGCCATCCGCCAGCATGCCTTCGTAAGGACCACGAATCGTGTCGACGATTTTGGGAAGGGTAGCTGCCACATCCTGCGACAGATGCCGACTGTCGGTCCGAGGGTAGCTGATCAGCTTGCGCTGCTCGTAGAGCTTTTGGGCGACACTCAAGGTCTTGCGGGCGCTGAAACTGAACAGGCGGTTGGCGTGGCGCTGCAACTCGGTGAGATCGTAGAGTAACGGCGGCTGCATCGTCCGCTTTTCGGACTTGACAGACTCGATCGCTGCCTCGCCACGTTTGGCGCGCTCGACGATCTGGCTCGCCTCCTCATTGTCGGCTGGCAGACGCTGGGCGTCTGTTTTGTGCTTGGCACCGCGGAACCAGGTTCCCTTGTAGGTTGCTGCATCAGACGGGGCTTCATCAGATAGCGGGTCGTCTGGATCGGCCGAGGCGTTGGTTGCCGGGCGGAAAGTGGCAACAACCTCGAGATAGTCCTCGGGCACAAAAGCCCGGATCTCGAGCTCACGCTCGACCACCATCGCCAGGGTCGGTGTCTGCACCCGACCGACTGTCAGGGTCTCGTCGTCCGCCCCGGCGTAGGCCAAAGTCGAAGCCCGCGAAAGGTTCATCCCTACCAGCCAGTCGGCTCGGCTGCGCCCGCGGGCAGCATCAGCTAACGGATCGTACTCTCGACCGTCACGCAGTTGCGTAAAGCCGCGCCGGATCGCGTCCGGCGTCAAAGACGAGATCCAAAGTCGACTGAACGGTTTTTGGCAACCGACGGCCTCGTAGATGTAGCGAAAGATCAGTTCACCTTCGCGGCCAGCATCGGTAGCACACACCACCCGTTCGACTTTCTTCGAGGTCAGCACTTTGCGCACCAAGTCGAACTGGTCGCGGGTCTTGTCTGGAACCACCAAAGGCCAGTCGGTGGGTAACATCGGCAGACGGTCCTGTCGCCACGGTCGCCAACCCGGATTGATCTCATGCGGCTGTGCCAGCGTAACGAGATGGCCGATGGCCCAGGTAATGGCATAGCCGTTGCCGTAAATATAACCCTCGCCACGTTTGCGGACGTCGAGCGCCTGGGCGATGTCACGGGCGACCGAGGGTTTCTCGGTGAGTATGGCGATAGTCATGAATTCTGTGGCAGTGTCTCGAAGACGAGTCAGTCAGTCATAGAATTCTAAAGGAGGTTAGCGATAATCAATAGGACGTCTCTTAATCAATGACTATGCCCACGGTGTGGGCCGCGACGCACACGCTGTGGGCATCAACTCTGGCCGGCCGGTAACAGTTGTACACTAGGCGTGTTATGAGAATCATGGTCGTCGAGGACGAAGACGAGCTGGCCGAGGTCCTGGTCGAAGCTCTAGAAGAAGAGAGTTATGCGGTCGATTTGGCGACCACCGGTGACGAAGCCGATGAGCTGATGGCGCTCAATCCCTATGATCTGGTGGTACTCGACTGGACGATTCCAGCACCGACTGGAATCGAATTGCTGCGGCGCTGGCGGAACGCCGGCTCCGAGGTGCCGGTTCTGATGCTGACTGGGCGGCGGAATGTCGATGATCGGGTGGATGGTCTCGATACCGGTGCGGACGACTACTTGACCAAACCGTTTTCCTTCGAGGAACTGCTGGCTCGGGTGCGGAGCCTGCTGCGTCGCCGAAGCAAGAAACTGCAAACGCTGCGCGCCGACGATCTGGAACTCGAACGTTCGACGCGAGCGGTGCGAGTAGCTGGCAAGATGATTGAACTGGCGCCAAAAGAGTTCGGTATCCTCGAATTCTTGCTGTCACGGGTAGGGGAGACGGTGAGTCGTACCGAGCTTTCCGAGCATGTCTGGGACGACTCGTTCGACGCGATGAGCAACACCATCGACGTCATCATTTACCGTCTCCGCAAGAAGATCGATGGCGGCCGAGAAGGCAAGCTGCTGCACACGATCAAAGGCGTCGGCTACGTGCTCAGAGCAGAGCGTCGCTGAAATGATGTGAGTTCGACCCGTGCGATGACCAGCGAAAAGCCTGCCCAGCACGCCATCCGGAAAGGCTTGACCGATCCTTTTCGGGTACCGCTGGCCGTTCTGCTGGTCGGTTTGCTGTCGATCGCATTGCTGTTGGCTAGCGACCGAATCCGCCACCGCTCGGTGGTGCGCGATCATGCGCGTGTCAAATCGGTCCAAGAAATCCAGCGCGACGCGGCGATTTCACACCTATGGCTGGAAGAGCATGTCTCCGGTGACGTGGTGGAAGTCGGGGAGGTTTCAGCTCGTCTAGAGCGGTCCCTGCGGGCGGTCGACGCGATGCTAGAGGCTGATTTGCGTGGCAAGTCTTCGATCGGAAGCCAGCCGACATCCGCCGAGCTCAACGGCGCTGAACTAGCCCAACAGGCTGTGTTGCTAGGTCAGCATATCTCGGAGCTACAGCGCTTGTCCCGGTTGCGGCTCGAAGGTCTCGAGCCGGGGCTGCCCGTGGGGGTCGGGTCCGCACTGGACGTCGAATATGACGCGATGTTCGCTTCCGTTCTGCAGAGTGCGCAGAGCCTGGAAGCGGTATTCGCCGAGCGGCTGGCGCGCAATCGTGCCCGCGCACGCTGGCAATTTTCCGGGATTCTGATCGGCTGGGGAGTGTTGATTGTTGTGGCCGCGATGGGCTTGTGGACACGAGAGCGTCATCGACGGCTTGCTGAGACGGCCCTCATTGAGCGTGATGCTCAACTCCACCAGGCACAGAAGCTGGAGGCTGTGGGTAGGGTTGCCGGTGGCCTGGCTCATGACATCAACAACTATTTGGCGGCGATCCGCGGGCATTGTGAGCTGGTGCGACGTAAGCTGCCAGCGGAAGATCGTGTGGCGAAGAAGATGGATGCTGTGGTGCGGATTGTAGGCAAATCTTCAGCCTTGATCGAACGTCTGCTGGCCTTCAGCCAGAGGCAGCCATCCCAGCCTGAGGTGGTCCAACTCAATCGGGTTGTTGCCAGTCTGGTGAAAATGTTGCGACCGTCCTTAGGAGAGAGGATTCAAGTGCGTCAACGTTTGGCTGACGGGTTGTGGAACGTCGAGGTCGACGTGGCCCAGATCGAACAGGTGATTGTCAATTTGATGATCAACGCACGCGATGCAATGCCCGATGGCGGCGAGATCCTGTTCGAAACATCCAACGTCGATCCTGTGGTTGGATCGGGGCCTCATGCCAAGCCAGAAGTCATGTTGGCTGTTTCCGATACTGGCATCGGGATTCCGGCGGCCGCACTCGACAAGATTTTTGATCCGTTCTGGACGACCAAAGACAAATCATCACACAGTGGTCTAGGCCTAGCTACGGTCTACGGAATCGTGCAACAGAGCGGCGGCCGAATTCAGGCGATCAGTGAGCTCGGCTCTGGGACAAAATTCACCGTTTGGCTGCCCTATAGCAAGGCCAGTCTCGAGGAAGAGGTCGACGAGCCGGAGCTACGGGATACTGAGCTCACCGGCTCGGAAAGCGTCCTGTTCGTGGACGACAACCGCGACGTGCGGATGGCTACGAAGGCAACTTTAGAAGCGTTGGGCTATCGTGTCACTCTGGCTGCCGACGGCGAGCAAGCGGCGGCACTTTTTGGTCGGAGCCAAGCGTTCGATCTGGTCTTGACCGACGTCGTCATGCCAGGAATGAGCGGTATCGAACTAGTGGCCCAACTGCGCCGCGAAGGTGACGTGCGGGCAATTTTTATGTCGGGCTATGGAGATGCAGTGACACGTAAGCACGGTCTTGTGGAAGGGAAGGATCTCCTGATCAAGAAACCGTTCTCGTCCGCCCAGTTGGCTCGTTTGATCCGGGAAACTCTAGACTGACGTCACTCGCGCCGAGTGAAAAGAGACTGTTTTGGGTAAAAGGCGTGGGCGCCCCTATG
>JAJCXO010000041.1 GCA_029263395.1 Acidobacteriota bacterium | reverse complement strand
TTGGCAGCTCGAGCTGGCTGGTGAACTGCAGGCCGACGCTGAGATCTACCACTCACCACGTGAGGTGGCCTACCTCATCGTCGCCCCTGGTATCGACCGCCCACTGCTAGTGAGCCCACGCGGCCAATCCGTCCAGTCGGTAGCTTCGACGGCCGTGGTCCGCGACACCCACAGCGCCAGCCTGCAAGGCGGCTCCAGCATCCAGAATCTCGGCTCCTACACTCAACACGGTAAGTCGATACGTTTCGAAATCGCTGGCCAAGCAGCCGAGCTGAAACCGCGTCCGCCGCTGCTTGGGAATCAATCGCAAGAGGCGGTTGTCCATCGGTCACCGCAATACGCACAAGCCGCCGAGGCCTACACCCTGGCCAAGAGCTTCGCGCCTCAGCAGCTCCCCGTGGACGGCGAGCGCGTGCGTGTCCGGGTCTACTTCGGTTCTTGGAGCGAGATCTGTGGCGAGCTGGTGCCGAAGATCATGCGGGTGGAGGAGGCGTGGCATAGCGAAGGGGTGCGTTTCGAATACTACGGTGTCCCGCAGCCGATCACTGACGATCCGGTGGCCGTCGCCGAGGGGGTTCTCGGCGTGCCGACAGCCATCGTTTACGTCGATGGTGAAGAGATCGGGCAGCTGAGTGGTCGGCCGTTGGCTACACCGGAGACGTCGTTGGTCGAGTTGCTGTCACGGTGACAGACTAAACACTTCCGCTTGTTTGCCGGGCCTTCAGACGCTCGTAGTTGATACCGAGCGACACGGGGGGGGGCAGAGTCTGGTCATGACGCCGGCAAGTCTTCCCATTGGCTGGGTAAATTCCAGGCCCTTGCACCCTTTCTTAACAAAATAGTGGACTATACTGGTAAGAAGATCGAGATGTACTTTGCTGTGCGATCTTATCGTTTGACCTTGAGGAGGCTGGATGCTATCGACTCGACTGGAAGCGTTACGAGACACCGCCGCCCTAACTACGCTAGAAGCAATCCGTCGAGATATTGACCGGGCATCAATAGAGCTGAAGCCGCTCCTTACCTTTATCGAAGCTCACCTCTTCGATTCCGAGTTCAGTGTAAGAGCCATGAGGCTAGCCGGTCGCACCCGCGACAACTCGATCGTCACGCGTTTCCGGGCCTACACGGGATCGCGCCCCACGGTTTACGTTAGAGAGCGCCGCCTCACCGTCGCTTCAGAGCTTTTGCGTCGGACCTCCGAAGAGGTCTGGAAGATCGCGGAATTGGTCGGTTTTGCCTCGCCTCAAGTTTTCACTCGAAACTTCAAGATCTTTTGTGGGCAGGCTCCCGGGGCTTACCGGAAACAGCATCAGGAGCCGGTAGCGAATGGAGTCGGTCTGAAAACGATGCGTAGGTCTGAATTCGAGCAAGCCAAATCCCCAAAGCCAGTTTCTGGCGTGTTGCTGGATCGAGGTTTAGATCGACAGTCAGGGAGCCATTATCGATTCAACCTTGCATCCTGCTCGGATAGTTCTAGTGATTCGGGCTCGGTGGATCTGGTTGGCGCCATTTACCCACGAGAGATGAGAAAGCGGCTGGTTGAACAGGCTTCTGGAACTAGTGAAAGCTGGGAATTGTTCGAGTCGCTACGCGAGCAGGGTATCGAAGTGGGCCGCAGGAATCGGCACTTGGGTGTACGCATTGCAGAGATTGCTTTGGCCAGTGTGGAGGGAAGTTTGGTCGAGTTTGGCGATTCCCTACTGCAGCTCAGGGCCTTGGCATGGGCTTGTGTCGGAAATGCACGTCGCCTTGCGTTAGATTTCTCTGGAGCCGAAGTTGCGTTCGAGCGTTCGAGTGCAGACTTGTCGATAAAAGATCCTCAAGTGGATGTGGCAGTCAAGGCAGAAGTTTATGCATTGAAGGCAGCCTTTCGAACTGTTCAACACAAATTCGATGAGGCGAAAGCGTTAATAGCTCAGACTCTTGGGTGGTTGCGCCAAGATTCGAATTTGGAACTTCGTGCACGTGTCCTCAGCCTCCGGTCGAGCATATTCGGCTATTTGGGCGAATATGAGACATCAATCGCTGATCTTACAGGCGCCCTTAGGCTCGGTGTTGAGAACGAACGCGTGAAGCTTTGTATCCATCACAATCTAGCGACGACATTTACCTATGCTGGCGATTTCAAATCAGCAGCAGCAGCTATACATGAATCGCAAAGATTGTGGATGTCCTGCGGGACTCCTCTAGAGCGTGTTCAGCTGCTTTGGCTTGCGGGACTCGTCAATAAGGGGCAAGGAAGCAACAAACTCGCCGAGACGCAATTCTTAGCTGCGCGAAGAGGTTTTCGAGGTCTCAGAGAGTGGCGTCACGCTGGGATCGTTTCTCTTGACTTGGCACTACTATGGCACCCTTACGCGCACCCGGAAGTGGCAAACTTGGTTGCTGAGGCGATCCCTGTTCTGGAGGACCTGGGAATTCAAAGAGAAACAGAAGCCGCCCGCACCTTGGTCGCCGCTTCGAGTCATTGTAGACCAGTCATGCTCGATGATCTTCAGAGGTTGAGAGCGTCTATCGACCAGTTTTTGCGAGACCCGGCTGTAATCCTTGCAGAAAAGCCGGGCCTCTGAGGTCATTAATCGAATTCTAACTGGCTAGTTAGCCTGATCTGAGGACTTGTGTTGTCCTAGCATCTACTAGCCGAAAGGGTCGATGTAGGGGCCCACGTCCAACGGTCTTTCGAGCTTAGGCCATTGACGATTCATAGGTATCTCCTCCTTTGGAAGTCGCGCTATCGCAGGGCCGGAATGACCAAGTCTGCGCGTCTCGTTGCAGCCAGCCTATCGCTAGGCTTGGCCGCTTCCAGGTGATGCCGTCGAGGATTGGATTTCGAAACGAGTGAGTACGACGCCAATCTCAACCTGATCCGGGTGACCGATCCCGAGGGGCACATTCAGGAGATCGACTACGATCCCCGCAACCTGCCGACCTCGACCCGCACCGGCTTGGGTGTCGGCGCGCTGCCTGATCCG
>JAJCXO010000040.1 GCA_029263395.1 Acidobacteriota bacterium | reverse complement strand
TGGACTCAGATTCTCGGCTCGAGCCCGATCAAACTAACTCCGCGCGCTGGTAAGCTAGGGCATCTCCAACTCTGACGAGAGGCTTCCCATGAATAACAGAGCCAGGTTTAGTATCGGACAGTTGGTTCACCACCGCCTGTTCGACTACCGAGGCGTCATTTTCGATGTCGATGCGGTGTTTCAAGGCACGGAGGAATGGTACGAGAAAGTCGCCAAGAGCCAACCTCCTAAAGATCGACCGTGGTATCACGTATTGGTAGACGGTGCGGAGCACACAACATATGTTGCAGAACGGAATCTCGAACCCGACTTGAGCGAGGAAGCGGTGGACCATCCCTTGATCCATCAGCTTTTCGCCGGTCTCGAGAGCGGCTGTTACTTACCGACACAGGGCGTCAACTGATGGCACACCGTCAGAATTGGTCGCAAATCCGGTCGCCGCACCGATTCATATGGTGCGGCTTGTTCGTGGTTGCCTTGCTGTTGGCGCCTTCGGGGCTTGCAGAGTCTCATGCATTCACTGCGGAAGACTTGGTGACGATGGCACGAATCTCCGATCCACAAGTGGCTCCCGATGGTCATCGGATCGCTTACGTTCTGAGAACCACTGACCTCGAAGCCAACCGTGGGCGTACCGATCTATGGTTAGTTGGCACAGATGGCTCCGGCGAGCGACGTTTGACCACCCATCCGGCGAGTGACAGCAGTCCACGATTTGGTCCTGACGGCACACTGTTTTTTCTCTCTAACCGCTCTGGCTCGTCTCAGGTCTGGCAAATGCCGCTCGATGGTGGTGAGGCTCAGCAGATCACCGATTTGCCACTGGATGTCGGGAGCTTGATCCTCGCCCCTGATGGTCGCTATCTCGCGGTCACGTTGGAGGTTTTTGTCGATTGCGAGGATCTCGAGTGTACTGTCAAACGGCTTGCTGACGTGGCTGCAGAGCCGGCTAGTGGGCGAATCTATGAACGACTTTTCTTCCGCCACTGGGATACTTGGAAAGATGGGCGGAGATCACATCTATTTGTCCTACCGCTAGCGGCTGGACGTGTTGCAGGCTCAGCGCTCGATGTCACGGCCGGGATGGACGCTGATGTGCCTTCGAAGCCCTTCGGAGGGGCCGAGGAGATCACCTTCACTCGCGATGGCAAGGGGCTGGTGTTCGCGGCACGAGATGCCGGAGTCGGTGAGAGTTGGTCCACCGATTTCAACCTCTACCATGCGCCGGTCGACGGTTCAGTGCCGCCGAGACGCCTGACTCCTAACCCTGCCTGGGATACTCATCCAGTATTTTCCCCTGACGGAAAAACTCTCGCTTATCTGGCGATGCAACGGGCCAGCTTCGAGGCCGACCGCTTCCGGGTGGTTTTGCGCGGTTGGCCCGACGGTGAAGAAAGAGTCTTGACCGAGAGTTGGGATCGCTCGGTGGGTGATCTGGTCTTTGGACCGGACGGCAAGACACTGTACGTCACGGCCGGCGACACCGGTGAAGTACCATTGTTTGAGGTTGACGTCGACACTGGCGAAGTGCGGGAACTGGTAGACGGAGGGCACGTTCGTTCGCCCCGAGTCGCCAGCGATTTGCTGATCTACGGACGAGACGACTTGCGGACTCCGGTGGATCTCTTCGCCAGGCCCTTGGAGGGTGGAGTAGAACGTCGGTTGACGGAAGCCAACCGTGAACGACTCGCAGCAGCCCTCACCGGAGAGTACGAGCAGTTCTCTTTTGCTGGCTGGAACGACGAGACCGTCTACGGTTACGTGGTCAAGCCCGCTGAGTTTGATCCCGCGAAACGATATCCGATCGCATTTCTGGTGCATGGGGGGCCGCAAGGTTCGTTTGGCAACGACTTCCACTATCGGTGGAATCCTCAAGCTTACGCTGGTGCTGGTTATGCCGCAGTCATGATCGATTTTCACGGTTCCACGGGTTATGGACAGGCTTTTACCGACTCGATCCGCGACGATTGGGGCGGCAAACCGCTGGAGGATTTACAGAAGGGGCTCGAGGCAGCCCTCGGCAGGTACCCATG
Organism: Acidobacteriota bacterium; assembly: GCA_029263395.1. Lineage (GTDB taxonomy): Bacteria > Acidobacteriota > Thermoanaerobaculia > Multivoradales > J023 > JAAELT01. The sequence goes on along the minus strand of JAJCXO010000040.1, from coordinate 62,292 downwards.
GTTGGATGGTGATCGAGCCTGCGCTCTGGGTGCCTCGTATGGTGGCTACATGATGAACTGGATCGCTGGCAATTGGCCGGACCGATTCCGTTGTCTGGTCAATCATGACGGCATCTTCGATTCCCGCAGCATGTACTTTTCGACTGAGGAACTCTGGTTTCCAGAATGGGAGATGCGAGGAACTCCATGGACCAATCCTGAGAGCTACGAACGCCACAATCCTGTGCTGTTCGTCGACCAATGGAAGACTCCGATGTTGGTGGTTCATGGGGCGCTCGATTTCCGAGTCTTGGAGTCACAGGGTTTTCAGACGTTTACTGCCCTGCAACGTCGTGGGGTCCCGAGTCAGCTACTCTATTTTCCCGACGAGAATCACTTTGTACTCAAGCCTAAGAACAGCCTACAGTGGCATGCCACCGTGCTCGGCTGGCTCGATCGTTGGCTTGGCGAAGGAGACTCACAGTCATCAGGTCCAAAGCCATAAGATCGGATTCAGCCATTGAATCTACGGAAGTTAGTCGGATGAGTGTCCTGCCCTTGGGGGCACCTGTGTTCCTCGCTTACGAAACAAGTCGCCAAATTCAAGGTTGGTTGATTTCAAACCTTCGGAGACATCATGCTTGCAAGCCAAAAGATCATTAGCGCATTCAATACCCAGATCGGTAATGAACTCGGCGCTTCACATCAATACATCGCAATCGCTTCTTACTTCAGCTCTGAGAACCTCGACGAGCTATCCAAGTTCTTTTTCCGTCAAGCCGACGAAGAGCGTGATCATGCGATGAAATTCGTCAAGTTTGTGCTCGACGTCGATGGCCATGTCGAGATTCCGGAAGTGAAAGCGCCCCGCAGCAGCTTTAATCAAGCCCGCGAGGCGGTTTCGATGTCTTTGGATTGGGAGCACGAGGTCACGGGCCAGATCTATGAGCTAGTCGAGCTCTGCCAGGAAGAACGCAACCATATCGCGCTGCGCTTTCTCGATTGGTTCGTTACCGAGCAGCTCGAAGAGGTGACGACGATCGGCAACTTGCTGGGGATCGTCGAGCGAGCAGGCGAAGGTAACCTCCTCTATGTCGAGGATTACCTGAGCCGTCACGGCATCGAAGGGCCTGAATCAGCGGGCGCTGAAGCTTAGAGCTGGTCGGCCGGTCAACAAGCGGCTACTGGGCCGCTTGTTGACTGATTGCTTCCAGGATTTGGATAGCGTTGAGGGCTCCGCCGCAGGTCAAGTTGTCCATGACTGCCCAAATCCGGTAAGACCCTTCGCTGTCGTCAACCGGTTCGATAGTTCCTACCAAGACGGTGTCGCGTGCTGCAGCATCAATCGGTCCGAGGATCGTGGGTTGTTCGGCCAGCTCGTTCACGGTGTGTGCGGCAATTGCCGTTCTCAGCTCTTCCAGGCCTGGGTCTTTGCCCAGCGTAAGATGAATGCTTGCACTGTAGCTGTGAAAAATCCCGGCTTGAACCAAGTGGATCGATGCGGCCAAGTCACTGCCTAGAACCACCCGTAATTGTGCTTCGAGCGGAGTCGCAGTGGTCGCTGCCGGCACCATGTTGAAGACTATCTGGTGATCGAAGACTTGGCGCGGCAAGTCAGGGTTGAACGTGAGGATGCCACGGGCTTGGTCGAGTGCCTCATCGAGACCAGCCTTTTCGAATGACGAGACTGGCTGGATCACGGTCGCAGCGAGGCCTTGCGGTTCGAAGTCGAGCAAAGGATAGAGCAAGTTCGCCAGCATCACCGTTGCGGGGTGTGCGCTGATCATAGGTTGGTTGCGGTTGGCTTCGTGGAGATTGACACCAGCGACGATCGGGTGACCGTCACCGGGTTGTGTGTCCAAAGACATGATGACCGCGGCGGTGGCTGCTGGCAGCCTCGCCAAAACCGGACGGTTGTATTCCATCGAGGAACTCAGAAAGGCAACGTCAACACCTTCCAGGCTCGTTTTATCGATTCCCCGAACCATTGTTGCGGCGCCTCGAACATCGGTCAAGGTGCCAACCTCATCGTCCGAAGTTGAGAACAGAAGTAGTTCCTGCCAGAGGTCGCGTCGGCGCTCGAGGCTCTCGCGTAGCTCGACGGCAGCCAAATTGGTTGGGTGGACGAGGGCTAAGCTGCTCACGGTACGTTCAAGCCTTTGTCTTGCCTCGATCCCAAATGCTGCCGACGCACTCGGCCGATGGCCCAGCCCGAGGGACCCATGATGGTGTACACCACAGCGGCGGAGAGGAAAAAAGCAGGGGGATGAAACGCCAAGGCTAAGATACCGGCTGCCCACGGCAGTGCAATGCGGTAGCTCCAGCGTTGCCGCAGATCAATTTTCTTGAAGCTGGGATAACGAAAAGTCGAGATCATCAGCGAGCCTACACCGACAAGAGAAAGTAACATCGCGGCTTCATACCAAGCTTTCCACTCGCTTTGTGGAGCGACAAAGAGGAAGGATGCAATAAATCCTGCTGCGGCTGGGGATGGTAGTCCAACAAAGAAGCGGCTATCAACGGCTTTGGTTTGGACGTTGTACCTCGCAAGGCGAACGGCAGTGCAGATCAGGAAAAATAGAGGGATCAGCCAGCCTATTCTCCCGAGGCGCTCGAGTCCCCAGAAGTAAGAGAGTAAAGCCGGGGTCATTCCGAACGTGAGCACGTCGGCTAACGAATCGAATTCTCGACCGAAGTCACTTTCAGTGTTGGTCAAGCGAGCAATACTGCCGTCGAGTCCGTCGAGAATGCCGGCGATGAAAATAACCAGTGCAGCGTTGGCGAATTCTCCTCGGGTCCCGAGAACTACTGCATAGAAGCCCATTAGAATGTTGCCCATGGTGAACAGGCTGGGCAACAAATAAACCCCGCGGCGCAGTCGCTGACCGACCGCAGGCCGCTGCTTTCGTCTGCGATGTTTCGGCGATACCGACTCCAGGGCCGTCTCGTCGCTAGCGTCAGCTGTCTCGTCGCTAGAGTCAGCGATGATCATCGTTGGATCTTGGGCTCATTAGGTCGTGGCTCGATAGGTCTTGGGTTCAATAGGTCTTGGGCTCAATAGGTCTTGGGCTCAAGCCTGTAGGGATCGTTAAGAACGACGTGATCCTAGGGTTGTGGCCTTGCGACCTGAGTTTCTCCGTTCCGCATTCGATCACCCTTCTTGACCAGCACATCGTAGCTCTCCGGGAACATGAGGTCGACCCGCGAACCGAATTTGATCAGACCAAGGTGCTCGCCCCGGCGAACTTCCTGGCCAGCCTCGAGGTAGCAAACTACTCGCCGCGCCATCAGGCCAGCTATCTGGCGAATGCCGACCAGTGCTCCATCGGGCCGCCGCACGACAGTGAGAAAGTTCTCGTTGACCTCTCCTGCATCTTCGCGGAAAGCTGCGACCTTGCGACCTGGTTTGAGACCTGCGGTTACTACTTGGCCGTCGACCGGGACACGTTGCACATGAACGTCGAAAGCAGACAGAAATGTCACCACCCGTTGGTGCCTACCAGGACCAACCGCAGGGTCCTCGACAACATCCACTTTGGTCACAACTCCGTCGGCAGCTGCAATCACTACCTCTGGTGGTCCTTCAAAGGCACGCTGGGGGTCGCGGAAGAAAAGTAGGACACCGAAGCCGAGCACAGCCATAGCAGTGCCCCAGCCAGGTTGGCGGAAGAAGAAGAGACCAGCGGCGACAAGTACAAAAGGCAGCACAAAAGGCCACGCTTCGCGAGCGAAAGTCATCATAGAGTTTTGGATTCGGTTGGGTGAGTAAAGAGATCAGAAGGCTTGGGATACGTCTTCTGACCTTCGAATTTTGGCTGGCCAAGCCGCCTCGTTCTCGACCTGGATCAGGCGTGAGCGTGAGAGCGCTCGCGTAACATGACCTCCATTCGATCCTTGAGACTGAGCTTGTGGATTTTGATGCGCTTGATTTCGATCTCGTCTTCCTCCGAAGGGAGGGACTTCGTTCGAATGGTCACCAGCCGCTGCTTGTACTTCTTGTGCTCTTCGTACAGGCTTCGAAAGGATGCGTCAGTCTGGATAAGCTCCTCCCTGGCGTGATCGATTTGCGACATGCAGTTCCTCCTTGGGGCGATGCCCAACTCGAGGTGGTGTGGGGAAGGCCGACAGAGAGTCCGCAGCGCTCGTTCTGGAAGACCCTCTGATGCATCGCGGGTGCATGGCGATGTTCTCGGCCAGCGTCAACGCGACAAACATCCATCCGGTTCAGCTACACAGTGGATTCGATGCAGCTTCGGAGGAGTGTACGTATCCAAAATCTTGATCATTGATATGTAGGAATGATAGCACCGGCCTCGTGGGTGGGCAAGACGTCCCGGTCAGCAAAGATTTCTCGCGAGCAAGCTGGTTAGAGACGAGGTGAACCTTTGGGTAGAGTCACTGCTGGCTGGCGAAAGTAAATCGGCGTCGTCAGACGTGATGGTTGCCAATCGATGTCGACCGGCGCCAGGTGACGGGCGGCCACCGCCGCCAACGGTGGTGGCTCGATGAGCTCGACTTGACCACGTTGATAGCCAGGTGTTTCAGCTAGACGTTCGATTCCAAACCCGATCAGTCGAGGCGAGGGACGCGTCAACAGCTCGGCTCCGGACGCCAAACCGGCTTGACTCGTGGCCGAGACTCGAGTGGTGCCCGCGTCTCCTTCGCTCGCAAAGGTTTGCGCGAACCAGTCGCCGCGAAGCGCGTCGACAGCGGCGGTGACAGCGGTGCTCGGATCGCTAGCCAAGGCGAGGATGTGCAACGTGTCGATGGCCGTCGCACGGAGGGCGAGGGCTTGGTGAAGCCCCAGGACGGTGGCCAGGCCGATCCGCAGCCCAGTAAAACTTCCCGGCCCGCGGAACGCCACCAGCCCCGAAAGCTCCTGCAAAGCGACTCCAGTCTGCTCCAACATGGTTTCGATAGTGGGTAGCAGGCGTTCGGAGGTGCTTCGCAATTCGATGGTCTCTGCAGCAACCACTTGGCTGTCAGCACCAAGGGCAACACTGACCACTGGCGAGGCGGTGTCGATGAAGAGGAGATAGGCTGGCCCAGGCATTGGCGAAGCATAACGGAAGCTATCGTCATGGCGGAGAATGTTGAAAAGGAAGTAGGTGTTTAACAGCTCGGCATGGCCCTCTGCTGGAGGATCAGTTTGCGGTGCTGGTGGGTTGGTCGAATTTCCGATATCTTCCACGTCTTCACCGGAGGCGAAAGCGAGATTTTCAGATGTCCGAACTCAATACACAGATTGCCAACCGACGCCAGAAACGCGACGAGCTTGAGGCAGCTCAGGTGCCTTTATACCCGCATCGCTTCGAATTCGATCTCGAATCGAGCGACGTCCACCGGCGCTACGGTGAGCAAACCGCGGAGGAGCTCGCCGAGATGGCGATCGAGTTGCGGGTTCCGGGTCGTATTACCGCCGTCCGGCGGCAGGGCAAGTTGGTGTTTGCCGATCTTCACGACGGCAAGAGCAAGGTGCAACTCTTCTTGCGCAAGAACGATCTACCCGAGTCGTCTTGGCTGCTGGTCAGCAGCTTCGATCTGGGGGATCTCGTAGGTGTCCGAGGCACCTTGATGCGAACTCGCATGGGAGAGTTGAGCCTGAAGGGCATTGAGGTCACTCTGCTCGCAAAAGCTCTGCGGCCGATGCCTGAGAAGTGGAGTGGTCTCAAGGATGTCGAGGCGCGTTACCGATACCGCTACTTGGACTTGATGTCGAATCAGGAATCGCGCAACGTATTCGAAACCCGAGCACGCTTGGTGCGAGGTATTCGCAACTTCCTCGACGCCCGAAGCTTCCTCGAAGTCGAAACTCCGATGATGCACGCCTTGGCGGGGGGGGCGGCTGCGAAGCCCTTTACGACCCACCACAATGCGCTCGATCTCGAGCTGTTCTTGCGGATCGCCCCTGAGCTCTACTTGAAGCGGCTGTTGGTGGGAGGAATCCCCAGGGTTTACGAAATCAACCGCAACTTCCGCAACGAGGGACTTTCGACTCGGCACAATCCCGAATTCACGATGCTCGAGTTCTACTGGGCCTACGCCGACTATGTCGCCGTCATGGATCTGACAGAGGAGCTGATCGTCAGCTTGGCTGAGGATGTGCTCGGTGAGCCGCGGCTTGATTGGCAAGGTCAAACCGTGGAATTGGCTAGGCCGTGGTTGCGATGCACGATGAAGGAAGCCACCGCGAAATTCGGCGGCATCGCGCCAGCGGCGCTCGAGAGTGTGGATGGACTCGAAGGTGAGCTTCGGAAGCGTGGGATTCCATTGCCGCCGGCTCGCCGTTACGGCAACCTGCTGCAAGAGTTGTTCGAGAAAGCCGCCGAAGAGCATCTGCCTTCGCCGATTTTTGTCACCGACCATCCGGTGGAAGTTTCGCCCTTTGCCAAGCAGAATCCGTCCGATCCAAGATTCACTGAACGCTTCGAGCTTTATCTTGGGGGGATGGAACTAGTTAATGCTTTCAGTGAGCTCAACGACCCGGACGTTCAAGCCGAGCGTTTTCGGCAGCAGCTCGCGGACCGGGATGCTGGAGATCAGGAGGCGCACGTATTCGACGAAGACTATGTGCGAGCCCTAGAGCATGGAATGCCACCAGCAGGTGGGCTGGGTATGGGAATCGATCGGTTGACGATGTTGTTTACCAACAGTCCTTCGATCCGAGATGTCATTCTCTTTCCTCTCTTACGTCCATTGGCTGAGGATGTGGACGAGGACGGCGGAACGGAGGAGTAATCCATGGCATGAGGCAACTTCCGTCGTGGCAGATGAAGTTGCCGCTGCCTTCCTTGTTAGCCTTGCGCTATCTACGGAGTGGCCGCCGTGACGCCTACGTCAGTCTGTTGTCGCTGTTGGCCACGGGCGGCATCACGCTCGGCGTCTCGGCCTTGATTTTGGTACTCAGCGGCCTCTCAGGTCTTCAAGACTTCCTACGCTCCGACGTCTTGTCGCGAACGCCACACCTCGAGATAGAGGTTCCGGAAGGGGTAGATTCCAGCACTCTTTGTGATGCCTTCAAGGGCATCATAGGGGTTGTCGACGCGCAACGCATTCTGCGAGGTCGCGGCTGGCTGCTGTTTTCGGGAGGAGCGATCAGTGTCCAGGTTGTTGGCTTCGAAGGTCAGCTACCGCGCTCCTTTCCAGTCCGCGAGGATTCCTTCGCCGACTCCAGCGGCGCCGAAAGTGATGTCGATGCGGGAGCCGGCCTCTACCTGGGTGATGCCTTGGCTAGACGGTGGGCGGTGTCGATCGGAGATAAAGTGGACTTGGTTTCGCCGCGACCGACCCTGACCCCGTTTGGGCCTCAGCCGAGAGCGCAGGCATTGCCATTGGCTGGTGTTTTTCGTACCGGCCGGACCGAAGACAACGAGCAACGGGTAGCGGTACCGCTGGCGACGGCTCGACGTCTCTTCGGTCATCATGGCAGTCGAATTGAAATCAAGACAAACAGCCTCGACACAGCACTGCAGGTTGCAGAGTCGGTGGCTGCAGTGTTGCCAGCGGGAGGCCGGGTTCGTACTTGGCAAGAGCTCAATCGCGCCTTGTTCTTCGCGTTGAAATTAGAAAAGGTCCTGATGTTCATCGCCGTTTTCTTGATCGTGCCGGTAGCCGCGATGTCCCTTGTGACGGTATTGGCGTTGCTGATTTCGTCGAAACGTGGCGAGATCGGCATGCTGCAAGCGATGGGGGCGTCAGCCGGTGAGATCCGGCGAGCATTTCTTGTTCTCGGAGGACTTTTGGGCACGGTAGGCCTGGTCCTCGGCGGTACTCTCGGTGTCGGAACGGCTTGGATGTTAGATCGGTATCAGCTGATCTCGCCGCCCGGCGATGTCTACTTCTTGAGCCACATCCCATTCTTGATTGAAGGTGGGGATCTGGCAGCCATTTTTTTGGCAACGATCATCTTGATCGCCTCATCGACCCTCTTTGCCGCTCGTCGAGCGGCCGCGCTTGGGCCGGTCGAGGCGCTGCGCAACTAGTCAACCGGGAACCCACAAGTTCGAAATGAGCATAACCATCGAAGCTCGCAACGTCCACAAGAGCTATCAGGACGCCGATCGCAAGGTCAAAGTACTGCAAGGGATCAATCTGGCGACGGAAGCTGGTGAGTTAGTGGCAATCGTAGGCCCTTCAGGTTCAGGGAAATCGACCCTGCTGCACCTTTTGGGAGCCTTGGACACCGTCGATCGAGGCGAAATCATGATCGGTGGCCAAGCTCTGGCCGATCTCGGGCGGCGCCAGCTCGCCAAATTCCGTAACCGGACGATCGGGTTCGTATTTCAGTTCCACCGCCTATTGCCCGACTTTGACGCATTGGAGAATGTCATGATGCCGGGTCGCATCGCGGGGCACGATCCGGTTCGTGTAGCTCAGCGGGCGCGCCAGCTGTTGCTCGAAGTTGGTTTGGAAGAGAGGCTTGATCACTTCCCGAGCCAGCTCTCGGGCGGCGAACGCCAGCGAGTAGCGATCTGCCGTGCCCTGTTGATGGAGCCTCCGTTGCTGCTCGCTGATGAGCCGACCGGTAACCTGGATCCAGTCGCTGCGGATCAAGTTTTCGAGCTGCTAATCAATCTCCAGCAGCGCCATGGTACGACCGCTGTCCTGGTGACCCACAACCCGGCACTCGCGTCGCGGTGTGGTAGAATTCTGAGATTGGAGAAAGGCGTTTTGTACGCGGAGTCGTACGGACCCAATCCGTGACGGAATCCCATGAGGGCGGTGTGGGTGGAGGGGCAACCGCGAAAGGTCAGGGGGATAATTAGGACTCGCTGAACCTCGGCGCTACCGGACGAACAGATGTTTGAAAAGTACAACGAGAAGGCTCGACGAGCATTATTTTTTGCTCGCTACGAGGCTTCGAAGCTCGGTAGCCGAGTGATCGAAGCGGAGCACGTGCTGCTCGGCATTCTGCGTGAGGGAGAAGAGTCGGTTATGAGTCTCTTCTCGCGCTTCGAAGTGCTGCCAGAAGAGATCCGTAGCGAGATCGAGGGCGAGCGGGTTTTTGTCGAACGCGTGTCGTCCACTGCCGACCTACCGCTGTCCGAAGAGACCAAGAAGGTGCTGGCCTACGCTTCCCACGAGGCCGAAGGTATGGCTCACACCGCGGTGGGTTCAGAGCATTTGTTGATCGGTATCCTACGTGTCGAGTCGAGCTTGGCGATGCGAGTCTTGACCCACGCTGGCCTCGACCTCTATGCGGTACGCGAGGAGGTGGTGACCATGGTTCGTGAACGCGAAGTGGCCCAGCAGAAAAAGGAGCTACCTTTTCTCACGGAGTACGGCCGTGATCTCACGTCGTTGGCTAGCCAGCGGGTTTTTGATCCGTTGATCGGTCGCGAGATCGAAATCGAACGCATCATTCAAGTTTTGTCGCGTCGCACCAAGAACAACCCGATTTTGCTCGGCGAACCGGGGGTTGGTAAGACCGCAATCGTCGAAGGTCTAGCGCAGCGCATCGCGGATGATGAGATCCCGATTTCCTTGCGACGCAAGCGTATCGTTGCGATCGATCTCTCGCTGATTGTTGCCGGTACCAAGTATCGTGGGCAGTTTGAAGAGCGGCTCAAGGGAATCCTCAAAGAGCTCAAAGAGTCGAGTGATTTGATCGTCTTCATCGACGAGATCCACTCGTTGATTGGCGCCGGATCGGCGGAAGGTTCGTTGGACGCCGCTAACATTTTGAAGCCGGCACTATCGCGTGGAGAAGTCTCCTGCATCGGCGCGACGACCTCGCGGGAATACCGGAAGTACATCGAAAAAGATCGGTCGTTGTTGCGCCGTTTTCAGGCGGTGCAAGTCGAGCCACCAACGGCGGAAGAGACCTACCAGATCCTGGCTGGCGTCAAGGAGCGATACGAGGCTTTCCATAAAGTTCGCTATTCTGAGGCATCGCTGCGCACGGCGATCTTGCAATCCGACCGCTATATCACCGACCGTTTCCAGCCCGACAAGGCGATCGACGTGATCGATGAAGCGGGGGCCAAAGTCAAGTTGCAACGAGCGCGAGATACCCAGAACCTACGCCATCTCGAAGAGGAGGTGCGACAGGTCGAGAGCGAGATGAAAGTCGCGATTTCCAACAAGGACTTCGAGCGCGCAGTGTATCTGCGGGAGCGAGAAATCGAGCGCCGCGAAGATCTCGAGCAGATGGCCTCTGGTTTCGATCAGCCTGGTGATCTCGAGGTTTCGACCCGCGATGTTGAAGAGATCATTGCATCTTGGACGGGCGTACCAGTGGCGAGCTTGCAGACTGCCGAAGCCGAGAAGTTGATGGCGATGGAGGACTCGCTGAGACACTGGGTCGTCGGTCAAGATCGGGCGATCAGTGCGATTAGTAGGGCAATCCGGCGTTCGCGACTCGGTGTGTCGAATCCTCAGCGACCCGTCGGTTCGTTTATTTTTCTCGGTCCGTCTGGTGTCGGAAAGACCGAGGTCGGCCGTCGTTTGGCGGAGTTTCTGTTCGACAGCCAACAGATGTTGGTCCGTTTCGACATGTCCGAGTACATGGAAAAGCATGCGGTATCAAAGTTGATCGGCTCGCCGCCGGGTTACGTCGGTCACGAGGAGGGCGGCCAGCTCACCGAACGAATCAGGCGCCAGCCTTATTCAGTCGTGTTGTTCGACGAGATTGAGAAGGCCCACCCCGACGTTTCGAACTTGCTGTTGCAGATTCTCGATGACGGCCGCCTGACCGATGCCTATGGCAATTCGATCGATTTCACCAACTCCATCGTCCTGATGACTTCCAACATCGGTTCCAAGCTCGTGCTGCGCGGAGGACGTATGGGTTTTGGTGAACACGACGGACAGCAGAGCTTTCAACGAATTGAAGAGGAGATTCTGGCAGAGTTGCGACGCTCCTTCAGCCCGGAGTTCATCAACCGGGTCGACGAGGTGATTGTATTCAACCCTCTCAGCAGTACGGATCTCCGCTCGATCGTCGATATTCTGTTGGTCGACGTCAACGCGACACTGGCCGAGCGCAACTTGACCGTGAAAGTTTCGGCGAAGGCCAAAGAGTGGCTTCTCGAGAAGGCGGGAATCGATCCATCGACAGGAGCTCGGCCGTTACGGCGGACAATCCAGCGCCATATCCAGGACTCGGTTTCCGAGCTCCTCATCACCCAACATGGTGAACAAATCGAGGCCATTGAAGTGTCCGTGGTCGACGGCGAGCTCGATCTCGTGGTCGGGGATCTTGAATGCCTCACCGCTGAGCGGTAGTCTCTGCGTCGCCGACCCGGAGGAGGTTGTCGGCGTCGCCTAGATCCTTCCCCCTGACAGACAGAGGAATCCTAGATTGACAGAGTTTCGGGTTACTACGTCCTGCGACTCGCAGGTGAAGAGTTGGCATTCGCCTTGCTTCAGCTCGGATACCAGCATTGCCATCGCCGGTTGGCTAAGGCAGCCGGCAAACGTGTGCCCACTTCCCGAGAAGGAGTCCTAAGGTGGTGCAGAACCAGCTCATCGCTCGAGCGATCCGAAACTTGTTGCTTGCTGCGGCCCTGATTGTCGGGGCCGCCGGCCAGGCTCACGCTCAAGCTGGCCGTTATGACGGCCAAGTTATCCGCGAGATTCAATTCGAAGGCCTCGAGACCCTGAGCTCCGACACCATGGAGCATTATCTTCTGGGCCGTAAGGAGGCGGACGAGCGCCGACTCGACCTCGAAACGCTCAACGAACGTGTGGTTCAGCTCTGGGAACGCAAGCTGATCGACGACATCGAGATTTCGGTCGAGACTGTCGAAGGTGGCGTCAAGTTGATCGTACGCATTGTCGAGAGACCCATACTGGTGTCGATCGACTACGTTGGTATCAAGCGGGTCAACCGCAGCGATATTCTCGAGCAGGCAGATCGCGAGCGGATCTCGGCCTACGAGAGCCAACCAGTTGAGCTCGGCGAGCTCAAGCGTCTCAAGCGAGCGATCGAAGAACTCTACAAAGAGAAGGGCTACCGTTTTGCGGAAGTCCGCTACCTCCTCGAAGAGACCGGGCCTGGGCAGCGCCGGGCAATTTTCACTATCGACGAAGGCGACAAGGTCAAGATCGGCGACATCGATTTCGACGGAAACACGATCTATGGCGACTGGCGGCTTCGCTTGGTGATGAAAGGGACCAAAAAATCAGGCCTGCTATCGCGATTCACCAAGAAGGACATCTACAACCCGGCCAAGATCGAAGAGGATTTGGACAAGGTTCGAGATGTCTATCGCAAGGCAGGCTACAAAGATGTCCTGATTGCTCGTCCCGAGATCGCCGTTAAAGCCAAGAATCCCAACGCGGCGACCATCGAGCAGCAGAAACGGCGACTGGCGGTCACGATCCCGATCGAGGAAGGGGAGCGCTGGCGTTTCGGTGAGATTTCGATCGAAGGCAACGAAGTCTTCTCGGATCAACTCCTCCTGCGACAGTTCGAGGATCCACGCGGCGGTTGGCTGCGCTCCAAGGTTGTGGACGACGCCGTCGAGTCGATCGGTAACCTCTATTCGTCCGTCGGCTACATCTTTTCCAAGGTCGAGACCGAGGTCGTGGAGAAAGAAGGCAACGTCGCCGACATCATTGTGCGCGTCGACGAGGCTGACCAATTCCGCGTCGGGCGGATCGAGTTCGAGGGGAATCGCAAGACTCGAGACAAGGTCCTGCGCCGCGAGCTGCTGCTGCAAGAGGGCACTGTCATGAACATGACGGCGGTCCAGAATAGCCTGCTCAAGATTCGGCAACTCAACTACTTTGCCCTCAACGAAGAAGAGCCGGTCAAGTTCGACTTTGATGGCGAAGATAAGACCGTTGACCTGGTTGTGCAAGGTGAAGAGGCTGAACGCACCGAACTGCAGTTCGGCGGCGGCTGGAGCGAGTTTGATGGTTTTTTTGCCCAGTTCGCTATGCGAACAACCAATTTCCTTGGTCGCGGTGAGACAGTTGGTGTCTCAGTCCAAAGTGGTCGCCAAAGGGACCTTTATGATCTCGAGTACCGTATCCCCTGGTTCCTCGACAAGCCGCAGTCGGTAGGATTTCGGCTCTTCAACTCGACCCTGGATAGTCAGGTCCTGGTCGGGACGGATTTCCGCCAATCGAATTCCGGTCTGTCCTTGACCTACGGCCGTTCCTTTCGCGGCTTCAATAGCACCAGCATCACCTACAGTTTTTCGGACATTGAAGACTTCCGGCGGTTGATCGGTGCTGGCCCTGACGGCACCGACCTGACTCAGGAGCTGTCATTCAAGAGCTCGTCGATCCGTCCGTTCTGGATTCGGAACACCCTGGATAGCCGGTTCGAGCCGACCAGAGGCTTGCGCATGTCGGCCAACGTGGAAGTTGCAGGGGAGTTCCTCGGAGGTGACACTGGTTTTGTGCGGCCATTGTTCGATCTGACTTACTTCAAGCCTGTAACTCGCCGTAACTGGAAGTCGTCCCTCGGCGCCAGGGTCGATCTTGGCTACATCACATCGATCGGGGATTCCGATGCAAATGGTCTAGACGCTAGCGGTCTGTTTCCACAGCAGCGCTTCTTCCTGGGAGGCGACAATTCGGTGCGCGGATTTCGGCGCCGATCGATCGTCGTGCGTGAAGAGGATGGCACGATTCGCCGTGATCAATTCGGGTTCCCGCTTGGCGGAACCCAGATGGCCCGTCTCGCGCTGGAGTATCATGTGATCTTGGGCGGCCCGTTCCGGCTGGTGTTCTACGGCGATGGCGGCGGGGTGTTCGATGAAGACCAATCACCGAGCATCGATCTGATGCGTTTTAGCGCTGGCGCCGAGCTTCGGATTCAGGTTCCGCTTTTTCCAGCTCCGCTGCGTTTCATTTACGCCAGGAACCTCGACGAGCTGGAGGATGATCAATTCGACTCGTTCGATTTCAGCTTGAGTACTTCGTTCTAGCTTCGTGAGGCCTTGCCTCGCACAAACCAATACGTAGGAGAAAGTCAATCATGCCGAACTCTGTAGGCGTTCGCGCTGGTCTCTTGATAGCCGGTGCTTTGGTTCTAGTCAGCGCTTTCCAGGTGGCCCCCACCGCTAGTGCCCAGGAGAAGCCGATCAAGATTGTTGTTGTCGACCTCGAGCGTGTTGTCGCCTTGTCGGCGGCTGGCAAGGAGCTGCAGGGTCAGCTTGCGAAATTTCAAGAGGACGTCAAGGCGGAAGGCGAAGGCAAAGCCGCCGCGGCCCGGGATATCCGCCAGAGAATCAGTGATGGTGCTAATTCGCTCTCGGAGGAGAAGCTGACTCAGCTGCAAAAAGACTACGAGGACGCAACTATTGCGATCCGCCGGTTCCAGGATGATAAGCAACGTGAGGGGCAGAAACTGCAGGCCGAGGGACTGCGCGAAATCGAAAAGCAGTTGCAACCCATCTTCGAGGCGATTCGCACTGAGGGCGGCTACGATCTAATCATCAACAACGTTCCTGGTGTGGTGGTCATGGCGAACGAGAGGGTCGATATCACTCAGGAAGTGATCAACCGACTCGATTCAGCAGCCACCGCCGGGAGCTGAGTGGCGTTACCTTTGAGTTTCTGGCTGTAGCGAGACGTACCCGTTGAGTTCCTAGCGATAGCTAGTTCGTGCCAACACAACCCCTGGTTTAAAAGAGATCGTGAGGAACGGCTTTCAGCTCCGGCAGCTGGCAAGCGCCATTGGTGGCGAAGTTGTCGGTGATGGCGACTTCACGGTGACCGGAGTTCGGACCCTCGAACGAGCCGGCGCCGAGGATTTGTCGTTTGTCACACGCAGCGGCTTTCGGGATCAAGCCGAAGCCAGCGGTGCCGGTGCGTTATTGGTGCCAGTGAAGATGGCGGAAGCCGGAGAGGCACCAAGCCGCCCGTTGCTCTTGACAGAACAGCCGAGCTGGGCTCTGGCGCAGATCATCGGGCTGTTTCATCCGGTCGAAAAGCCGCCGTCTGGTGTGCATGCGACCGCGGTCGTAGGCCAGGGATGTGAAATCGATGCGAGTGCACACATCGGCCCGTACGTAGTCCTTGGGGATCGTTGTGTAGTTGGTGCCGAAGTAGTGATCAACGCCCACGTTGTCGCGGGTAACGATTGTCGTTTTGGTGCCGGTGCTGTGGTTCATCCCCATGTTGTGCTCTACGACCGGACCGAGGTGGGTGAACGAGCCATCTTGCATGCGGGAGTTGTTCTAGGGGCCGACGGCTTCGGTTATGCCCTGCGCCAGGGTGTTCATGTCAAGATTCCTCAAGTTGGACAGACCGTGGTCGAGGAGGATGTCGAGATTGGCGCGTTGAGTGCTGTCGATCGGGCTTTGCTCGAAGAGACGCGCGTCGGCGCTGGCTCCAAGATCGACAATTTGGTTCAGGTGGGACACAATGTACAAATCGGACGCAGCTGTCTGCTCTGTGGACAAGTCGGCGTTGCAGGTAGTGCTCAATTGGGAGACTATGTCGTTCTCGGCGGACAGTCAGGAGTTGCCGATCACGTCAAAGTTGGGCGCGGTGTGCAGGCGGCTGGTAAGTCTGCGGTTCTGCAGTCGGTGTCAGAAGAAGGGCTGCAGATAGCAGGTATTCCAGCGGGTGATTTGAGGCGCTGGCGTCGACAAGTTGCGAGGCTCGAACGTCTCGGGAGCTTAGCTAGTCGAGTGCGAACGCTGGAGAGACGGCTTGCCGAGGCTGAAGCCGTGGCCGACGAAGACTGAACGCTGCCTGGTAGCAAACTCGAACAAAATTCATGACCCTGGGAACGACGGCGCGACCTCGAGATTGATCGCTTCTTCATGACGACGAACATACATCCAACCGCGATAGTTGATCCGACCGCTCACCTGGCAGAGGATGTCGTGGTGGGCCCCTACGCAGTGATCGGTCCGCGGGTCGAGATCGGCGCTGGCACTCAGATCGATGCCGGTGCCCAGGTCCAAGGGCCGTCCCGTATCGGAGAACAGAACCGGATCTTTCCGTACGCCTCAGTTGGCTTCGATCCGCAGGATCTCAAATTTGGTGGCGAAGAGACCTGGCTCTATGTTGGGGATCGTAACCACTTTCGCGAGCACTGCACTGTGCATCGAGGCACTGGCAAAGGGGGCGGCGCAACGCATATCGGCAGCGACAATCTCTTCATGGTGTTCACTCATATCGCTCACGACTGCGTGGTGGGAGATCGGACGATCTTCTCCAACAATGGCACCTTGGCCGGGCATGTGGAAGTTGCTGATGACGCAGTGGTGGGAGCCTTCAGCTCAGTGCATCAATTTTGCCGGCTCGGACGCCACGCTTACATTGGCGGTTACTCGGTCATTACCCGTGATGCGTTGCCCTACGTCAAGACGGTTGGAGTGAAGCCGGCCTGTTATGGCTTGAACCGCATCGGACTTGAGCGCAAGGGTCTGACGACCGAGCAGATCGAGCCCTTGGCGGCTGCCTACCGCATTTTGGTCCGGTCGAAGTTGAATACGGCTCAAGCTCTGGAGCGGCTACGGGCGGAGTTTGCGGATAGTGAAGACGTGGCCTACATGATCGATTTCGTCGAGTCGTCGCAACGCGGTGTCATCAAAGAGATGCCACGACGAACAGGTCAGCGGGGAGGGTAGGCCCATTTCAGAGCGTCAGCAGTCATCCGAGAGCAGCTCCTCGACTCCGTCGGGTCAAAGCCAATCCAGAACGCCTCGTCTGCGAGTTGGAGTTGTCGGTACCGGTGCGATGGGCAAGAACCACGTGCGGATTTTGGCTGCCTTGCCGGAAGCTGATCTGGTCGGCATTTACGATCAGCGTCCTGAGCTCGCGGCACGGCTGGCCGCAGAGCACCGCACCAAGAGCTTTCAGAGTCTCGAAGAGCTGGCGGATCAGGTGGATGCCGCAGTTCTGGCTGTGCCGACCTACGCCCATGCCCAAATCGGTTGCGAGTTATTGGCTGCCGGAGTTCATCTGCTGATCGAGAAGCCGATAGCCTCGACGCTCGAGGAAGCCGACAAGCTACTAGCTGCTGCACGTGCAAAACCTGCTGGCGAAAGCAGCCCGAGTGAGCGGGTGTTGGCTGTTGGGCATGTGGAATTCTTCAATCCGGCGGTGCAAGCATTGCTCGCGGTTCAAGAGACTCCAAGATACCTGGAAGTTCAACGGCTGTCGCCGTTTACGCCACGGAGTCTCGATGTCGACGTGATTCTGGACCTGATGATCCATGACCTGCAACTGTTGCATGCATTGGATCCGAGTCCAATCAAAGAGATTCGAGCGACCGGCATCGATGTGTTGACGCAACGGATCGACATCGCCAGTGTACGCCTGGAGCTCGAGTCCGGCGTAGTGGCCAATGTCAACGCCTCTCGAGTCTCCGCTGAAGGTGTCCGTAAGTTGAGGGTCTACCTCGGGACGCGTTACTTCTCGGTGGACTATCGGAAGCAGGAGATCAAGGGTTTCGGCCTGCGCACTCAAGGTGAACACCGGTTGATCATGCCGGAAGAGATTACTGTGCATCGTTGCGAACCACTGCGCGCTGAGCTCGAGGCGTTCATCGCCGCATGCCAAGGGCGTGACGCCAAGTTGGTCACCGGAGCCGACGGGCGCCGGGCCCTGGACACCGCTCTGCGGATCCGCGGTTCGATCGGCAAAGTTTAGTTACGTAACTACGACTCTTCAGCGTTGGAACGGAGGCACCATGGGTGACTATCGCATTGGGGTGATCGGTGGCAGTGGTCTGTATGGAATGGATGGGCTCGAGGTTCACGAGGAGCGAACTATCGAGACCCCCTTTGGTACCCCTTCAGACCCTTATGTTCTCGGCGAGCTCAGCGGACAGAAGGTGGCGTTCTTGGCGCGCCATGGCCGCGGTCACCGGATCTCGCCTTCGGATCTCAACTTTCGAGCCAACATTTATGGCTTTAAGCTCTTGGGTGTCGAGAGAATCTTGTCAGTCAGCGCGGTCGGTTCCATGAAGATCGAATACGAGCCGTTACATATCGTGGTGCCTGATCAGTTCTACGACCGCACTCGCCATCGGCGCGACACGTTCTTTGGTGACGGCCTGGTAGCCCACGTCTCGATGGCTGATCCAGTGTGCGGAGAGCTCAGGGTGGTACTTGGTGATTCTGCCGACGCATCGGGGGCAACCGTGCACCGTGGTGGTACCTATCTGTGCATGGAAGGTCCGCAGTTTTCGACCCGTGGCGAGTCGAACATCTACCGCAGTTGGGGGATCGATGTTATCGGGATGACCAATCTGCAAGAGGCCAAGTTAGCTCGTGAGGCCGAGATCTGTTACGCCACCCTAGCGATGGTGACAGACTACGATTGTTGGCACGAAGAAGACGTCAGCGTCGATGCCGTTCTCGAAGTGCTGCGCAACAATGCGGCGATGGGACAAGATGTGATTCGACGCGCTGTCGCCAAGCTGGCCGATATCGACAATAGCGCGTGCGGTTGTCAGCAAGCACTCGCCACCGCCCTCATCACCGATCCAGCGGCGGTTCCAAAAGCGACCAGGCAGCGGCTCAAAGCTATTGTCGGCAAGTACTTAGAGGCTGAGAGCGTATGACTCGGCAGGCCCGGAAACACACTCAGCGCCGAGCTGGTGTCGGAGCCGCGAAGACTCGATGAGAATTCTGGTCACCAATGATGACGGCATCTTCGCTGAAGGTTTGAAACTGCTTGCGGCCGCTCTCGAGCCCATCGCTGACGTTGTCGTGGTGGCACCGGACCGCGAGCAAAGTGCCAGTAGTCACTCGTTGACGCTCAACCACCCACTACGGATGAAGCGTGTCAGAGAACATTGGTACGCTGTTGATGGCACGCCGACTGATTGTGTCAATCTTGCCGTCCAAGGATTGTTGAAGGAGTGTCCGCCGGATCTAGTGGTCTCGGGTATCAACTATGGGCTCAATCTAGGCGGGGATGTAACTTATTCTGGGACCGTGAGTGCCGCCTTCGAAGCGAGTATGCACCATTTCCCGGGTATCGCATTCAGTCAGGAGATTGGCGAGGGAGCCTCGTTTTCGGCATCTGCCGAGCTCGCCCACGACATGGTCCGGGTGTTGATCCAGGGCGGATTGCCTAAAGACTTGTTGCTCAACGTCAACTTCCCGGCAGCGCGCCCGAACGGTATCGAGTGGACTCGTCTTGGCAAGCGAACCTACCGCCAAACCGTCGTGGAGAAGCTTGATCCCAAGGGCCGCAAGTACTATTGGATTGCTGGAACGCCGGAATGGGAAGAGGAATCTGGGACTGACTATCAGGCTCTGACTTCCGGCTTTGTGACGGTGACGCCGTTGCACCTCGACCTCACCGACTACGCAGGTCTCGAAAGGTCTGACAAACTTCGTCTGCAGTTTGATCGACTCAACGTGTCGCATGACGCGTCCCAATCGGCTGAGCCCTCGGCCTGACGTGACTATCGACGGCGCTGCATACCGAAATGGATCAGTTCAAATACCGGCGCCGCCAGATGGTGCGCGAGCAAATTCAGCGTCGTGGAGTCAGCGACCCCCGTGTTCTCGAAGCCATGGAGGAAGCTCCTCGGCATTTGTTCGTGCGCCCGCATTTAGCAGCGCAGGCGTATGAAGATTTTGCGCTGCCTATCGAGGGTGGGCAAACCATCTCCCAACCTTACATCGTGGCCCGAATGAGCGAGATGCTCGACGTGCAGAGCCATCATTCGGTGCTGGAGATCGGTACGGGGTCTGGTTATCAGACGTTGATCTTGGCTCGGTTGGCGGCTCGGGTCTATTCTTTGGAACGCGTTGGAGAGCTAGCTCGGCGAGCGATCGAGCGGCTGCGTCAGTTTCACCTCGACAACGTCAAGATTCAGATCTTCGATGGTACGGTTGGCTGGAGCGACGTCGGCCCATTTGACCGAATTCTGGTCACTGCTGCAGCACCAAGCGTTCCCAAACCGTTGCTCGATCAACTCAAAATCGGTGGCAAGCTTCTGGTGCCCGAAGGCAGTCGCGCCAACCAGCAATTGGTGCTCTACGAAAAGACTTCAGAGGGCCTCCACAAGCTCTCAGGGGAGGCGGTATGCTTCGTTCCGTTGATCGGTCGCCATGGCTGGAATGCCAGCGAAGAGTAGGGTGACGGGCAGGAGTCGAGGAGAATTTCGAATGGAATCACGTGTCCTAGGTAGGCGCTGTATCGTCACCGGTCGAGTGCAAGGTGTCTCCTATCGCCACTTCACCCAGGAGATTGCTCGACAGCTCGAGTTGACAGGCTGGGTAAAGAACCTGCCTGACGGCACCGTCGAAATCCAAGTAGCCGGTGATGCGTTGGTCTTGGAAGAGTTTCGAAAGCAGCTGCAGGAAGGGCCGCGATTTGCCAGTGTCGACAGCATTACAGAAGAACCGCTAGACCCCGACTGGCTGGTCAGGGACCTAGGACATCGAGCGTTCGAAGTGCGATGGTAGTCAAACTTTGCTCCCACATTTTCACGGAGATGGACTCATGGAAGACCTGAAGCGATACATCCGCGAGGTCCCGGACTATCCCAAACCGGGCATCAACTTCTACGACATCACAACGCTGCTGAAGGAGCCTCAAGGGCTGCGGGCGACGGTGGATAGCTTCGGTCGTTTGCTGCGCGATCGGGTTATCGACAAGGTTGTTGGCATCGAGTCTCGTGGTTTTCTTTTTGGCCCCCAGCTCGCGTACCAATTTTCAGCGGGTTTTGTACCGGTCCGCAAACCTGGCAAGTTGCCAGCGGAAACCGTCTCCCAGTCTTATCAGCTGGAGTACGGAACCGATGAGCTCGAAATGCACCGCGATGCTGTTTCCGTGGGCGAGCGAGTGTTGATTGTTGATGACGTCATCGCTACTGGTGGGACCGCGGCCGCAACGGCAAAATTGGTGGAGTCGTGTGGTGCCGAGGTTGCAGCGTTCGGTTTCGTCGTCGAATTGACCTTTCTCGATGGTCGCGGCAAGCTATCCGGTTACGACGTAGAGACCTTGGTTCGTTACTAAGACTGAGTTGGTGCGACTAGACCGTGTTGGTTTGCGACTAGACCGTGTGGGTCATTAGCATCTTGCAGCCTCTCCACGTATAATCGGCCGTCCCGCGGCTGTAGCTCAGTAGGATAGAGCGGGAGTTTCCTAAACTCTAGGTCGGGGGTTCGAATCCTCCCAGTCGCACCAATCATCGAGACATCGAAGGTCTTGCTGCAAGGGCGTATTTCGACCCTGTCTGCTCGACGTCTTTTTGGAGATCAGAGGTAATGAGCGAGCGACTCACGCGTAAAGAGATCAAACAGGATATCCGAGAGGACGAATTCCGGGGCTATTTGCTGCAGGTGTTTGACACCATAGCGGAGCGTCCCAAAATCATCGCTGGCACGGTTGTCGGAATCTTGGTGCTAGTTCTAGCCCTCACCGGGCTTTTTGCTTTCCTCGATAGCCGGAAGGAGCAGGCTAACAACGACTTGGCCGAGGCGATGAAAATCATCGCGGCGCCGGTTGTTGATGCGGATGCCGAGGCGCCTGAAGACGCCGAGCTGACGTTCGGGGACGAGGACGCGCGCCGAGCCAAGGCCAAAGGTGCGTTCGAAGACTTGCGTGGCAAGGTCGGAGCGAATATTGCTGGTGACGTTGCGAGCCTCTACTTGGCTGATATCGCGATCGAAGAAGGGGACAAGGAAGGTGCTCGTGCAATCTGGACAGCATTCCTCGATCAGAACTCGGATCATATTCTGGCGCTGTCTGTTCGGCTGAACCTGATTCAGCTCGAGCGCGACAGCGGCCGCGCTCAAGAACTTGCTGATGAATTGCAGCAACAGCTGAACAGTGCGGTGAAAAAATTGCCGGAGGATGTCATCCTCTTCGAGCTAGCGCGGACGCTGGACGTCCTTGACCAAAAAGATGCTGCCCTCGAGGCCTATCAACGGATCCTCGACGACCATCCGAAGTCACCGTACACCGCTAAAGCGCGACAGATGACAACGTCGGCTTCGTAGTTTTCAGCGTCCAGCTTCCCGGCTTTGATTAAGCTCTTGGACTCGTGCCCAAGCCGGCGCGGAGCGTCTTGTCCATCTTGACCCTAGCGTCTTGTTGTCAAAGGGATGGCATGGCGGGGATCAAACTGGCGCTCCACCGGTGGGAGGAAGTCTCTACCGTCTTCTGACTCCCGCTCCGAGCCCGGAAGAAGACGTGTTCCAATGTCCGACAGGTCTTCTCCCGTTCGCGGACCCCTTGCCGTGACGAGCGACACCTGTTCTCCCACGGTTGGACGCGAGTCGCAACGTTCGAGAGGTCTTCTCCCGGCGTTTGGGTGGCAGTTTAGATCGTCGAAAGGTCTTCTCCCGGGCACTTTTTTCAGGCACTGTCGATCGATTCACCCAACTGGGGTCGCATTTTGACCGATTTGGCCGAATAGAGAGCGGAGTAGAGGCAGCTGCTGGTTCTTAGCGGCACCCAGCAGCACCAGCAGCAGCATCCGAAGCACCAGCAGCACCTTGCAGCACACCAGCAGCAGCACCCGTCGACAGTCAGGGCGTCGTTAGTGGAGCAATCGATAGCTTCGCCGGAGCACCAGCGACCTCGCGGACCAATTTTGGAACGAGATATCCCGGCAGTTCCTGCATCAGCTGCCAGATCAAGCGGCGTGCCGACGTTTCGTCAACTTCGAAGTGTGCCGCGCCATCAACTCGATCCATCAGGTGAAGGTAGTACGGTTGGACTCCAGCCTCGAACAAGACCTCGCTCAGCGCCCTGAGGGTTGACACGTCATCGTTGATCCCAGCGAGAAGGACTGTTTGGTTGAGTACCGGAATGCCCGCGCCTCGTAGCCGGCTGATTGCATCCCGGACAGCATCGTCGATTTCTCGAGGGTGATTGGAGTGAATCACCATGACAGGCTTGAGTCGCGAGCCAGTCAACCATCCCAGAAGGCTGCTGTCGACCCGCTCAGGCAGTACAACGGGCAACCGGGTATGGACTCGAAGGCGGCGCAGATGGGGAATCGAGGCGAGAGAAGACGCCAATCGGGCTAGTTTGTGGTCAGACGCTGACAGCGGATCACCACCACTCAGGATGACCTCGGACAACGTTGCGTCTCCCGCGATGTATTGCAGGGCTTGATCCCACCCGTCACCGGACGGATGGTGGTCGGCATACGGGAAGTGGCGCCGGAAACAATAACGACAGTGAATTGCGCAGGCTCCGGTCACCATCAACAACGCTCGTCCACGGTATTTGTGTAGCAATCCGGGGGTAACAACCGAGTCGCTCTCCCGTAGTGGGTCGACCGAGTATCCTGGCGTCGCGTGGAGTTCCTCGGCTGTGGGTAAAACCTGGAGCAGCAGTGGATCTTGTGGGTCGTTGTGGCGCATCCGTCGGACAAAGCTTCGCGGCACGCGCAGGGGAAAGTCCCGATGGGCTGATTCTGCCAAGTGGATGTGCTGAGTCTCGAGCCCCAGCTCATCATGGAGTTCGCCCAAGGTTTTTACGGCTTGTGCCAGGCTCTGTTGCCACAAGGGCGCGCTGTTGTGCGTTGTTGAGACTTCGGAGTCTCGAAGACTCGCTGGCAAGGTTGGCCGCGAAGATGGGGTTCGGGTTATCATCCGGCGAAGTTACCCCTTCGGTGAAGCGTGATCAAGCGACGCGCCCGAGGAATCTCGAAGTCTGCTCTGTGAGGAACCTATGGCAACTTATACCACCAGCCAGTTCAAGTCCGGACTCAAGGTGATTCTCGATAATGACCCGTGCTCCATCATCGAGAACCAATTCGTCAAACCTGGCAAGGGGCAAGCCTTCAGTCGTGTCAAGCTGCGAAACTTGCTCAACGGTCGGGTGATGGAGAAGACCTTCAAGTCAGGGGAGTCGATCGAGGCTGCCGATGTCCACGAGGCGCCGATGCAATACCTCTACACCGATGGTGAGAAGTGGCACTTCATGGTGACGGACACCTATGAGCAGCACGAAGCCAATGAGGCTGCGATGGGGGATGCTGTCAAGTGGATCAAAGAAGAGGACATGTGCGATGTTACATTGTGGAACGGACGCCCAATTTCGGTCGTCGTCCCAATGTTTGTGACGTTGAAAGTCGCGCAGACGGACCCGGGTCTCAAGGGTGACACCTCTTCGGGGGGCAACAAGCCGGCAACTCTCGAGACCGGTACTGTGATCCGTGTTCCTCTTTTTATCCAAGAGGGAGAGGTGCTCAAGATCGACACCCGCACCGGCGAGTATGCATCGCGGGCCAAAGAGTAATCTCGATCGTCTTTGGCAGCCTTCGGCAAGCCGTTGGCTGCTGCGCCAGCGGGCGTCACTACTGGCTGAGATCCGCAGTTTTTTTGCTGCCCGAGAGGTGCTCGAGGTCGAGACGCCGTTGTTAGCGTCTGCGTCGGTCACCGATGTCCACATAAGGAGCCTGAGTAGTTGCCTCCAGGCGCCGGATGGATGGCAGCGTTTTTACCTGCAGACCTCGCCAGAATTTGCCATGAAGCGTCTGCTGGCTGCTGGCAGCGGGCCGATTTATCAGATCTGTAAGGCTTTTCGCGACGGTGAAGACGGCCCGGCGCACAATCCAGAATTCACGATGTTGGAGTGGTATCGGCCGGGCTTCGATCATCATCGATTGATGGACGAAATGGATGAGCTCTTGGCAGCTGTCCTCGGCACGCCGGCTGCCGAACGAGTGACGTACCGCCAAACTTTCGAGCGCCGCTTGGGGCTCGATCCTCATAGGGCCTCGATCGCGCAGCTTCAGACCGCGGCCTCGCAGGCAGGCGTGAGTCTTGCCGGGCAAGGACCCGAAGATCGCGACGGTTGGCTGCATCTGTTGATGAGCCACGTCCTCGAACCGGATCTCGGCCGTGGCCGCCCGACCTTCCTTCATGATTTCCCGGCTTCGCAAGCAGCATTGGCGCGGCTACGGTCCGTGGAGGGTCCGTGCGAGGGCTGTGTCTACGAAGTCGCTGAGCGCTTTGAAGTTTATGTCGAGGGTGTCGAGCTAGCGAATGGTTTTCACGAGTTGGCCGATGCCAGGGAACAGCGGCAGCGTTTCGTAGCTGACCTCGAGCAGCGCCAAGCACTTGGGCTCGAGGATGTCCCGATCGATGAGCGGTTGTTGGCAGCACTTGATGCTGGTCTTCCAGACTGTGCCGGTGTCGCGCTAGGTGTCGATCGGCTCTTGATGCTGCTGACAGGAGCTACCGAGCTGCGAAAGGTGATCAGCTTTCCGATCAACCTCGCCTAGTTCAAGAGCTGGTGCACTCTCCGACTCACGAAGGTGGACCAGCGACCGTTGACGACTAGCCCTTCGGCAGCCTGGAAGCTGCGGAGAGCGAGGTCACAGGATTTGTCCCAGAGGCCACCAGGGCCAAGTCCGAAGCCGAGCCCGTTGAGAGCTGTCCGCCGTTGCCGCGCCGTCCAATAAGGCGTCCAGACGTCCGGGATCTCAGGGTCGTTGTAGATGCCTCGCAGTACGCGGGCGAAGGGAAAACCGACCGGATCCACCTTGTAGTCGGGGCACAGATCGTGGTGTCCGTGGTGGGCGTTGGGTCCAATATGGGGCCAGTGAGCCACTATCTCACGGCCGAGTTCGATCATCATCTGAATCTGTTCTTCGGTCCAGGGTTGGATTCTCAGTTGCCACCGCCCGTTGGGGCTGTCGGCTCTTGCCCAGTCGGACTCAGCCTGTATTCCGGGGCGTGCATATCCGAGATGGATTGTCTCGATACCGATCGAGGTGCGGTGGCCCTTGTCCGAAACCTCGAGACATGGGCCTCCATCCCATCGCACGGTTTGGTTCTTGCCAGCGTGCCAGCTGCGATCGTCGACGGATACGTAGCGATCGATGCCTTCGCGGTACGACCGTCCGATGCCAAAGTGAGCGGACGCGATGCCTTTTCTTAGCGGCTCGGGGCCGCCGAGCAGCCGACTGCACTCATCCAGCGTCCGCGTAGCGCTCCAATGCCAAGTGACCGCAACGGGCTTGAAGTCAGTTGCCGCGGTCCAGCCTCGATCGACGGCGTAACCCTCGGACACCGGGATCAGGAATCGATCGCTGATCAAGAACGACATGGCGTCGACGTCCGAGAGGCGGCGATATCGCAGGGATCAGTCATCGGGTCTCCTAATTCAGTAGTCTGGCGCAGCCCTCGGGATCGCGGGTGAGTTCGAGTCCAGTTTGATAGGGTTCACCTGGTTTTTCCGTAATGGGAAAGGCAACCCAGCTTTGATCTGATGCAGGTCAGCCTAGCCGGAACGTGTCGCCAGGGCAGGAGCGTGACACGTCGCTAGGTTACGGTATGACCGACCCAAAGAGAAGAGATGGCTGAACCAACGAACAAGATTTACTATTGTCCGATCGAGGTTGCTGTCGATCAGATCAGTGGCAAGTGGAAGCCATTGATTCTGAATCACTTGAGGAACGGCTGCCTGGGCCTCGAGGAGATCGGACGGCGCATCCCTTTGGCGACCCGTAGGATGCTCACCAAGCAACTGCGGGAGCTCGAGAAGGACGGGTTGGTGGAACGGCAAGAGCTCGATGTCTTCCCTCCGCCAATCGAATATGCGTTGACCTCGACCGGCTATCGCTTCTTGCCGGTATTGGACCAGTTACGCGAGTTGGGAAACTCCTCTGCGAAGGGGCAAGGGATTGTGCTGCATGAACACCTCGACCTGGGCGATCTCAGTGAGTCTGAGATCAGCGCGACGATGCGTGAGGCGAGCTGATCCGGTTCTACCAAAGCCGTACCAACGCTGAGGCAATCGCGACCGTACAACTTGGCTGCGGGGCAGTTGCACCGGCTTTCAGTTCCGCACGAAACGCACCGAACGAGCTTGAAGCCGAATCTAGCTGGAACCTTGCTAGGCTACAGTCATGACGATGCAAGGCTATTACCTTGGCTGCCCGGCCTGGGGCTTCAAGGAGTGGGTTGGCAACCTCTATCCCTGTGGAACCCGTCCGGCGAAGTACCTGCGGGAGTACGCGAGCGTGTTCAACACGGTTGAAGGCAACACAACCTTCTACAGCCTGCCGACAGCTGAGACGGTGGCGCGATGGAAGGACGCCACGTCCGACGAGTTCAGATTCTGTTTCAAGTTTCCGCAGACGATAACCCATCGCAAGCTTCTGCGGTATGCCGAGCCGGAGACCGAAGAGTTCTTAGACCGGATGGAGCCTCTCCGCGACCTGCTCGGACCTTTTATGATCCAGCTGCCACCGATATTTGGCCCAGAGCACCTTCGCATTCTCGATCACTTTCTCAGTCGTTTGCCGGACCGATTCCGTTATGCGGTCGAACTCCGACATCCGGCGTTTTATGCCACGCCCGACGACGCACGGTGCGTCGAAAGTTTGCTCGAGCGGCGAGGGTGCGAGCGTGTCATCATGGATACGCGACCGTTGCGCAGTGGCGATGACCAGCATCCCGGGGTGCTGGCGGCTAGACACCGTAAGCCGAATCTACCGGTGGAACCAGTGGCTCTGGGGCCCCACCCGATAGTGCGCTTGATCGGCCACCCCGAAATGTCGGTCAATCGGCCTTGGATCGAAGCATGGTGTGAAATTCTTAGTCGGTGGTTGGGTGATGGGCGCGCTCCTTACCTGTTCATCCATTGCCCAGACAACACCTACGCTCCGTCTTTTGCGCGTGACTTTCACGCGCAGCTGGAGACCGTCGCCGAGGTCGGCGAGATGCCCAAATGGCCGGGAGAAAGTGGGCAGCTCAGCTTGCTCTGATGAAGATCTTGCAGTGGTAAGATCAAAAGACACTCTGAGTACCGAGCGCCCCGTGTTGCAACCCAAGAACGACATCACACACCTGCTGCGCGCCCACGGCCGTGGTGAAGAGGGTGCCTTCGACGAGCTGATGCCGATGGTCTACGACGACCTGCATCGCATCGCAAGGCGGCAGTTGCGTCGAGGAAAGCGCGGAGCAACCCTCGATACCACTGGGTTGGTCCACGAGGTCTACCTCAAGATGGTCGACCAATCGCAGGCCTCGTGGGAAGATCGATCCCATTTTTTCGCAATCTCGGCTCGAGCCATGCGTCAGATCATTGTCGACTACGCTCGTCAACGGTTGGCGGCCAAGCGCGGCGGCGGTCAGGCTCACACTCCGCTCGACGAGGCTAGGATTGCGATCGAAGCGCAAGCCGACTGGTTGTTGGCCCTCGATCAAGCCTTGCAACGCCTCGCCGAGCTCGACGAGCGCATGGCGCGGATCGTCGAATGCCGCTTCTTCGCCGGACTGACAGAAGAGGAATCCGCCGAAGCTTTGGCGATTTCAGTACGCACAGTGCAGCGTGATTGGAAGCGGGCGCGGGGTTGGCTGAAGGAAGAGATGCGAGGCTAGGCTTTCCAGATGCGTGGCTTGATCGGTCTGTGGTGCGCTCTCTGTTTCAGCGGGACGGTCTGGGGGCAGACGGACGCCAAAGACCTGCTGCGAGAAGCGCGTCAGCTGGGGCAGGCAGGTCAACATGCCGACGCGATTCCACTCTACGAGCGCCTGACAGCAGAGGTCGGTAAACAGCTCGGCGAAGATTCCTGGACACTTGTCTACCTACTTGGTGAGTTGGCAGTTCAACACCATGCTTTGGGTGCAACCGCCGATGCCGAGCCCCTCTACAGGCGGTCGTTGGAGATCGCTGAGACACATGACGCTGGGCTGGATGCGTCCTTGATACCTAGTCTGCGTGGGCTGGCGGCGCTGGCTGCTGGGCGGGGAGATCTCAGTGATGCCGACACGCTCTATCGCCGAGCCCTGAAAATTCAGCAGCACCAAGAGGCAGATGATCCCGGGCTTGCCCGTATGTTGGCGGAGCTTGGTCTCGTCAGCCAGCTACGTAACCGCTTGCAAGAAGCCGAAGATCTCTATCGTCGTGCGCTGTCTGTTGCGGAAGCTACGGGACTGGCCGAAGTTGAGCTTGCAACCATCGCCAACAACCTTGGAGCGCTCAGCTCCGGCCAAGGACGGCTGGAAGAAGCGGAACCTTATTATCAACGGGCTCTTGAGATCCGTGAACGGGTACTGGGACCTGAGCATCCAGAGGTCGGCTTGGTGCTGCTTGAGCTAGCCAACCTCTATTCTCGACAGGGGCGCTTCGCTGAGTCCATCCCCTTGGTTCAGCGGAATCTCAAAATCCGTGAACAGCGACAGGCAGATCCGGTTGCACTTTCCGAGCTCCACAGCCAGCTCGCCGCGACCTATCGTCAGATGGACCGCTTGGCAGACGCTGAAACCCACTTCAAGCGTGCGATGGAGCTGGTCGAGGAGAACCTTGGCCCCGAGCATCCGACTTTGGCCCTGCGAGGCAACAACTTGGCCGTGTTGTATAGCGACCAAGGCCGGTATACCGAGGCGGAGGTGCTCTACGAGCGAGCGATGGAGATCGAAGAGAAGGCCTTTGGCGCCAACCATGTCTCGGTTGCTGTTGGCCTCGTCAACCTTGCTAGTTTGCATCAGAAGCAAGGGCGTCTCGAGACAGCGCGTCGCGAGGCTGAGATGGCGAAGTCGACGATCGATGCGCAATGTAAAGGCCGTGAAGGCTCCGATTTTTGCCAGAGCACCCTTGCAATTTACCGTGATCTAGTCGACCGCATCGAGACCAGCCAACAACGTGGACCAACCCAGGCTCAGACCGTTGCCAGCACCGAGCAGCCTCCCGCTTCGGCGATCGTCGAGCCAGTGACAACCCCAGCGGAGCCGCCCGCAGAGGGTGGGAGCAAGCCATCCAAGGTAATCCCGCCCTCACCTTCGCCAGCGAGTCCGCAGCCTACCGTGGCCGCCAGGAAGCCACCAGCAGGCGACCAGATCCACCGCGCGCAAGTGGCCTCACGACGTGAGCGCCAGGCTGCGGTAGATGTGTTGGATGCGCTACGCGCAGCGCATCCGGAGCAACTCGCCAGCCTCGCGGCGCGGGTGGTTAGGGCCGACCTCGGCGAACGGGGTGTCTGGCATCGGGTGCAGTTGGGGGAGTACACCTCGGCGTCTCAGGCACAAGCCTTGTGCCGCAAGCTGACCCAGCTGGGCCATGATGGCTGCTGGGTGATCGCGACCGGCGGCTAGCCGCAATCAGCAGTCAGTAGCTTCTGTCGCACCGTCAGGTCTTCGATGCGGTCATGGTTGACGTCGACGCCGAGGCCTGGTGTCGTGGGGACTGCAACCAGGCCCTCTGGGTTCATCGTCCACTCTGGTTCAACGATGTCTTGCTGCCAGTAGCGCGCCGATGGGCTGAGGTCACCCGGTAATGTGAAGCCGGGGAGTGAGGCCAACGCGATGTTGTAGGCGCGGCCGATACCGGTCTCGAGCATACCGCCGCACCACAGCGGAACGCCCCGGCTGCGGCACAGCGTGTGAATTGCCAAGGCCTCAGTGAAGCCGCCCACCCGACCCGGCTTGAGATTGATGATACGACCGCTCTTCAGGTTCAGCATGTCCTCGGCCCGGGCCAGGCTGTCGATCGACTCGTCGAGGCAGACGGGTGTCTTCAACTGTCGCTGGAGTTCGCTATGACGTACCAGATCATCCCAGGCCAGAGGTTGCTCGATCATCTGCAGACCGAGGTCATCGAGTTGTTGTAGGGCTGCGATGTCGGAGAGGGTGTAGGCGCTATTGGCGTCCGCGATCACAGCCACCCGGCTACCGGCTATTCGACAGGCGACCCGCAAGGGTTCGACATCCGCACCGGGTTGAATCTTGAGCTTGATTCGGGAGTAGCCCTCTGCCACGGCATCAGCAACCTTCGCGGCCAGGGCGCCGAGGTCAGGGTACATCCCGAGCGCAACACCGGTGGCCACCTCTGCTCTCGAGCCTCCGAGTAGGGCAGCCAAACTGAGGCCACGGCGGATGGCCTCGAGTCCCCAGCAACCCATCTCGAGCGCCGCTCGTGCCATCGCATGTCCACGAACCCCCTTGGTCAGCGCGGCATGCACCTCGCGCGGCGATTCGAAACGCCTGCCGAGTAGCCGCGGTGCGAGCCATTCGCGGATAGCAAGCCAGCAGGTGTCGGCGGTTTCTGGGGTGTAACTCGGGTCAGCGAGGGCGACACATTCCGACCAAGTCTGGTGGCCATCACCATCGCGTAATTCCAGCAGTACGACCCGTCGGTCGGTGACGGTACCGTGAGACGCGACGAACGGCTCTCGCAGGGGCAGCCGAATCTCGCGCAGCTGGATCGATTGCAGTGGGCTCATGATGGCGGGCTTCTGCTTGGAAGGCTATCAGCCCGTTGGATGATGGGATATCTCGTAGCGATTCAAGCCGCCTGGGCCATCAGTTGGCCGACCAAGGAGTCGGCTAACCTTGCGGTCGGGTCGAAGCCAATGACTTTTTCGGCGTCGGCGATGAAATTGGACAACGCGTTGACGTCATAGTAGTACCGCTTGCCGTCGCGTTCGCTCTCTAGGTACTCGACGCCACCAACGTCGAGGTGGCCGCCGCGGGCAATCCGTTCGACTTCTGCGATGATCTTGGCGGACGGTTGAAACGGTTCCACTTTCGCATCGTTGCCGGCGTGATCGCCGCGGGCCTCACCCTGTAGCTGCTCGCCAGAAACCAGGCTGCAAACATCGGCAGGGCAGATGCTGAACGTGTCTTGGCCAAGGTGCATGCGGATAGCGTAGAGGAATCGGCCCTCCAACGTTTCGACTCGGACGATCGAGTTACCGTGCGGCGCATGGTACTCCTGCAGCAGCAGGACGCCATCAGGGCCGGCGGTGATCGAGCCTGCGGCCAGTTCTGCCTCAAGCGCGCTGGCGTCGGCAACGCGGACGATCCCAGCGCCGTTGCCGCCGACGTTGGGTTTGACGATGAGTGGAAACGCCAGCTCCGCTGCCGCCACCCTCAGTTGGTCAGGGCTGTAGACGACACGGGTTCTCGGCACTGGCAGGCCGAGACGTTCGAGCAGCGAGAGCTGGAGTGCCTTGCTGATGTCGAGTCGATAGGCTTGGCTGCCATTCCACACCGGCACTCCAGCCGACTCGAAGGCGGCCAGGTAGTTCAAGGTGTGGAATACCGCGCCGCCACGGCCCCGCTCCCAGGCCGATGGGCTCATGCGGTTCAAGAGTAAGTCGTAGTGCGGGAGTGCAGCGGTCGGATCCAGGATTTGCTCGTCGGCCCGGATCGGTTGAATATCGACGCCGCGGGATTCCAAGGCCCTGAATAGCGGGCGGAACCACTCGCGGTGCTCGTAATAAATGGCGATGGATCGGTTGAAGGTCATCGGTGGCTCCTTAGGGCCCTTGGGGCACCACCGACGGAAACTAAAAAAGACCCGCTCGGCGATGCCGGTGCGGGTCTTGGAATGGCTTAGTCAGCTGACGTTCATGGTCAAGCTGCAGGTTCTCCGGGCCCGCGAATGGAATGCGGACAACAACACATGGTGTTGACGACCATAACGGTCGAGTTGCTGACGACCCTAACGGTCGTGAGGTGGACGGGCGATGCAGCGGAGCGACTCATGTCACATGCATTGTGTTGCGATCGAGCGCAGGGTGTCAAGAAGAATTTTCTAGAGGAGAGCCTGCTCAACGCTCACCTGCGCCGGCAGTCGGGAGTCGGTAGTCCGCGAGTTGCTCACGCAGCGTCATTTTGGAGATCTTGCCGGTGGCAGTATGGGGGAGCTCTTCTACAAACAGCACATCGTCAGGCATCCACCATTTGGCAATTCGACCTTCTAGGTGCTGCAGGATGTCGGCACCCTCAGGTTCGGCACCAGGAGCGGGAACCACCACCAGGATCGGACGTTCGTCCCACTTCGGATGCGGTACGCCGATGACCGCAGCCTCGGCGACCTCGGGATGGCTGAGGACTTCGTTCTCCAAGTCGATGGACGAGATCCATTCGCCGCCGGACTTAATCACATCCTTGGCACGGTCGGTGATCTGCATGAAACCCTCGGCGTCGAGAGTGGCGACATCGCCGGTGGGGAACCAACCGTCATCGAGGACTTCGCCCTCGTGTTTGAAATAGGAACGTACGACCCAAGGACCGCGTACCTGGAGCTCACCGAAGGCCACCCCGTCTCGCGGCAGCACGTTGCCGTCAGGGCCGACAATCCGCAAGTCGACGCCGTAAATGCCGCGTCCCTGCTTGAGCTGCAATCCGATCCGCTCATCCTCGGTTAGGGTGGCGTGTTTGCGCTTCAGGGTGCCGACGGTACCGAGAGGGCTGGTCTCGGTCATACCCCAGGCATGGATCACCGTCGCGTCGTATCGATTTTGGAAGGTTTCGATCATCGATCGGGCCGCCGCTGAGCCGCCGATGACAACACTGTCGACCGAGTCGAGACGACCACCGGTCTGCTCGAGGTAGGCGAGCAGCATCAGCCACACGGTAGGAACGCCAGCGATGACATTGGCTTGCTCGGCCTCGATCAGCTGATGGATACTCTCGCCGTCGAGCTGGGCTCCGGGCATCACCATCTTGGCGCCACAGAGGGCCGCGGCGTAAGGTAAGCCCCAGGCGTTGGCGTGGAACATCGGAACCACCGGCAGGACCACGCTTTGGCTCGAGATATTCAGCGTGTCGGCCATACACGCTCCATAGGAGTGGAGCACCGTCGAGCGATGTGAGAACAGGACTCCCTTGGGATTACCGGTGGTGCCCGAGGTGTAGCACAGGCTGGAAGCGGCATTTTCGTCCAGTGCCGGCCAGGCGTAGTCATTCGACTCGGCGGCCATCAACTCCTCGTAACACAAGGCATTGGGGAGTTTGGTGTCCGGCATGTGCTCGGAGTCGGTCATGATCACAAATCCACGGACGTCCTTGATCTGCTCCTGGACCGCCTCGAGTAACGGTACAAAGGTCAGATCGACAAAAATGAACGCGTCTTCGGCATGATTGATGACGTAGATCAACTGCTCGGTAAAGAGCCGTGGGTTGATCGTGTGGCAGACCGCACCCATACCCGAGGTCGCATAGTAGACCTCGAAATGCCGGTAGGTATTCCACGCCAGGGTACCGATGCGCTCACCCTCTTGGACTCCAAGACGGGTCAGCACGTTGGCCAACTGCTGCGATCGGTCGTGAGCCTCGTGGTAGGTATAGCGATGGATCGGACCTTCAACCGTCCGTGAAACTAGTTCGGTGTCGGAGTGATAAACCGCTGCGAACTCGATCAACGACGAGATCAGCAACGGAGTGTCCATCATCAAGCCTTGCATCGAAACTCCTTGAGCCAGAAGGCTAAGCTTTAGCGGGCGATCCAGGGCAGTGGTGCCGAGACACCCTGCTTCTCGATCGAAGGCCATTCGAGGGTGACTGCTTCTCGCGTGACGTTGGCGAGGACCGGTCGCCGGGTGTCCGGCACAGCGATGGACGCCTCATGGTGAACGCTGCCCGTGGGATCGAGAGCCATGACCGCCCAGGCGCCCTCGGCGGGGCGCCGATAGATCAAATACGGTTCGTTTGCATCGCTGAATACGGCAGCGGTAGAGCCGGATGGCCCGGCTAGCCTCGGTTGCGACCAGGTTGTGCCGTCGAACCGCGCCACGTTGACGCGGTAGGCGTGGCCATCGTAGCGACTCCAAGCAACCAGGGCGCCGTCGGCGGTGGGGTAAAGGCTGGGCGTGATGTCGGGTACGCTGTTGTCGACGGCGATCGACTGGGGCTTCGACCAGCCCTCGGCTGTGGTGCGACTCCATAGGATCTCGTCATCTTGGCCGTCAAACGCCGCCCACACCACCAGCCACGAGTCATCGCCGAGCACCGCGGTCGAGAGGGCGATTTGTGTCCCCTTACCCGGCGGCGAGATGGTCTCGGTTTGGCCCCATGAACCGTTGATCCAGCGGGCGGCCTGCACTGCATGCTGATGATGGGCGTCACCGGCCAGCCAAACCAACCCTCGGATCCCGGTCTTGTCGGCGACAAAAATGGGCTGGTTGATCTCCTTCACCGGAGCTACCGCGGGAGCGGGTAGGGTTATCAAATCGCTGTCCAGGCTTTTGAATAGCCGTATCTGGGGTCTGCCGCTATCGTGGGAAACGGCGGCGGCGTACCAATCGGTAGCGGCGGTGCGGAGGTCGCTGACACGACTGCCTTTGGGCAGCGGCAAGGCGACGCGCTGACCGTCTGCACGTTGGACGAAGCTCATGCCCTCGGTGTTCGAAACGAGAAGGTCACCGCGAGCGGTTTTGAGGGCGGGGCCGGCAACAGCTGTTGATGCGCTCAACAGCAGGATTGTCGCGAAACACAAGCGAGAAGTCTTCATGATGGTACCAGCGGGTAGATAGCGAAGGTCGGAGGATGCTCAACCATGGCAGGCTAGCATCATATCCTATTTGCGCTAGGGCTGGTGTAGTGCACGAAGGCCAGAAACTAGGCGTTTCAGTCGCTTCGGAGGGCACGAATCGGATCCACCGCTGCTGCCCGGATCGCTGGTATCAGAGTCGCCAAGAAGGCGATGAAAGCGAGGATCAGTCCGGTTGAGACGAAAACGACCGGATCGGTGCCGCTGACTCCGAACAGCAGACTGTCGAGCAGGCGCGAGAAACCAACCGCAGCCAGCCAGCCGGTGAAGATGCCGATCACAACCAGCTTCATGCCCTGTTGCAGGACCCAGCCTATAACTCCCAGCGGGCGGGCACCCAGAGCGATGCGAATACCAAGCTCCCGACGCCGTTGACTCACCGAGTAGGACAACACGCCATAGTTGCCGATCGCTGCCATGATCAAGGCCAAGAGTCCAAAAATCCCCATGAGTAAGGCACCCAGTCTGGGGGCCCAGAGGGATTGCGCGATCACCTGAGACATGGTCGCGAGATGCGTCAAGGGGAGTCCTTGGTCGAGAGGACGCAACTCACGGCGTGCGGCTTCGATCAACTGGGCTGGGTCGCCGTCTGTTCGGAGATAGAGATGCATACGCTCGTCATAATTCTGTTCGAAGGGTAGGTAAACATAAGGCATGGGGTTTTCCCCCATGGTGTTGTATTTGCTGTCACTAACAACTCCCACCACTTCGAAGAACACGTCGGTGCCGAACAAGGTGAAACTGCGGCCGACGGGGTCTTGGTCAGGCCACAGCTTTTCTCCCATGGTTGCGTTGATGATTGCTACCCGCCGTGCGTCTTCGAGGTCTTCCGGACTGATCGGCCGGCCGCGCAAAATTTCCAGACCGAAGGTCTGGAAGTAGTCGGTGCTGACGGAGTTAGTTGTGATCAGGGTGCCATTATTGCGGTCAGTGACGTCTAGACCTTCGGGGATCACCGTCCGCAGGAAGCCGAGGAACTGGCTGCTGAGTGGCCGATTGCTCGCCAGCGCGGCATGACGGACACCGGGAATTGCTCGTGCGTGGTCGAGAACTCGACGGTGAAACTGCCGACCAAGCTCGGCGTCGTAGCCTTGGGTCCCCAGGTTGTAGGCCAGCACCGAGAGCTCACTGGCGGCGAATCCGGGATCAGTTGCTTGAGCCTTACGCAGGCTGCCAAGAAAAAGTCCAGACACGATCAATGCGACTAACGACAAGGCGACTTGGAAGATCACCAGCAAACTCCGGAGGGAGAAGAGTCGGTGCGTTCCAGGCATCTCACTCCGGCCGCGAAGGACGGTGACCAAATCAGCCTTGGACGCACGCAAGGCAGGCAAGAGCCCGAACAGCAGGGCGGTGAACAAGGAGAGTGCCAGTGTCATGCCCAGGACATGACCATCGAAGGTGAGATCGGGGTGTGCCTGACTCAAGAACGGCGGCCGGAGGTTCCACAACACATCCCGACACAGAAACGCCATCAGCAATCCCAAGGCACCAGCAATCAGGGCCAACACCAGCCCCTCGGTCAACAATTGACGGATCAATCGGCCGCGCTGAGAGCCCAAGGCGAGGCGTAGCGAGATCTCCTGGCGCCGGCTCTCCGCACGCACCATTAACAAGTGGGCGACGTTGGCACAGGCGATGAGCAGCACCAGCCCGACCACCGCCATCAAGACGCCGCCAGCGGTTTCGTAGGTGCCGCGTTGCGCCTCCGGAACGTTCGATTGAGTCAGAGGTAGCAGAGCGATGCTGCGGCCTTGATTTTCGTTCGGATAATCTTTCGCCAGCGTATTGGCGAGTGCCGTCATCGAGTCTTCTGCTTGCTCCAAGCTGATGCCGGGGCGCAGCCGACCCATGACCCAGAACATCAGAGCGCGCCGCTCACGGAAAAAGGTGCGGAGTGGTCCCGAGAGTACTTGGTCATGCATGGTCATCGGCGCCCACAACTCCGGCGTGTTGACCAGATAGGTTCCGGTAAAACCCTCCGGCGCGACACCGATAATCTCGAACGGCTGAGCATTGATGGTCAAGGTGCGACCGAGCACGTTGGGATCGGCGCCGAACCGTCGCTGCCAGAAGTTGTGGCTCAATACCGTCACCGGGCTACTGCCTGGGTCTCGATTCTCCTCGGGCGCAAAGAAGCGACCGATCGTGGGCCGGATACCGAGCATGTCGAAGTAGCCGCTGCTGACCGCCTCCGCCATGACCTCTTCGGGCTCGTTGTCGATGATTACCGCTAGGCGGGCGATTTGGTAAGCGACGAGATGCGAGAAAGCCCGATTGTTGTCGCGGTAGTCCTCGAAATTTGGATAGGAGGTTGCTAGATGGGAACCGAATGGACCGCCGCTCTGTCGCTCGTCGAGGGTGTAAGCCGCCACGAGTCGACTGGGCTCTTGGACCGGCAGAGGATTGAGTATGACGGCGTTGACCAGAGTGAAAATTGTCGTGTTGGCGCCGATGCCTAGAGCCAACGACAGCACTGCGACCAGTGACGCCACGGGACTCTTGACCAGGGCTCGCACCGCATACCGCAGATCTTTGTAAAGGTTGTCCATCAGGATCTCCGCGTGGTGATTCAGAGGGCTGTCTCAGGCGAGGGTTCGGTGGCCGGTACCTCGGACGACGAGGCCGGCGTCAGGTCTTCCGCGACCCGCTCGGTCGCGATCAAGCCTTGTCCGATCAGGTCTTCCGAGATCAGGAAGCGATGTAGGGCGTCGCCAGCCAAGCGATGG
This sequence comes from Acidobacteriota bacterium, assembly GCA_029263395.1. Classification (GTDB taxonomy): domain Bacteria; phylum Acidobacteriota; class Thermoanaerobaculia; order Multivoradales; family J023; genus JAAELT01. The sequence goes on along the minus strand of JAJCXO010000040.1, from coordinate 24,460 downwards.
CCAGCCGCCGACCAATGCGGATCTGCTTTGAAATAAACCGGGTCGCTGTTGGCTAGCGCTTGTTGGATGGCCGGTGTCATATCGAGGGTGGGGATGCCGAACGCCGCAAAGGATTCCTGGAAGAACCGCCATGGTGCCTCGGGGTCGTGGTTCTTGGCATCCATACCAAGTCTGGTGAGCACGGCCTCCCGGTAGTCTGATTCGAGCATGAACCGGCTGGGGATGATCATCGCCGCGAGGTGGAAACCTTGTCGATCGGCGAGCTCCAGGAGTTGGCTGAAGGCGGTGAGGTTGGCGGACCGGCCTTCGCGCCCGAGATCTGTGTCCGAGCTGAAGCTTTGGGCCATCTCTCGCATGGCGTCGATCACGGGCGGATCCGGCAGACCCAAGACAGCGCGAACTCCCTTGAAGTCGTTCCTCAGGCCGAGTCGGAAGGCGTGGGAATGCCCGTAAAGCCAAAGCAGAGGGCCGCGCATCGGGCCGGCGCCGGGAAAGAGGAATGAGAAACCGTCCTCGCGACTTTTCTGCGTGGCGTCCATGATGTCGTTTCCGAGGTAAACCGAAAGCAAGACGAGATCGGGCTTGAGGTCCAAACCATAGGTTTCGAGCCAATCCACCGCGTCCGGTACGCCATAACCAGGGACTCCGCCATTCAAACATTCAATTTCGAGTTGGGTTGTTCTCAGATGCGCCTCTAGCACCCCGGCGTAGCTCTCGTCAGGCTCGACCCCATAACCAAAGGCGAACGAATCACCGATGCTAAGAATGCGAAAGCCGCCGGTAGGTTTGGGCGGCACCTCCGGCCCTCGCAGCCCCAGAGAATTGATGGTGACCTCGTTGTGGAAGTCGATGACGTTGGAAATTGTGCCGCGATAGCCGGGGGCGAGCCGGAAGCGGCGTGGTGGATCGGGCTCGAACAGGCCCTTGGAAACAGTGGTCACGGGTTGTGGTGAGGTCAAGCGGACGAAGAGCTCACCGGCGACTGTGCTCAAGGTGACGGCCAATAGTGGTAACGCCAGCCAGAATAAGCGGCGGCGGCGAATGAGGACAGGATCTTTCATGTTCACAATTCCTCGCTGAGTTCATGCTTTTGCGGACACGGCTTCGGGCCCGAGACTTGCCGTATCAGACGTCGCGTCGTCAGGTGGTTCGTTGGCAGGGTTGGCGTCGACAGCGTCGACAGCGTCGGGTAACTCGGCCTCGACCCGCATCAGGCGTGGCGACAGGAAACCGACGCCGGCCACACCAATCGACAACAGGCCTTGCAGAATGAAGATCAGGCCGATCCCACGACCTGGCCCGACACCTATGAGCTGCCCGAAACTTCCGGCGAGGGCCCCCCCCGTCGCCAGCATGGGTTCGAAGAGTCGGTCAGCCAAAGGTCCGGCCACCAGATAGCCGAGGGGCGCGGTGAAGGTGGCGAACATCCGGCGAATGGCGAAGACCCGACCCTGAAGCTCGGGCGGTATCTTGCTTTGCCAGATTGCTTGGCTACAGCCGTTGATGATCGGTATGGAGAAGTTGTACCAGAACAATCCGAAGGTGATGAGCAGCGGAGCGGGATGCATGCCGGCCAGCGCCAGTCCGGCTCCCAACAGCAAGCCGAAGCCTAGGATCCCATGGACTTTGAGGTTCGGCCCACCCCACACGCTCAACACCACACCGCCCAACAGCATGCCTAGGGCGCCAACTGACAAGGTCATGCCAAGCACCGCCGCGGTGGTGAACGACAGCATCATCGGTGTCGTCAGGCCGAGCACCAAGGCAACAGAGAAGTTCATGAACGAGAAGTAGGCCAGAAGCCGGACCAGCCCCGGACGGGCCAGCAGGTAGACCCAGCCGAACCTGGCCTCTTGCCACAACGAGCTTTGGGGCTGCGCACCCTCGCGACTCCGTTCAGGGGTCGGAACGCGCATCACCAGGAGCGTCGAGATTGCGGCCAGGAAGGTCAGCGTGTCGATCAGGATGATGCCCCAGATGTCGATGTAAACCATCAGCACGCCGGCCAGCATCGGCGACAAGATCATGGCTCCGGCGCGTGAGAACTCGACCATGCCAGCCGCCCGTGCCAGGTGCTGTTTGGGAACCAAGAGGGTGGTTGTGGCAGTGTAGGCCGGCCATTGAAAAGCAGTGGACGAGGAGCTGATTCCTACCGCCAGATAAATATGCCAGATCTCTAACCGGCCGCTCATCAACAACAGAGCAACCACGACGGTTGGGCCGGCCGCAACGCAGTCGCTAGCAATCAACACCTTGCGTCGATCCCAGCGATCAACCAATGGACCAGAGATCAGCGACAGGGCTACGATAGGGAAGGTGGTCGCCAGTGAAATGAAGGCGAAGTGGGTGGCGGAGCCGGTCTTCTGATAGACCCAGACGCCAAGGGCAAACGAGGTCAGGCCTGACCCGATCAGAGACACCAGCTGACCGAGCCAGATCACGCTGAACGTACGGAAACCGTTGGCGGGAATTGTTGCTACCACGCGAGCTCCTCGAGCAGTGAAAGGGATCTAGATTGGCCTCGCCGAATGGGTCGATTCAGGATCACGTTGCAATCTTGCAAGCGTCTCGTCTGCCGATCTGGTGGGGCTCTTCGGCTTCGGCAGCCAGCCGTTGGTGACAAAATAGTCGGCTAAGGTCGCAAACAGATCGAGGTCGATCGCTGGGCGAGTCACCGCCGTCGGTTCGAGCCCAGCCAAAAGATTGCGGCAATCGAATTTCGGCATCTGCCGGTCGGGATCGTCGGCCAGCAACGCCGCCAACGGGGCGAGAGCGTTGTCCTGAGCCTGATCGATGCGTTGGCTCAAGGCGCGCTTCCACTGCTCATAGTCGATACTCGGAACGTCGTATCCCAAGCTGCGTAGGTGGGCGAAGATCTGATCCCATGGCAGCGGATCCGGGTCGATGACATGGAAGCTCTGACCCCAGGATTGCTGATCCAGGGAAAGGGCTACGACCGCCGCACTGACGAAGTCGACGGTGGCAACGGTCAAGGGATAGTCACGCCGTGGCGCCAGCCCGAGCTGGACACAGCCCTGGATCATCTTGGTCAGGTAGTCGTCTTCGTTGGAGGCTCCCGAGACGCTGTCTCCTAACACCACGCTAGGTCGATAGACGGCGATCGGTAGGCCTCGCTGACGGGCCAGCGCCAGCATCTTCTCGGCCACCCATTTACTTTGGCTGTAGCCGGTATCGTGGCCGATGGCGGCCGGCAGCCCATCGTCCTCCAGAACTTCATCAACTCTGGCGGCGACCGCACCTGCCAAGACAGCAAGAGTTGAGATGTGGTGGACCGGCTTGAGGCGTCGACGGGTCGCGAGCCGCAAGATTTCTTCGGTCCCCGAGACATTGGTCGCTTTGAGGGCTTTGTACGGCCGGGCGAAGTTCACCCAGGCACCGCAGTGATAAATCACGTCGACCTCTTGGGCCAATTGATCAAACGTGGTCTCGGAGAGGCCGAGCAGAGGCTGTGACAGATCTCCAGGCAGCGCTACCAGCCGGGCCTCGGCCTGTGGTTCGTCGATGCCATAGGACTCCAGGTTGTGGCGTAGGCGATCCCAGCCAGATGCCGGATCTTCAGCTCGCACCAGACAGATCACCTCGGCGGAGGTTTGGTGCAGCAGCTCACGGGCCAAGAAGCCGCCGAGAAAACCGGTGGCACCGGTGAGCAACACGGTGCGCGGTGGCGTGCTGACGGGGGCTGGCAGCCCAGCGGGTTCGATCGCCGGATCGAGCATCACCTCAGCGTCAAAATCAATCGCTGAGGTGGCTGCCTCGAGCCCCTCACCCTGAGTGAGCGGTGCTAGTTGAGCAATGGTTGGCGCTTCGAAGAGAGTCCGCAGATTCAGTTTGAAACCGAACGACCGGCGTAGCTTCTTCATCATCTGGGTCGCCAGCAGGGAATGGCCGCCAAGCTCGAAGAAGTCGTCGTCGACGCTGACTCGTTCGACGCCCAATAGCTGTTGCCAGATCACCGCCAGCTGCTGCTCGCGTTCGGTCCGCGGTCGACGGTAGTTCTCGTTCTCGAGATCTTCACTACTGAGACTTCCTCCAGCTGCGTCCATAGCCAGGTGTGGATCGGTGCCGTTCGGAGGTTCCGGTCGAGTCAGTAGATCACCGGTAGAGACCGGCTCGCCCCGGCTCGGGCGCCCGGCCTCGATCCAGAATTTGCGGCGTTCGAAGGGATAGGTTGGTAGCGAGACCCGACCGGGCTTGTCCGGAGCGTGGTAGCTGTCCCAATCGATGGCGACTCCGGCCTGCCACAGTTTGCCGAGGGTTGTGGTGAGGAAACCTTGGTCGGACTGCGGATCTTGAGGGTGACGCAGGGTCGGTAGGGCTACCGGCACGGGTTGTAAGCCTTGCAGGCCGGCGAGGGTACACAGAGCGTTGCCGGGACCAACTTCCAGCAACACCCGATCGGAGTTGCTCATCAGTTCACGGACACCGTCGGCAAAACGAACTGTTTGCCGCAGATGCCGCGCCCAATAGGCTGGGTCAGTGGCCTCGTCAGGACGGATCCAAGTGCCGGTGACGCCCGAAAGGAATGGGATCGTCGGGGCCGACAGTGACATCTGAGAGACGAAGTCAGCAAGCTCGGGAGCCACCGGGTCCATCAGCAAGGAATGGCTGGCGACCGCGATGTGCACCGGACGTACCTCGATGTCGCTGGCCCGCAGGGTGGCCTCCAAGGTGTTGATGGCGGCGGTGGCGCCCGAGACCACACAAACCGACGGCGCGTTCACCGCGGCTACCGATAGCTGATCGCCGAGGTGCAACTGAACATCGCTCTCGGAAAGTTGGACGATCAACATGGCACCCGATGGCACGGCTTCGAAAAGCTGACCTCGTCGGACTGCCAAGGCGAGGGTTTGTTCGAGAGTGAACACCCCCGATAGGCAGGCCGCCAGGTATTCGCCCATGCTGTGCCCGATCAGCGCCTGGGGCACCAGGCCCCAGGACATCCACAGTTGAGCCAAGGCATATTGTGTCGCGACCAGCGCGGCGAGCACGTGCGGTGGACGGTGGCTGATGTCGGCGCCGGCAGGGTGCAGACTCGGGTAGAGGTAGTGGCGTAAATCGAGCTGCAAAAGAGGTTCGAGATGTTGAGCGCAACGATCGATGTCGTCGCGAAAGCGCGTCTCGGTGCGATAGAGCTCGAGCCCCATGTCGGGATATTGAGTGCCGCCACCGCCGAACATGAAGACCACCGGGCGCCGGGTTGCAGCCACCGCCGATGCAGGGCGCCGCAACTGACGTAAGCCGTGGATCGCTTCGGTTGGCCCGCTGCACGCCAAAGTGCGCCGCAACTCGAATTGTTTGCGACCAGCCTGCAGGGTATAGGCGACATCGGCGAGGCGAAGCCCGGGGTGAGCTTCCAGATGATCAGCTAGTTGATGGGTAGCGGCGTCGACGGCAGATCGGGTTTTTGCCGAGATTGTCAACAGTTGCCAAGTTCGACTCGGGGAAGAAGCTGCACGCTCGGGCGCCTCTTCCAAGACGGCGTGGGCGTTGGTGCCGCCGACGCCGAGTGAGCTGACGCCGGCCCGCCGTGGGGCGCTGTTGCGTGGCCAGTCGAGCGATGTGGTGTTGATGTAGAACGGTGTTTTCTCGAGCTCGAGGTCGGGATTGGGATGTTCGAAGTTGATCAAGGGCGGAATCTTTCGATGTTCGAGGGCCAACACCGCCTTGATCAGACCAGCGACGCCAGAGGCGGCATCGAGATGGCCGATGTTTGCTTTGACCGAGCCGAGAGCGCAGAAACCTCGCTTTTTGGTCGCAAATGCGGTGCTCAGACCCGCAACTTCGATCGGGTCACCCACCGAGGTGCCGGTGCCGTGAGCCTCCACGTAGCCGATGGTTTCCGCGTCGACGCCGGCATAGGATTGTGCCGCCTTGATCACCGCTGCCTGAGCATCGACGCTCGGCGCCGTGAAACCGATTTTCGAGGACCCATCATTATTGATCGCAGTGCCGCGGATGATCGCCCGGATGTTGTCGCGACTAGCGATCGCGTCCGGCAAGCGACACAGGGCAATCGCCGCCGCCCCGTAGCCGGGAATTGTCCCCTGAGCCCGAGCGTCGAACGGTCGGCAATGGCCTTCACCGGTGAACAACCCGCCGTCGATCACCGGGTAACCCGATTTCAGTGGCACATTGAGTGCTGCGCCGCCGACCAGTGCCATGTCACAGTCATAACTCATCAGACTGAGGCAGGCCATGTGGGTGGCAACCAAGGAAGTCGAACACGCGGTTTGGATGGTCAGACTAGGGCCTCGTAAGTTGAACAGGTAGGACGCACGGGTCGCCAAGAAGTCCTTGTCGTTGAAGACCCGGGCGAAAAAGGCGTAAGGGGAGTCGAGGAATCTTTGGTTGGTATGAAGATTGGTCGGCAGATATTTGTTCATGAAGCAGCCGGCAAAGACTCCGACCGAGCCGTCGTAGCGCGCCGGGTCGTAGCCGGCATCTTCCAAGGTCTCCCACGCCACCTCTAGGAACAGGCGGTGCTGGGGATCGAGGATCTCTGCCTCTTGAGGGCTGTAGCCGAAGAACGGGGCATCCCAATGATCGGCCTGCTCGATTGTGGCGGAGGCCTTCACGTAGTCCGGGTCGGCTACCGTTTCAGGATCGATACCGGCGTCGAGCAACTCCTCGTCCGAGAACCGCGAGACCGACTCCACCCCCGCGTCGAGGTTGTGCCACAGTTGCGCGGTTGTCGCAGCCCCTGGGAAACGCCCGGCCATGCCGATAACGGCGATACTTTCAACCGAGTCGTCGGATATCGATTGGCTCATGCAGGGCTCCAAGGCTCGATCTCAGAACGAGACCGGGAGCGATTTGAGACTGCGGATTGCGGCATTGTTTCCCCATTGAGGTAGTGCGTCGGCACGCAGCGCCAAGTTAGGCAGGCGTTCAAGTAGGATTCGGAAGGCGACCTCACCCTCGAGCCGCCCGAGCGGCGCGCCGAGGCAGTAATGGGGCCCCAACCCGAAGGCGTGGTGGCGGTTTTGGTGCCGGTTGATGTCGAATCGATCGGGATCGGGAAAGGCTTCTGGGTCGCGGTTGGTGGCACCGAGCACCACCAGAACGGAATCTCCGCTGCGGATCGTTTGGCCGCCGATCTCGACGTCTTCGAAGGCCGTGCGGTTGGTCATCTGTACCGGGCTCTCGAACCGCAGCATCTCGTCGACCGCGGTTGCCATCAAGCTGGTGTCATTGGCCACTAGAGCTTTGGTTAGCAAACTCATCTGCTCGGGGTGTTGCAGCAGGGCCAAGGCACCGTTGCCGATGAAGCCGACGGTAGTTTCGAGACCCGCCCCGGCAAAGAAGAGAAAGAAGATGTTGGCGACCAGCTCTTCATCGGAGATCTCGGCACCTTGACCCTGGAGTTGGACTAGATCACTGATCAGGTCGTCGCGGGGCTGACACCGCCGCTCGGCGATGAGGTCATAGAGGGTGGCTTTAGCCTCTTCGATCGAGTGGCTCGCTTGGCGCCAGGTCTCTTCGGTGGTTTTGAGGTCGATGGCCTGGAGGTCCTGGGACCAGCGTTCAAAGCGTGGCCGATCCTCGTCCGGCAGTCCCAGCATCTCGGTGATCACCAACACCGGCAAGGGGTAGGCGAAATCAGCAATGAAGTCCATCTCGCCGCGGTCCGCGACTCGATCGAGCAACATGTGAACCATCTCTTCGACCCGTGGCCGCATACGTTCAACGGCACGGTGAGTGAAGGCGGCGTTCATCAACGACCGCAGGCGGGTGTGACTCGGAGGATCGCGGTGGACCACCCAGTTGCGGGCGGTCATGAAGAAAGGCTTGGCGGCTTCCGGGATCGGCGGTGCCGCTGGACTACCGGGAGTCCTTTGACCACCGCTACTGAACTTGACCCCGCGCCGTTCCTTACCGAAGCGATTGTCTCGCAGGATAGCGACCGCATCGGCATGGCGAAAGATGTACCAGGCACCCGCATACCCGGCTAACCCGGACAATCCCCAATGCACCGGCTCGCAGGCGCGATACCGATGGAACATCGGGTAAGGATCGAGCAACAATTCAGGCGTTTTGGGATCGAAAGGCGCCAAACGACCCGCTGTTGGTGCGGTGGTTTCGTAGTCAATGATGTTGGTTTCGGGGGCCATCTCGTACGTTTCCTTTCTGCCATCGATAGGTCTGCGGACGGTACGGTCTGCTATCGAATAGGTCCGCCGTCGATCCGTTAGGCTTCGCTCGCCGGAGAGGTCTCGGACTGGGCTGCAGTGGCGAGCCCAGATGAGGGCTGGAGCGGCGCGTGAGGTAACGGTGGTTCGAAGCTCCACACACCAGTGTTGGGGGAGCCGAAGGACAGCTTGGTTGTGGTGCCGAAGCGATAGTCGATCGGGGCAGCTTTAGGGCGTTGGAGGGAGGTTGCGATGGCGATGATGCCTTCCCGAAGCGTTGTCGAGCTGACCACACGCAGGGTGATGTCTGGACCTCGATAACAGATTCCAACGCCGTTGGACTCGGCGGTGTAGCCCAGGGTGACGAGCGCCGTGCCGAGAATTTCCGCCCGCTGCGCTTCGAGATTGATGGTCACTTCAGAAACGTCACCGAGGTAGTAGTCGGGGCGGTGATCACTGCCTAGGGCAGCGGTGAGGTAGTTGTGACGATGGAGCTCGCCGCCAGGTCCCGAGGACGCTCCCAGATGCTCGAAGTAGTCGGCGGTGACCTCGGCCAACATCAAGAGGAAAGGACTGTTCTCGCCGAGATTGGGGCGGATCAACTGGTACCAAGGCCTCGGCTCCTCATCCTCGACCAACGTCCGGGTGACCATCTGATAATCGATGCCGTGTTCGAGACGTGTTTCGAGCAACGGACGAATTTTCTGGAGTGAACCCGGTTGTGGAAAGGACAGCACCACGGCACCCACCAAGGACGGCAAGGGTGGCGCGGCCACATGGAAGAACTCCATCAGCGTGCGGGCCCCAGCGAGACCGGCACTTTCATAAGTGTTGGCGAGCGAGCTGGTTGCGGTTTTGATCTTGAAACGACCCAGTTGCTGGCGTACGAGCTCACTGGCCAGAAGCTCCTGGTGTGCCTGATCGTCGAGCATGACCACCGTATGGTCGAGGTAGGCCATCGGCAGGTTGGAGGAGCCTTTTTGGGAACCCTTGGGGGAGCCGCTGTGGGATGCCATCACTGATCTCCTGGCGGAAGTGCTTGGTTAATCAGCTCGCCTGGCGCTCTTTGAGCTGGCGGGCGTGGTGGCCGCGTCGACTGAGGGCGCGACGACGTTTCTGTGCGGTGTTCTCGACCGATTCGACCGAAGTCTCGTTGGCTTCGTCTGAAGATGGTGCTCCGTTGCGGGCCGGTGCACCGTTGCGGACCGGTGCCCCATTGAGAGACGGTGTCTGATCGAAGGACGGTGCCTCACTCCGAGCCAATGCTTCCGCCAACGATCCGACCGTTGGATAACGGAACAGTTCGACCAAGGTAGGGGCGCGCTTCAAGGCCTGGAGTAGGCGACTCCGCACGTGGACAACTGAGAACGAGTTGCCTCCGAGGTCGAAGAAGTTGTCGTTGACGCCGACCCGGTCGAGTTGCAGGGTCTCTTGCCAGATCCCGGCGATGGTGCTCTCCAATTTGTTGCTTGGGGGCTTCAGCTCAGCTCGAGTAGTCGGCCGTGTGGCGTGTTCGGGATCGGGAAGAGCGCCGCGGTCGACCTTGCCGTTGGGCGTCAACGGCCAAGCCTCCAGCCTGACGTAAGCGGCCGGCAGCATGTAATCCGGTAGCTGACGTTGAAGGTGGGCGCGAAGCTCACGAGGCGACAGGACTGCTGAGTTGGCGCCGTCTGTGGTGAGGTAGTAGGCGACCAACTGTCGATCACCGTGCTGTCCATCACGTGCGATGACCACGGCTTGGTTGACTCCTGGGAAGCTCGCCAGCAGCGTTTCGATCTCGCCCAGCTCGATGCGATAGCCGCGAATCTTGACCTGGTGATCGAGCCGACCGAGGAACTCGAGCTCGCCGCTGGGTTGATAGCGAGCGAGGTCACCGGTGCGATAGAGCCGACTACCGTGGCGGTTGCCGAAGGCATCCGGAATGAAGCGCTCGCCGGTTTGCCGCGGTCGACGGTGATAGCCACGGGTGACGCCATCGCCTCCGATACACAGCTCTCCCGGGACGCCTGTGGGGGTAGGCCGCAAGTGGCGATCAAGGAGATAAATGTGTGTGTTGGCGATCGGTCGCCCGATAGTGACCGGTGTGTGGGGTGTCACCCGTTGAGTTGTCGACCAGACGGTGGTTTCGGTCGGGCCATACATGTTGTGAAGCTCACCAACGCCGCAAGCGAGCAGTTCGCGGGCTAGCTCACTCGGAAGAGCTTCACCGCCGAGCAATAGCTTGCTCAGCTCACCGATACTCTCGCGGGCGCCGTCTTCCGCCAGCAGGAGGCGTGCCATTGAGGGGGTGCACTGAAGATGGGAGATTTGGCGTCGCCGGATCTGGGCGGCCACGGTGTGTTCAGCGCCGCGTAATGCCTGTTGCCGCCGCTGCTCACAGATCTGTCGCACCTCATTGAGATCGCTGAGATGAGCCAGGGTGACGTCGACGTCGATGCCAAAGTCGATCAAGCAGCCCACTTCATCGATCCCGATCGTCTTGAGGCGATCGATCATGTCGGCACAGGCTTCGGGTGTGCCAAGCAGTGCCGCGGTTTGGCCGAAACGCTCGACCGCTTGTTCGACCAGCTCGTCGAGCTCAGCAGCAGGTAGGGTCTTGAAATCAACCTCGCGCCCCATGCTGCGTCCGAGGTTGGCAAGCAGTGAGAACGAGGTTTTCAAATAGGCTGATAGTGGACCCCGCGCCAGATCCCGTGCTTCTTCAGCATCCTGACTGACAAAGGTGTGGAGCATCACCGTGACGTAGCCTTCACCAGTGGGTTGGTGCAGGCGCCAGGCTTGGCGGTAGACCTCGAGTTTGTCGGCTAATTGATCAATGTCGTGGCCCAGCAGGTGGGTTAGGACATGGGCACCCATCTCACCGGCAATGCGGAAGGTTTCGGGATTGCCGGCACTGGTCAGCCAGACCGGCAGCTCGTCTTGGACCGGCGGTGGATAGATTCCGAGCTCAACCTCTTGGCCGGTGCCACTGAGGCGCTTGGTGGTCTCCCCACGCCACAGTCGCCGGACCTCGGCGATGCCGTCGAGCATGATCTGCTTGCGCTCGGTGTAGTTGGTGGGGGCCAAGGAGAAGTCGTCGGCGTGCCAACCGGATGCGAAGGAGATGCCGGCCCGGCCACCACTCAGATTGTCGACCACCGACCACTCTTCAGCCACTCGCAACGGCTCGTGGAGCGGCAATACCACACTGCCGGCGCGGATCTGGACGTTTTGAGTAATCGCGGCCAGGGCGGCGCCGGTTACCGCAGGGTTGGGAAATAGCCCACCAAAATCATGGAAGTGGCGTTCCGGTGTCCACACCGCCTCGAAGCCGTGTTGATCGGCAAAACGGGCACCTTCGAGCAGCAAGCGGTAGCGGCCTTCGGTGGAGACCCGCGGATCGCCGCCGAAGTAGAACAGACTGAAGCTGATCGGTCGCTGGGCGGCGGGCGAGAGTTTGGCCATGTTGCTGGCCGCCCGCTCGTCGTGAATCACTACTTCGAAGCCGCGGGCCAAGGTCCACAGCAGTTCGAGCACCGAGATATCGAACGAGATACTGGTGACGGCGAGCCAGGCTACCCCCGCCCCAGTCTCTGCTCCAGCGATACCGTCCATGCCGGTAAAGAAGTTGACGACGGTGCGGTGGGTGACACAAACGCCTTTGGGCAAACCGGTGGAGCCCGAGGTGTAGATCAGGTAAGCGCTGCTGGCGGGGGTGGCTGTCGAGGACGGATTCTCCGATGGTTGTGCTGCAAGACTCTCCCGATCACCGTCCAGGCACACCAGCGTGCCGGAGTAGGGTGCCGGTGAGCCCGGCTCCAATCGTCGCGCCAGGTGGTTGTTGGTGACGATCACCGGTGCCGCCGCGTCGTGCAGTACAAACGCCAGGCGATCCTCGGGATAGGCGGGATCGAGGGGTAGATAGGCACCACCCGCTTTGAGGATGCCGAGCATCGCGACCACCATCTCGGGCCCGCGATCCAAGAACACGCCAACCGCCACCTCGGGTCCAACGCCGTGGCCACGTAGCAGGTGGGCGAGCTGATTGGCGCGACGATTGAGCCCGTCGTAGGTCAACTCTCGATGACCAAAAACCAAGGCGATTTTACGGCTATTGGGTTCGACTCTGGCCTCGATCAGCTGGTGGACTAGCTGATCTCGCGGATAGTCAGCGGCGGTTTTATTCCAGGATTCCAGCAACTGCCTACGTTCGGCCTCGGGAAAAATCGGGAGTTCGTCCAGGCGTCGCTGTCGAGCCTCGACCAGATTCTCGACGAGGGTCTGGAACTGCGCGGCCAGACGACGCACCGTATCGGCACGGAAGAGGTCCGTGCTGAACTCCAAACGACCGTGGAGACAGTCGTCGAGGCGGGTCAAGCTGAGTGAGAGGTCAAACTTTGCAGTGTTGTTGCGGCCGACCACCATCTCACCCTGCACGCCGTCGAAGTGAAGGATTTCGTTTTCGCCCTCGCGATAGCTGAACAGCACCTGGAACAAGGGATTCTGAGCCAGGTCTCGTTCTGGGTGGAGCTCATCCACCAGGCGCTCGAACGGAAGATCCTGATGGGCGTAGGCTGCCACGGTGGTCTGTTTGACCCGCTCTAGCAGCTCGGCAAACGTCGGGTTGCCAGCAGTAATCAAACGCAGCACCAGGGTGTTGGTAAAAAAGCCGATCAGCGGTTCGAGCTCGGCTCGTCCGCGGTTGGCGATCGGGGTGCCTAGCACCAGTTGGTCGCCTTCGGTGTAACGGTCGAGCAGCGCCGCGAAAGCTGCCAACAAGGTCATGAACGGGGTTGCGCCGCCCGCCTGTCCAAATGCGACGAGTGGAGTCAGCACCGTGGCCGAGACTTCGAAGGTGTGGAAATCGCCGTGGTAACTCTGCACTTGGGGCCGAGGAGTATCGGTGACCAGGCCAGGTATGGCAGTCACCCCATCGAGCTGCGTCCGCCAGTAGTGCAGTAGTCGATCGAGTGTCTCACCGGCCAGATGACGATGTTGCCACTCCGCAAACTCGGCGTACTGAATCGGCAGCGCCGGCAGGGGAGAAGGGTTACCAGAGGTGAACGCGGCATAAAGCGCGGTGAGTTCGGTCACCAATACTCGTGCGGACCAGCCGTCGAAAACCACATGGTGGACGGTCAACAACAAGGTGTGTTGGGCCGGGCCGCGACGGATCAGCAGCGGGCGGAGTAAGGGGCCACGGCTGAGGTCGAAACTGCTGCCGGCTTGCTGTTGGATCCAACGTTCTTCCTCTTGTCTGGGGCTGTCGGAGAGGTCGATCACCGGCAATGCCACCAGGCTAGGAGGTATCACCACTTGCCGTGGCCCGGCATCGGTCTCGCGAAACACCGTCCGCAAGATCTCGTGGCGGCGAACTATCTCGTTCAGCCCGTGTTGCAAGGCAGAGACATCCAACGGGCCTTGCAGGCGATAGCCCAGTGGCACGTTGTAGACCGGGTTTTCGGGTTGTAGTTGGTCCAGAAACCACAATCGTTGCTGTGGATAAGACGGCACAAACGTGGTCTCGGCGGTGCGCTGTCGCAGCAGACGCGCCAACAGGGCGCGACGCTCTTCGAGCGGCTGAGGCTCTGGCGATTTCTTCTCAGGGGTTATCAAGCAGCACCTCCGGCTTGTTGCATTTCGAGCAATAGGGATTCAACTTCGCTTTCGGAGAGCTCATCGAGTTGGGACAGCAGGCGATCGTTGTCTCGCCAGGCGAAGCGTTCGATAGGCTCCGCCGAGCTCTGGCCTTGGCGCCTTCTAACCGCTTGCGCGAGGGCGGCAACGGTGGGTTGGGCGAGGAATTCGCCGAGCGGCACCTGGACGGCGAACGCCTGATTGACCCTGGAGAGCACTCTGGTGGCGAGCAGTGAGTTGCCGCCCGAACGGAAAAAGTCATCCCGGACCCCGGAGACCAAATGCCCGAGTAGCTGCTCGCAAATGTTGGCGATCCGAAGTTCGGTCGCGTCTCGCGGCGCGACCTGGGGCTCACTCGTTTGAACAGGGGCGGGCAGTGCCTTGCGATCAACTTTGCCATGGGCGCCCAACGGCAGCTCGGACATTTGGACGAAAGTATGCGGCACAATGTACGGTGGTAGCTCGGCCCGCAGATGCTCGTCGAGCTCGGAGGCCTCGATGTCGCCGGTGACTGGGACCACATACGCCACCAGGCTGTTGTCGTCTTCATGGACAATCACCACCGCGTCGTGGACCCGCGGATGGCGCTGCAGTGCCACCTCAATTTCACCGAGCTCGATCCGGAAACCGCGGATCTTGACCTGATGGTCGACCCGACCCAGGAAGTCGATTTGACCGCCTGCGAGATGGCGAACGCGATCACCGGTCCAATACAGGCGAGCTCCTGGCTGTCGACCAAAAGGATCAGGTACGAAGTTTGTTGCCGTCAGCGCGGGCCGAGCGAGGTAGCCACGTCCCAAGCTGACACCGCCTAGGGTCAGCACCGCCGCCACTCCCTGCATCGCCGGCCTCAGGGCTTGATCCACCAAATAACCTTGGACGTTGTCGAGCGGCCGGCCGATCGGCGGCGGCGAGCCAGCTCCGGTTGCGACAGGAGCCCAGGTTGCTACCACTGAGTTTTCGCTCGGACCATAGTGGTTGATCAACGGTGGTGCTTGTTCTGGCGGCCGTCGACGCAAGCGGTCACCGCCGGTGAGCAGTGCACGCAAAGGTAGGGTGTCGGGCCAGGGTTCGTCCAACATGGCCTCGGCGAGGGGCGTCGGCGCAAAGCTCAGAGTGATCGCTTGGTCGGCAAAAAACTGCAGCAGGTCGGCCGGGGAAAGCCGGATTTCCTCACCGGGGAAATGCACACTGGCACCGGCGGTGAGGTAGGGCCAGATCTCCCACACCGAAGCGTCGAATGCGGGACTGGCAAGTTGCGTGGCGCGATCTTGTGGCGTCACGGTGTAGGTCCGGTGATGCCATCGCACCAGGTTGGCGAGCCCCCGATGGGTGATCTGGACCCCTTTCGGGCGCCCGGTAGAACCCGAGGTGTAGATCACATAGGCGAGATTCTCGGGCGACATGGAAACCGCTGGGTTGTCGTCCCCGAGTGGTCGATCCTGGGTTTCATCGAGCCTGATCACCGGCCCCTCGAACGACGGTAGGTGTTGTTTCAGCTCCTCGGTGGTGAGCAGGGCCACAGCCGCGCTGTCGTCGAGCACGAAGGTGATGCGGTCGGCGGGATAGGCCGGGTCGATCGGAACATACGCAGCGCCAGCTTTGAGGACTGCCAGCAGCCCGACCACCATGTTGGGGCCACCACGGGCGAAGACAGCGATGAGAGATTCCGGCCCCGCTCCGAGAGTGCGCAGCTGATGGGCTAAACGGTTGGATCGACGGTTGAGCTGGTCATACGTCAAGATCGATCCAGCCAACGCAACCGCCAAGTTGTCTCCAGCCGTCTGTGCATAGTGCTCAACTACATGGTGCACCATCTGCTCGTTGGTCAGATCGGTTGCGGTATCGTTCCATTCGACCAACAGGTGGTGGCTTTCGACGGTGCGTTCAAACACCGTCGACTGAGACCGGTTGCGCTGGGGTACGACCGGCCCACTCCCGAGCTGTGACAGGGGCAGCTCAGGGTTGGCTACAGCGGTGTCGAGCAGCCGTTGGTACAGGCGCATCCATCGTTCAACAGAGCTGCGATGAAAGAGCGCGGTGTTGTACTCGAACAGGATGTCGATGACGCCCGACGTCGATTCGGCGCTGGCTGTCCCGGTCCGTTGCTCCCGGTGCAAGATGCCGATCACACTGAGGTCGAACTTGGCCGTGCGGTTGCTGAACGCCACCGCCACGTCGAGCTCGACGTCGGGCAACGCGAGGTCGGCGATCGGCGAGTCGTGGAAGCTGAACGCTGCTTGGAACAGGGGGTTGCGGCTGGCGTCGCGTACTGGATCGACGGCGTCGACGACCCGATCGAACGGGACGTCCTGGTGGGCATACGCCGACAACGTCGACTGACGGACCTGCGCCAGCAGCTGACGGAAGCTCGGGTCGCCAGCGAGATGGTTGCGTAGCACCAGATTGTTGATGATCATGCCGGCGAGGGTTTCGGTCTGTCGCCACCGACGGTTGGCAATTCCGGAGCCGACCGAAAGATCGTGTTGGCCGGTCAGCCGGTGCAGCAGGACCAGGAAGGTCGAAAGCAGTACTTGATAAATCGTGGCGTCGTGGTGTTGTGCCAGCGCCCGTGACCGATCCGCCTGCTCGGCGTCGAGCTGTAGTTTCAGGACCTCGCCAGCGAAGCTCTGCGCTGGTGGGCGAGGTTTGTCGAGAGGTAACTCGAGAACGGGGGCGCCGCCGAGCGTCTGCCGCCAATAGGTGAGTTGACGCGCCGCCGCCTCGCTTTCCGTCCATCGTCGTTGCCAGCAGGCGAAGTCCGCAAACTGCAAGGGCAGTGCCGGCAGCGCCGCCGGCTGGTTTTCGGCGAAAGCCCGGTAGAGGGCCACCAATTCGCCCAACAAGACGTTGAATGACCAACCGTCGTGGATCAGATGATGCTCCACCTGGAACAATTGAAAGCGTTGCTCTGATTGGCGCACCAACAGCCAGCGGATCAACGGTAACGCTGCCATATCGAACGGTTGACGCATCGTGGCGGTAAATCGGCGGTGGATTTCCTCTTCCTGCATTGCAGTGTCGAGATGGGTCAGATCGAGCAGGTCGAGGGAGACCGGCCAAGGGCTGTGAATTCTCTGCACTGGCTCGCCATCGACCGCTGGAAATGTGGTGCGTAGTACTTCGTGTCGAACCACCATCTCGCTCAGGCTGCGCTCGAGCGCCGTCACGTCCAAGTGGCCTTCGAAGGTGAGCACGGCGGCGGCGTGGTAAGCGACAGCGTCCGGATGCAGGGTTTGCACGAACCACACTCGCTCCTGGGCAAACGACAGCGGGATACTGGCTGGCCGAGGACCAGCGCTAGGCCCGTCTTCCGTCTCTGACAGGGTTTCGCCGCTGTCGATCATCTCGGCGAGCTGCCTGGTAGTGAGGCGGGTAAACGTCTCCGCGAGGGGCAGATCCACTCGGAAACGCTCGCGCAACTCGGTGACCAGCCGGGTCACCAAGAGCGAATGACCGCCGAGCTCGAAGAAGTTGTCCGAGCGTCCTACCGGCTCAACGCCGAGCAGCTGGCTGAAGACGTCCGCCACCTGCTGTTCGGTGGCGCCGCGGGGTGGCTCGAAAGCCGAACCCATTGTTGCCCGCGAGATCTCTGCCACGGGCAACGCGGACCGATTGATCTTGCCGTTGCCAGTGAGCGGGAAGGCTTCCAGCGACACGAAGGCGGCGGGGACCATGATCTCGGGCAGCGCCTCCCGGAGCCAGCGCCGCAGTTCGTTGGGGGCCGGTATCTGCTCCTGGTCCTGAGGGACGCTGAAATGCTGAGGGACGCTGCAATGCTGAGGGACAATGTAGGCTACAAGCATGGCCTTGTCGGGATCGTCCTGGCCTTGCAGCAATACGACGCTTTCGGCAATTTCGGGATGGTTGACCAGGCGGCTTTCGATCTCCCCCAACTCGATACGTTGTCCCCGCAGCTTGATTTGGCGGTCGATGCGCCCGAGGTAATCGAGCTCTCCGGTCGATCGTTTCCGAGCCCGATCGCCAGTGCGGTACAGACGGTCGCCAGCAAGCTCGGCCGCCGGATTCGGCACGAAAGATCTTGCGGTTAATGCCGGTCGTTGTTGATAGCCACGGGCGAGGCCAACCCCAGCCAAGCACAGCTCACCATCCTCGGCCGTCTGGAAGTTCGGGGTCAGTAGGTGTGTGCTCAGACCGTGGATCGGACGTCCGATCGGTGGTGCTTGGGCTGCGCCACTACACTCGGCCACGGTTGACCACACGGTGCTCTCAGTTGGTCCGTAGGCGTTGAAAAACTGCCGTCCGCGTCCCCAACGCTGGACGACGCTCGGTGCACAGGCCTCGCCAGCGACAATCAGTTGCCGCAAGCTGGGCAGTGGTTCATGGGGCAGTTTGGCCAGAGCCGACGGCGGGATGGTCAGATGTGTGACTTCTTCGTCGCGCAACAACTCGATCAGTCCTGGTCCGGGTAACAACCGGCTTTGAGGCGCCAAGACCAACGTACCGCCGTTCATCAACGCCATCACCATCTCGAACAACGAAGCATCGAAGCTATAGGGCGAAAATTGCAACACACGGCAGTTGGGCCCTAAGTCGAAGACTTGCTGCTGAGCCGCGATCAGATTGGCTAGACCGCGATGTTCAACCACAACACCCTTGGGTCTTCCGGTCGAGCCAGAAGTGAAGATGACGTAGGCGCGGTGCCCAGGCGTCACGCGGTCTAGGTAGGGGGCGTCACGGTCGAAAGGATCGGCACTGCTGGACGCGATCTCAGCTTGGTCCCTGTCGAGCAACACGGTGCAACATGGGTTGTCGGGTAGTTTGTCGGCGAGGCGCTGCGAAGTGACGAGGAGGGGAGGGCCCCCCACCTTCAACTGGGAATCGCCTGCACAGTCTTCGAGCATCAACCCGAGACGGTCACGCGGGTACCGGGTGTCTAGCGGTAGGTAGCCACCACCGGCCTTGAAGATCGCCAATAGGGTGACCACCATCTCTAGTGACCGATCCAGAAAGACTCCAACCATGCGCTCTGGACCACACCCCAGGGACCGCAGGTAATTCGCTAGCTGGTTGCTTTGTCGATCGAGATCCCGATAGGTGAGTGTCGAGCCTTCGAATGTTGCGGCGATCGCGTCCGGTAGGTGGGTAGCTTGTTGGGCAAAGAGATCCTGAGCCAAGGTTGGCTGGTGCGAAGCCTTTGTGGTTTTCATACTCACGGTTCTCTCGCTCGTCTGGAGGTTCTGAGGACACACAACTACCTATCGGCGGATCGCGGACACCTGGCGGGGTGGCAACGACTGGCCGCAAGAATCCCGTCAGCGGACCGATTGGATCAACCGCTGGCAGCTAGCCTGGAAGTGGAAGAGAGGACGTCGTCAGCGACGTCGAGCACGGCAATGGCGCTGAAACCAAGAAGTGCGAGCGCTGAATCTCAGAGCAATCAGAACGCCTGGGAACGTGTCAGGCGCTTCTGACGTCGGCAGTCAAATTGTACTATTTATACGTACCGGGTCAAGCCTAAATATTGTTAATTGTCGATAAGCAGGTTCTTCGGATCTTTACAGTGGTGGTTTCGAGATCAACATGCGGCGTGCATTATTCTTTGTTATCTGCCTTGGACTTCTGTTGTCAGGGATAGTTCTATATTTAGAGGTTTCTAGCCTGTTCATAGAAGCTCACTCTTTAACGCCTTAGAGCCTTGAAGGCTCTGTAAGATCTGTGGTTTTATGTTGCATAGCCTGGGGAGTTTAAGTCTCTTTCGATCGCAGGTGTGGATCGGCCTCGAATCGTCGGGTGATCTCTACAACTTGCAACGTCAGGTCACCCAAGCGGCTGAGCGCAGTGTCGGCGGAGGACGCGATGCGCTGCGATTTCACCCGCATGTCACCTTGGCTCGTTGCAAGCAGCCTTGGCCATCCAGTGCGGTGAGTCAACTGACTTCTCTTTTCGGAGATTGGGAAGAGGCTTTCGAAGCCGTCGCCGGCAGCCTAGTCGCCAGCACGCTGTTGCCGAACGGGCCGCAATATCGCACGGTTGGAACCTATCCGCTGCAAGCAAACCGCATTGCTTGAATACCGCTTTCGCTCTTAAAGGGTGGCAGACTACGTATTACTTGCTACGGATTCGGCGGTGGCCGCCGCTGATCCCAGCCGATTTGTGTCCGCAGGCCAACTTCGTCCTCCCGTGCTACGTGTCGCCGTGCTGCTGAGGCTGGTTTATCGAGACTGAAGCCAGCGTTGAACTCGGGTAAAACTTCTGGCTCGATGCCGTCTCGACGTTGGCGTTGCATCAAGAGATGAGAGCGGACCTTGCGGGCGACCCAAGTTCCCGTTTCGACCGCGGCGAAGATCAAGAACAGGAGGATGAAGAGACCAACAATGGCATCAAAAAGATCGATTTTCATCGTCTGCACCTCGTCAGAAGAGAACTATCGATCACACTACGCACCGCAAGGGCAGAACATTCGTAGCCTCAGAACCCCTCTTCTGAGGCAGGGTCCGGGGCCTCAATCATCTGGAAGGCCTCATGGACGCTACGCCGCTAAGGTGTCGGATCGCTGTCGCAGAGAAACTCCGTCGGGGTGCCATTGAAACTAGCGCTGAACAGACTGCCGGCTTTCAGCGAGGGTTGAATCCACGCCTGATGGGCGCCGGTCGCTCCGATGTCGGAAGGAGCAAGAGTAGTCGACAGGTAGCCGAAATCCAGGGCGAGACCTAGTGAGCTGATGCTGACTCTCTGGGTCGCCAGTGGAAAGTGAGTATCGCCGGGCAACAGCGGACAGTCGCCGGCATAGTCGCAGACCCACGTTTTGTCCTTGAGTGGAAACGGTGAGGGTGCGGAGCCGCAAGCGACACGGTTCGTCACCTGTCCTGGATCCCGCCAGACGATCAAATCAGCGCCGCCAGCGAATGGACCGCCGTTCAGGAACCGCTGGTCCCAGGCAGTTGGCAGCGGCACCCGTTCGTCGCGGCCGTCCCAGCCGCTGAACCTTCCATAAAAAGTAAATCGATCGGTGCCAACAAACCGTGCTGGATTGGACCAAATCGGTATGGCTTCACTGCCTTGGGCCGAATTGGCGTTGGCATCAACATAGATGACGTCACCTGCCAGAGTGTTGAGCGTCTCGGCTCCTGGTGCGCCGCCCCCTTCTGTAAAGTAGATGGCTGCAGATGCTGGAGACGCCGCCGGCTGGCCCGCTTCAACACCGCTACACTGCCTCACTACGTCGACGGTGATGTAACCGCGGGCGATCAGGTCGCCATGGTTCGCTCCAGCACACGTTGTTATCGAGGGGCCTTGGATTCCAAGATGGTCCGCCCTCAGTTGTAGTCGATGATTGGCGTTTAGTATCGGGTTGTTGTGGGCTGGAGGATTGGCAACACACCCTGGGAAACTGCTCAAGTCGACCCCGGCACCGGTTGAGGGGAGGGTGCCGGCGAAGAGGTCGCCGACATTGATTGTTTCGACCGCGAACGCCGGCAGGAAAATGTCGAAGGCGAGACTGGGAATGCCCCAATCGGTCCAGACCACCACTCGGCTGACCACATTGCCACCGCGTCCGTTGGTGATCGAAAGCAACGTTCCGACACCTAGGGGATCGTCGAGATCAACTTCGAAATACGGGAACAGCAGAGTGGCTGCGTACCCGCGTCCGACATAACACCCTTCGCCCATGAACGGCTGTCCCAGAGCGGAAGTGCAGAGTAAGAACAAGAGCGCTGAAGTTGTGAGCATGTTGCGTTGCATATCGAGGCTCCTGGCGAGGTTGACCTCGCGTTGGTGTTTTAGGGTGGCACCCATCATGATGACCTTGCATGAGCGATCGCTGCTGCGTCTACCGAAGTTCACGCCATCCAGACGAAAACCACCTCAAGAAAGCTTGATCGGGGTGGATCTTGTTGGCGGATCGATGTCACATCGACCAAGCCTGGGTATCACCGCTCTCGAAACCGTCGGTAAAAATCAGATCGCCATTGAGTTGCAGGAGTGCAAAATCGGTGTCGCCTGCCGAGTTACGCTGGACATGCCCGCCGACCAGGATTTTCCCGCTGCCGGGGCGGAGTGCCAGGGCTGTGGCGAAGTCATGGTTGTCCTGACCGAGGTCGAATGCGATGATGGTGGAGCCGGAGTAGCCGAACCCCACATCGAGTGTGCCGTCCTCGCGCAAGCGCGTGACCGCGTAGTTGGTATCGCCTGTTTCGCTGGTTGTTGAGCCGGCGACCAGGATCGAGCCGTCCGGCTGAAGTGCAACATCGGACGGGGCGTCGTAGCCCGGGCTGATGTCGACCGTCGCTACGACCGCTGCTACCGAAAAAGGTGTCTAGATCGCCCGTGGGCAGCAAACGTGCGATCCCGAAGGTTACTGAGCTAGCATTCACCACCACTCCGACCACGACAATCCGTCCGTCATCGTCGAGTGCTACGTTTTGCCCAAAGTCGTCGGATAATCCGACACCGAAGCCGAAAGTGTTCTGGCCGCTGCCGTTGAATGTGGCGTCGGGCAAGCCGTTGGGTAGCAGTCTGGCGACTGCAAAATCCCGCAGAGATGACAAGGGCTCAGCCCATCCGGCGAGGACAATCGAACCGTTGGGCTGAATCAAGATGCCTAAGCAGACAGAATCTATAGCGCCAAAAGAGACGGTCGTTCGGCCATCATCGCTGAAGGTGGTGTCGAGAGAACCGTCGACATTGAGCCGCGTGACCGCCATCTCGGTGTTGGGACCTGTCGTCGCGCTGCCTGCGACGACAATCTTGCCGTCGGGTTGGACGGCTACGGAGGTCGCGAAATCAGTGTCGTCGAGGCCGAGATCGAACGCGACGATGGCGCGGCCGTCACCATCAAAAGTCGTATCGAGGACGCCGAAAGGGTCCAATCGGGCGATCGCAAAATCTGCTGAAGTCACGTTGCTAGCCCATCCAGCGACGACAATCCTGCCATTGGCGTCGATGGCAGCATCGTTGGCGGTGGCGGAATTGACCATTGCGAGATCAAACGCAACGGTCGTTTTGCCACCGAATCCAAAGGACAAATCCAAAAAGCCGTTGGCGGTGAAACGCATGACGCCGAAATCCGCCTCTATGCCGCCGATATCGGCAGAGCCCACGAGGACTGCCTTGCCATCGGGCTGTAGTGTCATGCCGTTCGCTATGTCTGTGAATTGGCCTCCGAGGTCAAAGAATTCCACGGCCGCGCCGCCGTCACCGAAGTTCTGATCAATCAGTCCAGGTTGTGCCTCCGCCGCGGCCATCGCGAAGAGTTGGGCAGCCAGGACTATCGAGAGCGAACAGTGGTGATGGCGGCTGAGTGATGAACGAGTTGGCGATGATTGCGGGTCCATGAGCACTTCCTCCGAACGGTTTAAACGACGATCTTTGCTGGGTCTACCAGATTCACGACAACGGTGCGGAAACCCCTTCAAGGAAAGTGACCGACTGCTAAGATGGCCACGAATCACCAGGAAACAACCCGACGTGACAGACCTTCGCGACCAGCATCGAGTGCCGCAATTGATTGCGGGGGAGATGCCATGGCATAGCGGGGAGAGTTTCTCTCTTGCCACCGGTGGTGGTGTTTTGTCGGCGGCTCCGGTCCTGGTGACACAGGAGCAACAGGAGCCCGAGCAGATCGGTACCTACCGGATCATCGATCGCCTGGGCGAAGGAGGTATGGGGACGGTTTACCTGGCGCAACAGCTGGCGCCGGTCCGTCGGCAGGTTGCCCTCAAGGTGTTGAAGTCGGCCATCGTCAATGACCGGTCGCTCATCCGCTTCGGCGCTGAGCAGCAGGCCATGGCGCTGTTGTCTCACCCCACCGTCGCGCAGCTGTTCGAGGCGGGTGCCGGTCCAGACGGTCATCCCTACTTCGCAATGGAGTATGTGCCGGGTGTGTCGATCACCGAATACTGTGATCGGGAATGCCTGCGACTGTCGGACCGACTCGAGCTCTTCCAGGCGGTGTGTGAGGGCGTGCAACATGCCCACCAAAAGGGGATTCTTCACCGCGACCTCAAACCTTCAAATGTGTTGGTCACCGAGGTTGATGGTCGAGCGGCGCCGAAGATCATCGACTTTGGGGTCGCCAAGGCGATCGATCAACCCTTGACCCGGGAAACCCTCGTCACCGGTGCCGGGGTGGTTGGCACCCTGGGGTATCTCAGTCCTGAGGCTTTGGTCAGTGGCGAGAGCATGGATACCCGAGGCGACGTCTACGCTCTGGGCATTCTTCTCTACGAGTTGCTGGTTGGCGTCCGACCCTTTGATCTCGACGAGGTTTCTATTGTTGAGGTGTTGCGCCGGATCACGGAAGACGAAGCGCGCCTCCCGAGTCAGAGCTGGTTGATGCTAGACGCCGAGACTCAGCGTCGACTGGCACCCGCCCGTCAACTTGAGCCAGCCGTCGTCTTGCGTCGACTCGAGGGCGACCTCGACTGGATCGTGGGCAAGGCGGTGGCCAAAGAACGCGACGAGCGTTATCCGTCCGTCGCCGAACTGTCGGCGGAGGTGGGGCGCTATTTGCGCGACGAGCCGGTGGTGGGGGGGCCGCATGGAGGTTTCTACCGGTTACGCAAGCGACTCCGCCGGCATCGTGGGTTCGTGGCTGCAGCGGCACTCCTTCTGCTGTCGCTGTTGGTCGGCCTGGTGCTCCGGACAGTTGAAGCCCGCCGTGCTAATCGCGAGGCTGAGACCGCACGCCAAGTCACCCGTTTTCTGGTCGATTTGTTCCAAGTTTCCGA
>JAJCXO010000039.1 GCA_029263395.1 Acidobacteriota bacterium | reverse complement strand
CATCCGGATGATCCACACCAATCTGATCGCCTTCGGCTTCCTGACCAATTGTTTTCTGGCGATGCTCTATTGGACCGTGCCGAGACTCACCGGCCAGCGGGTCGCCTCGCGGGCGCTCGGCTGGGTGATTTTCGGCGCCTGGAACCTGATCATCCTCGGTACCTGGATTGGCCTGCATCTCGGCGAGGCCCAGGCGATCGAGTGGGGCGAGACCCCAACCTGGATTGATCCTCTGGTGGTCCTCGGCGCCATCCTGGTGTGGATCCAGATGTATACGCCGATCGTGCGCACCAAAGAGAAGTCACTCTACGTGTCGCTGTGGTACTTCACGGCTGGCTTCATCTGGCTCGGTTTGACCTACATCATGGGCAATTTCTTCCCCCAGTATCTGGTCGCCGGTAACGCCGCTGGTCCCCTGCTCGGGCTCTACATCCACGACCTCGTCGGGCTGTGGGTGACACCGATGGGATGGGGCATGATGTACTTTTTCGTGCCGATCATCTTGCGCAAGCCGATCTGGTCCCATGCCTTGTCGCTGGTCGGCTTCTGGGGTCTGGCGTTCTTCTATCCGCTGCAGGGTGTGCATCACTTCCTGGGCTCTCCGATCCCAATGTTCGCCCAATATTCGGCAGTGATATCGACGATTGCGGTGGAGATTGTGGTCATCTCGGTCATCATCAACTTCTTCATGACCTGGCGTGGTACCGATGGTTCGCTACGGCGCAGCATCCCGATCCGCTGGTTCTGGGTTGGCGCGTTGTTCTACGCCACGACTTGCTTCCAGTGCGCCTTTCAGGTCACCCTCACCTTTCAACAGGTGATCCACTTCACAGACTGGGTGGTCGGCCATGCCCACCTGGTGATGTTCGGTGTCTTCAGCTTCTGGATCTTCGGCATGATCGAGCATCTGTGGCCCAAGCTGACCGGTAACGAATGGTGGTCGGCGTCCTTGCGCCGTTGGAGCTTCTGGCTCACCGTCATCGGACTCGGCAGCATGTTCTTGACGCTCACCGCCAGCGGCCTGACCGAAGGCCTGATGTCGATGAACTTGGTGCCGCGGGCGACCATTCTCGAAGCCGTACGGCCGTTCTGGCTAACGCGCACCATCACCGGCTTCGCGATCCTTGCCGGTTACAGCTGTCTGGTAACCAACATGGTCTTGACTGCCCGCGCCAGCCGGGTAGCACACGTGGACACCGACTACGGTCCTTTCGAACAGGTCGACGACGAGGAGGTCGCCATTGGAGCGGTTTAGCTTTGTGTTCATGGTCGCCGGGCTGGGCTTTTTTGTCCTGGCGTTCGCGGTCAGCGCCTGGATTCCGATGCTGCCGGTGCAGCATCTCGAAGTTCGCACAGTCGAACAGTTGGCGGCGATCCCACCGCTCGAGTTCTCGGAACTCGAGGAGCAATACCCCGAGGCCTTCGAGAAAGCCTTCACCGGCCTGAGCCTAGAAGAAGCTTTCGCCGAAGCCTTGCGCACCGGCCACAAGACCTATATCGGAGAAGCTTGTTGGCACTGCCACAGCCAACAGATCCGTCCTTGGGGCGGTGATGAGGCAAGGTATGGTCGACGTAGCTTTCCCGAGGAATATCACAACGAGCTCAACATGCCCCCACTGTGGGGTACCCGACGGATCGGCCCTGATCTCATCCGGCGCGGCGGCAAGCAGTCGAACGACTGGCATGTGGCACATTTTTACCACCCGCCCGACGTCAGCCCAAGGAGTGTGATGCCGAGTTACCCGTGGTTCTACGACGACGACGGGCTGACTCCGAATAAGACCGGCCTGTCGATCATCGCCTACGTACAATGGCTGGGTAGCTGGATACCTAGCCTCGACGAGACGGTACTCGAAATCCCTCACATCGAGGCCAGCTACCCACCTTCCACGGTTCAACCACCGATCCAACCCGGCGCCGCCCAGCCTGAGGAAGTACCTGAAGAGGCGGCGGAAGAAGACTTCTGGGGTGAGGAATGACGAAGCACGGTAGCACCGTCGGCTGACAGGAGAAACACGGATGACCCCATCGATACCCACTGGCCCTCGGCCTCTGCCCGCGATACCTGATCCTTATGGTGAGCCGTCGCCGCGCGCCCGCATTTTCTTGTGGGGATTCAGCGTCGCCATGGTGCTCACCGCCGGCTCCGCCTTCGTCATGAAGCTGATCGAATTCTACGCCACGGCGACCCGTTCGGGCAGCGACGCACTAGTTTCCTTCTTGATCCCAGTGCTCAATTATCTGCTGGTGGCGGCAGGCTTTTTCAGCCTCTTCTTGTGGGCTTACTTCTCCGGTCAGTTTCGCGATGTAGAGGCACCCAAACTCAGGATGCTCGAGATGCAGCGCGAGATCGATCAAGAGGAAACCCAGCACGAGGTAGAAATCAATGACTGAACACAACGGCGAGAAAGAGTTCCGGCGCCACAAATATCTCTCCTACCAAGGGTATGCCTTCCCTTGGTATGCCACCGTGATCTGGATCACTTTTTTTGTCTGTGGGCTGCTCTACTTCGTGCGATATGTACTGCTGAACTGACATGAGCTGCGAGCACTGCGGCTTGCCGGTGGCGGCCGCGAGACGGGGAGGGCCAGCGCCCTGGTTCTGCTGCTTCGGCTGTCGCTTCGCCCACCAACTGGCGGCACCGTCTGCGGTCCCGGACGCCCAACAGGTGTCGCCAGCCTCGACTTTATTGCTGCGTCTTGGCCTCGGGATTTTCCTTGCGCTCAACATCATGGTCGCCAGTTGGCTGTCCTATTCGCAGGAGATCTTTGGCGACAGCGCTCGAGCCCAAGGAGTCGACGTGGTGCTGCCGGCGGTGTTCAGCACCCTCGCATTATTCCTTTGTACGTTGTTACTCGTGATGCTCGGCGTTCCTTTGCTGGCCGATGTTTTCCGCTCGCCAGCCAGTCCTGGCGGGCGCGGTATCCGCACATTATGGACGCTCCTGCCGCGCCTCAATGCCCAGACTCTGATTGTGATCGGTGTCTTTGCAGCGTATCTGTTGAGTGCGATCCACACTTTGCGCGGCTCGGGCAGTCTCTACTACGACACTGCCGCCATGGTCCTGGTGATCGTCACGTTCGGCAGTTATCTCGAGGCGGGTGCTAAACGCCAGGCCGCCACGGCAGCGGGAACCCTGCTGGCATCACTACCTCAGCAGGCACGAGTTCGTCGCCACGGATCGGTCGACGAGGTGGCCATCAGCGCGGTCCGCCCGGGTGATCAAGTGCAGGTGCGACCCGGCGAAATTCTGCCTGTTGACGGCGAGGTTGTCTCAGGCTCGAGCAGCCTCGACGAGGCGAGTCTCACCGGAGAATCGACGCCACGATCCGTCAAACCCGGTGACACGGTCTTGGCCGGCACCCTGAGCCTCGACGGCCAGTTGTGGTTATGCGCCAAAAAGGTAGGTGACTCCACCGTGCTGGCACTAATGGAGCGCTCTCTCACCGCGGCACGGTCACAGCGCCCGCCGAGTCAACGTTTGGCGGACCGTCTGGCAGCAGCCTTTGTGCCGGCGGTGGTAGTCGTTGCGGCGCTGGCGTTCGGCTGGCATGTTTGGCGCGGCGACCCCGCAGTCGGTCTGCTGACCGGTTTGAGTGTGCTTCTGATCAGCTGCCCCTGCGCCCTCGGCCTAGCTGCGCCTCTCGCCTGCTGGCACGGCTTGCGCCGCGCTGCCGAACACGGCATCCTGATCGATAGCGCCGCCACCTTGGAACGCGCCGCCGCCCTCGACCACGTCGACTTCGACAAAACCGGTACTCTGACTCGCCCCGAGCCGATGCTCGAGACCACCGCAACAATTGCTGGCCTCAGCCAGCACCAGGCCATCGCCTGGGCGGCGAGCCTCGAGTCAGCCAGCAGCCATCCCATCGCCCGAGCATTGCTCGAAGCGGCGACAAAGCGTGGCATCTCACCGCAGCCGCCTGAAGTTTCCACGGTTGTTCCAGGTTTCGGTGTTGAAGGTTTGGTCGAGGGTCGCCAGCTGCGGCTGGGTAGCAAACGCTGGGCCGAAACGCTGGGCCTGGACGAGACTGTATTGAGTGGAGACAGCGTCTTGAGTAGGGACAGCGTCTTGAGTAGAGACAGCGCCCCAGACAGCGAGGCTTCACTCGACAATGCGATTCTGTTGATGGACGAGGACCATGTCCTTGCTCGCTTCGAGCTGCGCGAGGCACTGCGCCCAGAGGCAGCGTCGGCGGTGGCAGAACTAGGCCAGCTCGGCGTTGGCGTCGGCATCCTCAGCGGCGACCGCAAAGGGCCAACCCAGCACATCGCAGCAAAGCTCGGAGTCCCAGCGGAAGCTGGCTTGTTGCCCAGCGACAAAGTCCGCCAGCTCACCACCCGCCGGCAACCCGGTGGTTGTTGCGCCATGGTTGGTGACGGTATCAACGACGCACCGGTTCTGGCCGCCGCCGATATCGGTATTGCGGTCGGCACAGCCAGCGATCTGGCGGCCCGATCGGGCAATGTACGGCTGCTGAACAATCGCCTGGGCCGGATCCCGATACTGCTGAGGATCGCTCGCGATGTGCGCCGGCAAATCCGCGCCAACTTGTTGTGGGCATTCGCCTTCAACACCATCGGCATAGGCCTCGCCTTAGTCGGCTGGTTGACGCCCGTCCTCGCCGCTGCGGCGATGGTGCTGTCCAGCCTGATGGTGGTTCGTATCTCGAGTCGAGCCGGACGTATTGCGCCATCCGCAGCCACCCAACAGACTGAGCCAAGGAGCCCCTCAACACCACTCCACCTCGCCGCTGGTGCAACAAGCGCAAGGCTGGTTGGATGAACGCCGACAGCGCCCTGTTGATCTCGTTGTTCCTGGCCGGTCTCGCCGGTAGCCTGCACTGCGTCGGCATGTGTGGTCCGATCCTGCTCGGACTCGCACAAGCTTTGGGTGGCGGAAAACCCGGGGTCCAATGGGGGTTTCTGCAGTACCATGCCGGCCGCCTCTGGACCTATGGCATGCTCGGGTTGCTGGTCGGTTGGGCTGGCGCCGAGTTGCGCCACGGGGCCGGCGAACTCGGCTGGCAACGTCCGCTAGCCGTATTCGCCTCGGCCTGCGTGATCGCCTACAGCAGTGCTGCCCTGGGCCTCATCCCTGGCCTTCGGCTCACTCTCTCCGCACCCGCCGCTTGCCTTCCGGGCACCCAGCGCCCGTGGCTGGCCACGCTACTGGAAGAGCCGAGGCCGGGTGCTCGGCTGCTGCTCGGTGCCATCATGGGGTTGTTGCCGTGTGGCTTGGTTTATGCCGCGTTGTTGGTCGCCGCCAACCTGCCCAATCCGCTGACTAGCGCGTTGGGAATGCTCTGCTTCGGTCTCGGCACCTTACCCACCCTGACGATGGTTGTCCTCGGAGGCCGCCTGCTGCCTCTCCGGCTGCGTGCTGGCGGTAGCCGGCTGGCTGCTGGTCTCTTACTCGCGGTTGGTCTATTCATGATGGCGCGCTCTCTCTGGATGCCGATCGCGAGTCATGACCACTTGATGGGCAGCCCGCCAACCACCCCGCCGGAGACTCACCACTACCCCACTGGATATCTCCCGAACTCCGCCCCGTCGTTACCATCAGAGCCGGAACACTCGGCACCTTCGACCGGAGCCTCGATTGATGGGACACCTACCAGACGACCTGCTGATCCCGGGCGGTGAACTGATCGAGACCCACATCTCGTGGGTTCTCCTGCACGACGACGATGTTTGGAAGCTCAAGAAACCTGTCGCGTTAGGCTTTCTCGACTTCAGCACCGTGACCAAGCGTCGCGACGCGTGTGAAGCAGAGGTGCGCCTCAATCAGCGACTGGCGCCCCACGTTTACCGCGGTTTTGTTCCGGTGACCCGCGACCGCCATGGTCACCATCGATTGGGCGGCCCCGGTGAGCAGGTCGACTGGGCGGTTCACATGGCCCGTCTACCGGCAGCCGACCGAGCGGATCTCCGCCTGGCCGCGAATCAACTCGAGGCGGTGGACCTGACTCGCGTCGCCGATCGGCTGGCACGTTTTCACGCCGACGCAAGGTGCGACGACGAAACCTCCCGTTATGGAACGATCGAGTCAATCAGTGCCAATGTCCGAGAGAACTTCGAGCAGACCCGGGAGACCATCCTCGACTACCTCACCCCTCACCAAGCGGCGGAGATCGAGACTTGGCAGCGCGAGTTCTTGCGTCGACATGCCGACCGATTCGAAGAACGCAGACACACCGGCCGAATCCGGGACGGCCACGGAGATCTCCGCCTCGAGCACATCTACCTCCACAAGGGCGAAGTGACCATTATCGACTGCATCGAGTTCAACCGTCGTTTTCGGTTCGCCGATGTCGCCGCGGATATCGCCTTCCTGGCGATGGATCTAGCCTGGCATGAGCACCCGGACTTGGCGGAGCGTTTTCTCGCCGACTACGCTCGAGCTTCTGACGATTTCGGCTTCTATCCTTTGATCGACTTCTACGAAAGTTATCGTGCTTTCGTGCGAGCCAAAATCGCTGCGTGGCTTGCCGCCGACACCAACCTGTCGACTGCCAACCGCAGACACCAGGCCGCGGACGCCCGCCGCTACTTCCTCTTGGCTCTGGCCGCCGAACGTCGGGCACTCCTACCGCCCCGGGTGGTCGCGGTCGGCGGGGTCATTGCGGCCGGCAAAAGCACGGTGGCGGAAGGGATCGGCGCGGCGTTGGCGGCACCGATCGTCGACGCCGACCGCACCCGCAAGTGGCTGCTCGGCGTGGCACCGACCAAACCGCTACACGAGGCCGCCTGGAGCGGCGGCTACTCACCACAAAACACCGCAAAGGTTTATGCCGAAATCTTACGCCGCGCAGAGGCTGTCTTGAACTCCGGCCGTCCAGTGATACTCGACGCCTCCTTCCGATCCACCGAAGCTCGATTGGCCGCCCTTCAACTCGCCGAGCGCTATCGAGTCCCCTTCCACTTCGTTGAATGTCGAGTCGAGCCCGAAGTCTGTCGCCAGCGCCTACGCCGTCGCCAGCGTGAGGTTGGGGTCAGTGATGGTCGACTGGAGATCTTCGACGACTTCGTTGCCCGCTGGCAACCCGTCGAAGAGTTGCCTGGGGATCAGCATACGGCTATCGACTCCAGCTTGCCTTTGGCCGACAACCTCGAAACTCTCCGCCAGCGGCTTGGCGGTTGGCCATCGACTCAACGCACTTCGGGTTCGACCTAAGGGAACCTCATCGAATCTCCAAGGTCGCGGACATCGACCTCGTGGCATAATCCGTCCGCCACCCGCCGCTTGGAGATTCTTCGATGAAAACCTATCCCCTGCCGAGATACTTCCTGTTAACCGTCCTCGTCACCATCTGGTTCACAGGTCCGCTACCGGCTGGCGAATTACTCGACATCCTCGTGTTTACTCGCGCCGAGGGTTTCGTCCATCCGTCGATTACTGATGGCGTCACCATGATCACCGACATCGCCATGGAGGAAGGGGCCACCCTCGATGTCACCGACCAGACGGACGGCTTCACCCCGGCATCTCTGGCCGATTACGACGTGGTGGTTTGGTTGTCGACCACCGGTGATGTGCTGGACACAGCGGAGCAAACCGCGTTCGAAGATTTCATCCAAGCCGGTGGTGGCTACCTCGGCATCCATGCGGCCGCGGACTGTGAATATGGTTGGCCATGGTACGGTGAGCTCCTCGGTAACGGCGCCTGGTTCAATGTCCACCCAGCCATCCAGACCGCAACCTTACTGCTCGAGAGCCCGGAGCATCCCGGCGCCGGCTCGTTTGGTGCCGTCGAGTCCTTCCAGGACGAGTGGTACAACTTTCGCGCCAACCCACGGCCGGCAGTCGAGGTTGTCATGACCATCGACGAAACCTCCTACGATCCCGGCACCGGCGCCATGGGCGATGATCACCCGATCGTCTGGGCCCACGACTTCGATGGCGGCCGCGCCTTCTACACCGCTCTTGGCCACCGCCCGGCCACCTATCAGGACAACCGTTTCAAAGAGCAGATCCGCGGCGCCTTGCGTTGGGCGGCCGGCGCCCGCATCTTCAGTGATGGCTTCGAGACCGGGACTACCGAGAGGTGGTCAGCTGGGAACTAGAGCACCGTGTGCCATCGAAGCTCCATCGACTATTTTCCTCGATCAGACTCCTCTCAAAATCCGAACGTCGCGCCCAGCGAAACATTGTCGAAGATGTCGGCGGTGCGTTCATACTCGGCGAAGACGCCAACGGGGCCAGGCAGATTCAACCTTAGACCGGCACCGTATACGAAATCCCAGCCATCTCGATCGTTCGTAAAAATATCCTCGGCGTCCACAATCTCTGACACTTCGCTGTCCCATTTGACGAGTCCGACCTTTCCGTACAGGGCAAATCGCTCACCCAGTGGAAGGTGCGGCAAGAACGTCCCCGAGATCATGCTGGAATCGGCTGCAAGCGGTGCGGATGCCGTGGTGCAGGGATTCTCTACCCCACATTCACCACCGTCGCCCGCAAAGCCGCCAAGATCGTTGTATTCGAGTTGAAAAGCGACGTATTGGTTGAGCTTAAAACCAGCGCCGACTCCCCAGCTAGTGTCGTCACCCTCGACGACCCGGGTAAAGGCACCCTGTAGATCGCCATCTAAGGCATTGTCTCCCAGCTTGCCCAGCACGTAGAAAGGGTTCTGCGCCAACAAGGCTGAAGTTGAACCGAACGAAGCCAATACAGTCAACATCAGAATCGAGAGAGTCGTTCGACGAACTCTGCGCATCGTGCGTCTCCTTGGAATGACTGGCGGTTCAGTCCGCCTAACAGGGTGTACAAGCATGCAGCATGCCACCTTTGTTTACGTCAACTGTTCTCGACAGCCCAGCTCTCGTCAGGTCCAGCACTCAACAAGTCCAACTATCGACCATCCGGCGCTCAGCTGACCAATCGCGGGATCTCCACCCGGGCTGGCATGTCGAGCACAAACGACGACCGCTCACCGAGAGAGCTAGTTGCCGAGACTTCTCCCCCCATCATGCGAGCAAATTTGCGGCTGATAGGAAGCCCCAACCCGGTACCACCAAATTGCCTCTGGGTGGACGAATCGGCTTGTTCGAACTCGATAAACGCCCGTTCCAACTGCTCGGGAGACATGCCGATTCCAGTATCGTGAACGGTGAAGACCACCCGTGGATCGTCCAACGAGTCACGCCGCTCGACGACCAGGGCCACTTCACCATCTCGACAAAACTTGCAGGCGTTGGAGAGCAGATTGAACAGAGTCTGGCGCACCTTGGTCTCGTCCGCATGCATGCTGCCGATATCTTCTGGACAGTCGACTACAAGCTGGTTGCGAGATTTGTCCGCCTGCGGCTGGATGGTATTGATCACACTTTCGACCAAAGCTGGAATCTTGAAAGTTGTGGTGGACAGAGTCATCTTGCCAGCTTCGATCTTGGAGAGATCGAGGACACCGTTGATCAGCGTCATTAGATGTTTGCCGGAGCCCCGGATGTTCTGAAGGTCGCGCAGGGTTTGTGCTGCCCCTGCAGCTTCGGCATCCTCGATCAGCAAATCGCTATAGCCGATAATCGCGGTTAGCGGCGTACGCAGCTCATGGCTCATGTTGGCGAGGAACAGACTCTTGGCTTCGTTCGCCTCCAGTGCCGCTGCACGGGCAGTTTCAGCTTCCTCTTTTTTCGCCGCCAATTGTGCGTTGGCCTGCTGATTCTGTCGAAACAGCACCCACAGTAGAGCGGCGATCATCGCTGCCAAAACCAATCCAACTGCCAATGCCGTTCTCAGTTGACCACCGCGCCGGATCTCAATCTCCTGGATTGCATTGTCGCGTCTCAGCAGCTCGATCTCCTGAGCTCGACGTTCCGATTCGTAGCGCACCTGCATCTCGGCCAACTGGCGTTGACTCTCCTCGCCGAGAACCTCGTCGTTGTAGGCCACCGAGCGCTTGTAGACCTCGAGCGCTTGCGCGAAATCTCCTTGCTCTACCCGCACCGCGGCGAGCAGATCAAAAGCATCACGAAGCTGCAATTTGGCCCCGATTTCGCGCCCGAAGAGGGTCGCCTCCAACAAGAACTTGCTCGCAGCCTGGAGGTCTCCGAGATCTCGGTGCACTGCCCCGAGATTGTTGAGTACCATCACTACCCCACGTTGATCGCCGTCCTGTCGATAGAGCGACAAGGACCGCCGATAGGCGGCCAACGCCGCTTGCGACTTGCCCATGGCGCGCTCGATATCGCCGATCAGGTTGAGGGCATAAGCGATTCCCCGATCGAAACCGATCGATTCGCTCAGCTCCAGCGCCTCAGTCTGATAACGCAACGCAACGTCGTACTCCTCCAACTGAAAGTGCGCATAGCCAAGATTAGACAGAGTTTTGGTCACGCTCTCCTGGTCACCAATCTTGCGTTTCAACGCCAGCGCCCGCTCATAAAACGCCACCGCCTCAACATAGTCTCGATTGCCAAAGTAGACCAAGCCAATGTTGTTCAAGGACTTCGCAGTCTCATCTTCCAACGCCAGCTGTTCACGTCCGGCTAGAGCTTCCAAGTGGAACTCGAGCGACAGATGCAGGAAACCCATGTAGTAGTAGGCGACACCAGCAGCGTTGAGAGCCTCGGTTGTGCCGAGAAAGTCGTCCAGCTCCCGGTATTTTTCCAACGCCTGGAGATAACTTGGTAGCGCAGCGTTTTGTTTGCCGCGATCCGCCAGTGCGTGCCCCAACTGCATCGACAACGCCGCGATCCGCACCGAGTCCTCTTGGCGATTCGCCAACTCCAGCCCGCGTTCCGCATAAGAAATCGCGAGCTCGGGGTTCTTACTTCGGTTTTGCTCGCTGAGCCGCAAGAAGGTATCGATCTGTTCTTCGACCTCTCCCGAGGGGCCCACCTCGTGCGGAACAGGCGGCACTTGGGCTACAGTCGGAGACGGAGGCGCTAGCCAGCCGACCGATAGCAGCATGATTGCTCCTAGCCAGGGTATCCTCGAGAGGCATTGTTTCCTCAAGAGAGGCTGTTTCTTCGAGGGGTGCCGTTTCTTCGAAGGGTGCCGTTTTCTCTGGGCGACGGATCGACGCGGCAAGCCTAGCCTCTGGTTCTCGGCGATCGCTGGCATCCGGTAATGTCTCTAGAATCAGGGATACGCGACAACATCGGCCATTGGCCAAAATCGCGAAAGTTTCTCGGAACCGCCAGAGAATAGCAGAGCCTCAGCCAGCAGCGGCATTCGGCTCGCTAGCACTGGTGCCACGAAAACCTCACCCAGCAACCATCAAGAGACGCTACCAGCGCAGCGGGGAGCTAGCAAGACTGCGTCCAAGAACGCCGGTCGCCCGGTCGCCCCCTGTGGACTGCGCGCGCAGCTGCGTAACTCGCCTCGGTGCCTTACTGTCCGGCAACTCCATTTTTACAACAGTTTGGAGAGTCAGGGGCCTGTTCTCTTGCTCATACATACTCGCCGCGTGCTCGCTCCACAGGAGGCTCCCCTAGGAAGCGAACAACGGGTTTTCTTGATGCAATTTAGCTAGCACTGCTCAGATGCTGTTCAGATACAGGCCGCCCAAGGCGCCCAGGGGCGGCTGTTGAGGTCAGGCGCCACCTGACTGCCACCAGTGACCAGCGCTCGCAGTGAAAATCCGGGCCAGAGCTGCTCGACGACCGAAACTTCGAGGAAACTATCGTCGCACGTACTTTGCTCGGCAAGTATGCGATCGACTTCTTGACGCTCTTCGTCGCTCTTGCAGGCATCATCCAGAAAACGTGATCTTGGTTCAGGCTCGAGTTCGAGGGCTTCGGCCACAAGAAGGCACAACTGCAACTGCTTCTCTGCTGAGATCATGATCGTTTCCCTCTGGCTGCTTTGTAGGTTGGCTAACGCTCGAGCCGAGCTTTCGGCGGCCTCCATACATATCTGCGGGAAAACGCAGCCGATCCCGTCATTTTTCTTCACCGACCATCGTTTCCGCTGTCCGCGCCGGGGCTACTGGACACCTGGTGTGGTGGGTTGCTGAAGATGCGTGTTGGATCGCAAGAACGCCATGGCGGGTTATGTAAGGTAACCACGTACAATGGTGTGGGGTCATATTTGAGGTATTGATCCACCATCCGCTTCCGATCAACTCTGAGGGAAGACACCTACCATGCATGAAGAAGGAATGTATCGAGTTCACCGCTTCAATGGCGAGCGGCTCTTTGAGGGCGACATCGAAGTCTCGCAGGATCCATCGCTGGACGAAGGTTTTCACACCCACCGCATTTGGCCTTTGGGAATTGTCCTTTACGACGTCGACGAGTCACTACTGAGTGGCGGAGGAAGACCACCGTCGAAGATCGCAAAAGCAATCGAGCACTGGGAGAGCCGCACCGAACTCAGGTTTGTGAAACGCACCGACGAACCCGACTACATTACGTTCACAAAAGGTAATGGCTGTTCGTCTCGCCTCGGACGCCAACGCAAGCAACAGTTCATCCGCTTGTCCAACGGCTGCGGTGTGTCGCAGACGATTCACGAGATCGGCCACGCGATCGGGCTACGGCACGAACACACCCGGCCAGACCGAGACGACCACATCGAGATTCATTGGGATGAGATCCGTCCAGGCACCGAGCACAATTTTCGTAAGTCGAGCGGTCCAACGGTCGGTGAGATCGACTTCCGCTCGCGCATGATGTACTCGCCCCGCGCCTTCGCGATCGGGTCCAAGCCCACCATGTCCCGCAAGGACGGTGGTCCGTGGGGGCGGACAACCGTGCTGTCGTCGGGTGATATCGCCGCTGTCGCCGAGATCTACCAAGAGGAGTTCGAACGGCGTGCTGCACAGGCAACCACCCCGCCGCCGACCACGACGCCAGCTCCGACCACCACCCCCGTACCGACGACAACGACAGCTCCGAACACCACACCAAGGCCCAGCCCCACTTCCCCGCCGACGTCGACCACTCCGGCACCGACCACTACGCCGAAGCCGGTCTCGGACCGCGAGCTACCCTTCCATGAAGGAAGATTTGTCGCCAGCCTGGTATGGGTCACGCCGGACAACACCGGTCCGGCGCGCGTGGCGCCCGGTGCATCGCGAGCTTCGGGAGCGTTCTACTTCTTTGATCCGGACAATTGGGAGGTACTGGTCAAGGTGCTGGATGGACGCGCCATCAACGGCCATTGGTGGGCCTACGCTTCTGGCACCACCGATCTGAAGTGGACCTTGACCGTCACCGACACCACCACCAAATCATCTTGGGTCGTAAGCAGTGCTGGCGGCCCGGAAGCCCATGGTTTCACCGATATCAAAGCTTGGCCGGCTTGAGCTGATTCGGCAACGTCTGTTTCAATCGACAAAATCAGATACCGCTACCGTCAGGCAGGCTCGGCGTGAGCCGGGCTTGCCAACCAGATAGGTATCGTTGGTTGGCTTGCTTAGCACCGCACCAACTTCAGCCTCGGTCAACCCCGGCATCCAGATCATGACATGTGGCTTCCAAGCCTTGGGGCCCTTCCCCAGCCATTGGTGCCTCGACATCATGTAGGTCAGCGCCAGTCCCTTGGGCTCTCGCAGCTCTCCGGCCATGTAGGCCTTTTCGACTCGCTGGTTGATCGCCTCACCGTCGAGCCCATCAAGAGCCAATCGTGCGACCAGGAATTTCTCTTGCATGGTGGATTGGGCGCCTTCGGGATTGATGCAATGTGGCGCCCGGATTCGCGGATTGAAGAGGATAGCGTTAGTGGGGCTCGGAGCTGCCCAAGAGCGCTCCACAAAACAGTGAAAACCGTTACCTCCCTGCTCGGCAAGCTTATAGCCATCAGCCCGCAGAACGTAAACCGACGCACCTTCGGTCACCGCCGGTGGCCCCGCAGTGAGCGCCAATCGGGCCTCTTCCGATTCGTCCATAAAATAGCCGTCACGGTGTTCGAGAGTTGCCATCACAGGCGCCGCCAAACCTAGAGTCAGAGAACAGCTCACAGCCAGCAGGACAGTGGTTCGCAGAACAGTGGTTCGCAGGACCGTGGTTCGCAGGACCGTGGTTCGTTGCATGAGTCGAAGCCTCCTTGAGATTGTTCGTTCTAATCGGTCGA
Organism: Acidobacteriota bacterium; assembly: GCA_029263395.1. Classification (GTDB taxonomy): domain Bacteria; phylum Acidobacteriota; class Thermoanaerobaculia; order Multivoradales; family J023; genus JAAELT01. The sequence continues at coordinate 27,758 of JAJCXO010000039.1, read as the reverse complement.
CTACAGAACGGATGAGGCTTCTCGAAAGATACGTCGCATTCAGACCGGCGGTAGCGGCTCCGTGGGCTGGAGGCCAAGCGACTCCAGCAGGTAGGTCGGCACGTGCAGATAATCCCTAACCCTGGCAATCTCGCCGTCCCGACTCCAAAGGCGAACCGCGGAGAATAACTCGGCGCGATCGCCGAAGTAGCGATCGACCAACAGCAAGGTCTCGCCTTCGAGCTCGCCAAGGCGAAACCGCCAAGAAAAGGGGAACTGAGAGTAGTTGAAGCAATAGCGATCGGAGAACGCGCCATGGCCCAAGCCGTCGTAAACTTCCAGGACTTCGAGTCGGGCATCGGCCGCCAACAAACGGACTAAATCGTCCCACGCACGATCGTTGAAACAACGAGCATAGGCCTCCAACAGTCGGCGATGTTCTGGGGCAACTGGCGACGTCTTCACCGGCGACATAGAGACCGAGCAAGGCGCGCGCTGTTTCCCCTCCAGCTTGCCACGTCCACGGTACAACGCCGCTTTGACCGACCCGACCGACGACCCAACTCTTGTGGCGATCTCCTGCAGAGAAAAATCCATCACCTCCTTGAGCACGATGCAAGCCCGCTCTTTGGCCGGTAGGTGATCGATCAACGCCTCGAGCGCCTCACCAACCGCTTGCTCTCTCGCTACAGGATCATCCACCTCGATCGCGATCTCAGGGGCTTCGTCACCTTCTCCAGACCGGACCTTACGCCGACGGAGTTCGTCCATCGCCCGGTTATGGGCAACCCGGAATAGCCAAGCTCGTAGATCCCGCGGCTCCCGCACCACCGGTAGCTTGAAATAGGCCGTCGCCAATGTGTCCTGGACGATGTCCTCACCGTCCAGAACCGAACCGAGGAGGCGAGCGCAGTAGCGGTGCAACTGCGGCCGCAAGTCGCCGACCATCGCCAGGAATTGCTCCCGCGAGCGCTGCTGCTTGCGCAGCCTCTCCTCACTCGGCGTCTGCAACGTCATCGATCCCCTTTCTCCCAAGTCGAACGGCTAACCTGCTCGGACTTGAAGATCTGCTTACCGTCCTGCCAGCGAATGAAACTCACTGGCGGCCCGGGATACCGATCCGCAAAGAAGAACTCCGACGTTGAGCCGTCGCTCGCCGTGAGACGAAACACCCAACCCTCGAGTTCGCCGAGCGCCGTTGGCTGCGTCTCACGCCGACGCTCGGTCAAGGCCCGGGGGAACAATGCGTGATCGCTGAGCTCTTGCCACTGAACAGATTGAGTTGGGCCCGCATCACCGGCTGGGCGCAAACCAGCGTCGCTGTCCTCCAAGGGAACCTCGTGCAGCTCGACCGATGTCTCCGACCATTTCAGCACCTCGGTGCGAGAGACCTGAGTACCAGCCTCGGTTGTTACCCGGGTATCGAGCCAGAATCCTTCCGTCCACTCGTCGCGGATCTGTTCGGCAGTAAACGGCGGCGGCCAATGATCCTTTTCAGAAGCTTCGAGGCCGGTAGCCCCGATCAGGATCATCAACGAGGCAGTCAACAGAACAATCGTCGGCAACGTCTTCTTCATAGGTCTCTCACCTTCATTGGTCTCTTACGCTTGGCGAACGGGAGGTCGGATGGATTGAACTTGCAACAGGTTCGATCATCAAGCCAAGGGCTCGATCTTCTATAACGGCTCGGTACCTGAAAAAGATACGCACTGACGCATTCTATTGCGGCTGGCCATCCTCAGAGGCGCCAGTTAGCTTCTACTGACTGCCGTTCAGAATTCAATTGAGATACACATCGTATCCAGTCACCGCAAGTACGGTGACTCAAGACTCCGCTGCTCAGGTCGAGGAATCTCGATCAACGTCACCTCGTCCAACAACCCGGCCGTCGCCAGAAGGTCGATTTGACGCTGATGACGACGGCGGTAATCGGTGACCAGGTAGAGCTGATACCCGACCGTAGTCAACTTTGTGATCTCGGCTGGTGACGGTGGATCTGGATAGGCCTCGGCTCCAGAATAAAACATCGCCTGAGCAGTCTTGTGATCGCCAACATTGAAGAGCACTTTCCGGCCCTCGCGGCGCCCCAGCTCGATCATCTCAATCCGGAAGGTGTGAGTGTCGTAGAGACGATTCCATGGCGGGACGGAATAGTCAGCGGTGATGCGATCCGCGGCCAGGGTCAGGAGGTGTGCGCCGGTGATGGCTGCGACGATCACGAGGACGGCTTTCGCTGATGGATCGTGGGCAGTGAAGCGTGCCGAGCGGGCGAATCGCCAACACATAGAGGTCGCGTGACCGACCAGCAACACAACCGCAGGCACCGCGGTTGCGACGTAAGCGTAGAGCTTGGTGCCGACGAGGGAGAACACCAGGTAGGGGCCGATTGCCCAGAGCACAATAGCCAGCAACCGAGGATTGCGACGAGTCCATAGTTGGACAATTGCCAGGCCAATCGAGCCAAGAATCACTAGGAACGTCGCCACTTGGGTTATGGCTTGCTCCGGCATCCCACCGTAGTGGACTGGAATCAATTCGACGTACCAGCTGGCAGAATGGGCGTGTTCTTCGATGGTTGACGACAGATGCTCGAGGACTATCTGACTCTCGACCGCGAACTCCTCCGGCCACGTCATGACGGTGTAGAGCTTCCAAGGCAGAACAACGGTGGCGGCAGCTAAGCCAACCGGTACCACAGCCCGCAGCAGCGACCGTACCTGCAGGCTCAATGTGTCACCCTTCGCGAGCACCAGCACACCCGTCAACGCGATACCGGCCGGCATGGACTTGGCCAGGAAAGCAGCGCCGAGGGCCAACCCAGCAAGAACTCTCGGCAACTGCCTGCCAGTGGTGGAGGCAACCAGTAACAACCACCAAGTCAGCTCGACAAAAAACACCAGGGTGGCGTCAACCTGATCGGTCGGTACAGTACCGGAGACCAGGCGGATGAGCAGAGGATTGAGGGCATGCAGACCGGCGGCGACCAAACCAGCCAAAACACCAAACAGAGTGCGGCCGATGAGAAACGTCAGTAACACGGCGACCGTGCCGAGCAGCACCGAAGGCAACCGGAAGACGAGGGCCGACTCGCCGCCAATCGCCATCGCGCCAGCCATCAACCACAGTGCCATCGGTGGCTTGTGTAGCCAGATGTGATTGGCGGTCCAGCTCCGCAGATCGACGTCTCGCACCGGCTGCTCGTGAAGCGTCGGTACCAACGGATGGGTCATCAGATTTCTTGCCACCAGCGCGTGATAGGCCTCGTCCCATTGGCTGATGTAGGGATGATCAGCAGCTCGGTATCGCAGAGCCACGGCAAGGATGAGGATGGAGGCTAGGCAGACTAGGGCGACAGGACGCTGGGACGACCCAGCCGGCTTTGGCTGTCTCGGCGGGAGGTCCCTAGACTTGAAACTCATGGCATCCGAAGACTTTGATCATACAGACTTGATCAACGCAGACTGTATTCAATGCAGACTGTATTCAACGCAGACTGTATTCAACGCCGCCCAAACAGTAAACGATCGGCACTGCCGCGACTCGCCAAGTATAGATCGAGCACTCCGTCACCATTGAAATCGGCAGCTTCGACGTCAAAGCCGCGACCGATCGCTTCCGGCGGCATGATATCCGAGGTGGCTTCGGTGAAGATGCCACCGTCGTTGCGATAAACCTTGTAAGGCCCCGTCAGTAGAAGACGCTGCTCGAGGTTGCGGTTGGTGATCGAAGTCACGATGTCGAGATCACCATCGCCATCGAGATCGAAGAAGTCACCGTCGAAACAACGATCGGTGTCGACCGGTAGACGCTCGGCGGTGACGTCACGAAAAAACCCTTGCCCATCGTTGAGCAGCAGGCGGTTCTGAGGATCAGCGTCGGGTACAAAACCGCGGATGTTGGCGAAGAGAATGTCGAGGTCGCCGTCACCGTTGAGATCGCCGAAATCGGCTTCGCGAGTCTCTTCTGCGACGGCGCGAACCGGCAGCCGGTTGCTGGCATCGGTGAAGACGCCGCGACCGTCGTTGAGCAATAGACGATTGTCGCCTTCGTTGGCTACCAGCAGGTCGAGATCACCATCGCTGTCCACGTCGCCAAGCTCGAGATCCTGAGTGGTGTCGAGGATGGCTGGCAAGTGACCAACGGTGGCGTCGTGGAAGAATCCTTGACCGTCACCCAACAGGAGCACGTTCTGGCCTTTGTTGCCGATCAACAGATCGAGGTTGCCGTCGCCGTCGAGGTCGGCGGTCAATACGGCGTTGGAGCGGCCGGTGACCGGCAGATGATCACCGCCTTCGGTAAACCGACCGTGGCCATCGTTTAAATAGAGCTCGTTGACTTCGTCGTCTTCGGAAACCACCACCGCGTCGAGGTCGCCATCACCGTCAAAATCACCCAAGGCGATATCTTCGCTGTCATGGGCAACCTGCGGCAGATTCTGTGGACTGACATCGGTAAACCGGCCAGCACCGTCGTTCAGTAGCAAGACGTTGGGCTGATGCTCCTGGGCGACCAACAGATCGAAATCGCCGTCGCCGTCAAGATCACCAACCGCGGCGTCCATGCTCAGTCCGTCAACGACCGGCAGGTGCGTCGCCGTGACATCGCGGAAACGGACGGTCGACACCGGCGACTCGACCGCCGCCAGCAGACGTTGCAGAAAGCCGTCAATGTCACCGCGCTCGATCCAGCGCACCACCGCCACCAACTCGTGTTCGGGATCGATCCAGATCAGGTTGGCACCACCACCACGAGCGCCGTAACTGGTCTCGGGCGCACTCGGCCATAACTCGCGGCCGGTGTTGAGCCACCACATCAACCCGTAGGTTGGCTTCAGCTCAGCCGGGGTGGTGATGGCATCGACCCAAGCTTCCGGCAACACTTGGCGGTCCTGCCACCGACCACGACGCAAGTGCAGCAGGCCAAAACGCGCCTGATCTCGGGAGCTGATCCACAAGCCGCCTCCCCAATGGCCACCGCCTGACACCGAGCGCACGGTATGACCATCGATCTCAACATTGGAGTTGCGGTAACCGTGCCACTGCCAGGCGTCAGAAGCACCCATCGGTGCCATGATTTCGTCCCGTAACACGTCCGGCAACCCGCGCCGCCAAACCCGCAGCAGCGCCAGTGCCGTGCGGTTGACGCGGACGTCGTTGTACTCCCAGAAGGTGCCGGGGGTTTGCAACTCACGCTCGGCACCACGCCGACGGTCGGCGGCGTCGGGCTTGTCCCACAGGGTTCCCTGCCACTCGCTAGTCTGCTGTAGTAAATGACGCCAGGTAATGTGATGGTTATGCGGCGGCGCGAAACCGCCATCGTGCACTGTCTCCCCTACCGCGGCATCAAGATCGGAGATCAAACCACGTTCGAGCGCCAGGCCAGCGAGCGTCGCCATGAAGCTCTTGGTGACACTGTAGGTGACGTCGACTCGTTCGGTGTCACCCCATTCGGCGACAATGTAGCCGCGACGTATCACGAGACCATTGGCTCCCCCCCTGGGCTTCAACGGTCCGAGGATGTCGCCGAAGGGTTGCTTGGCCATCCGATCGCGCATGTAGGTCTCGAGGTCTATCGGTGTTGATGTCTCGTGTTCCAGGGCGAAACGCACAGCCTCGGACAATCGCTTGGGATCGAGACCAAGCTCCGCTGGCGACCGGTGCTCCCAGCTGCTACTTGGCGTCGTTTCTGGCGGCGGAAAGTAGTCCCCAAGGTCAGGTGAAGCAACCACCGAAGGCGGAACGATCAGGAGGATCAACCCAGCAAGCCACAACCAGCGACAGACCTGCATCAACTCACTCCCGCTCGAGGTAGAAGTAGATCTCGATCTTGCCACGCTGATCCATGATACCCATCACTGTGTTGTCGTCGATCTGCCGGAAATGATCAATAATCGGTCGCCGGTTGTAAATCATTGCCGCCGACACTTTGCCACGGAACTCGACCCGACGCAGGACCGCGGTGCCCAGCGGGAACCGCATCTTGAAGCCCAGGACCTTGCCTACCAAGGCCTGCACCCGGTCGGCGCTATCAAAACGTTTGCCGTGCCATTTGATCAGACCAAAATCCTTGAGTAGCACTTCGAGGGAGCTGCCGACAGCGAAGACGCCACCTTTCCAGGAACCAATCATGCAGTCGATCGACACCGGATCGAGATCGGCAAAGAAGGCGTCAAGGTCAGCCCGCTGAATCCTTCCCGAATGGACCTTCAAGGATTCGAAGCTTGGTGTTTGAGTCGAACCGTGTTCCATGCCGTGCTCTTCCATCATCTGTTGCCGCGACCCGGTGGTAGGATGATCGACCTCTGGAGGTTACAACAGACTCATGTTTTTCGCCCTGAAACGCCTCGTCCATCGAACGTTGATGACGGTGCTGAGGCTGCTCGCCAAAGTGCTGTCGATTCCACGCCCGATCCTGTTTACGACCGCAGGATCGTCGCAACGCTTGTGTGCCGCCATCGCGCAGATGGGAGCACGTCATGTCTTGGTGGTGACCGACCGCGGACTGATAGGGCTCGGAATGCACGAGCCCATCGTCGCCGAGTTCGCCCGGCTGGGGGTCGACACGACGGTCTTCGACGGCGTAGAACCGGATCCGAGTTATACCCAGGTGGAAGACGGACTCGCTCTGCTGAAGAAGAATGCTTGTGATGCCGTGCTCGCTCTCGGCGGAGGCTCACCGATCGATGCGGCCAAGGTGATCAGCGTCCTGGCGACCAACAAGACGACGGTCCGCAAAATGATCGGTTTTCTCAAGGTCAGAAAACCCGGGTTGCCGTTTTATGCCATCCCGACAACCGCTGGCACAGGTTCCGAAGTGACGGTGGCGGCGGTGGTCTCGGATCCCGAGACGCACCTCAAGACGCCGGTGATCGATCCCAAGCTGGTCCCGCAAATGGCAGCCCTCGATCCCGCCTTGATGGTCGGTATGCCGCCCTCAGTGACCGCCGACACCGGCCTTGACGCTCTCACTCATGGCGTCGAAGCCTACCTGTCACGGAATGCGACGGTGGAAACCGACCGTTTCGCCCTCGCTGCCATTCAGCTGGTTTTCGACCACCTCCCCGAGGCTTACGCCGAGGGCAACAACCTGGCAGCGCGAGAGGCGATGGCAATGGCGTCGTTTTATGCTGGCTTGGCCTTCACCAAAACCAGCGTCGGCTACATCCACGCCATCGCCCACAGTTTCGGCGCCCACTACCAAGTACCTCACGGTCGCGCCAATGCCATCGCCATGCCCTACGTGCTGGAATTTTCACAGCCCAAGGCGGCATCACGCATGGCCACGATTGCGCGCACCCTCGGCCTCGGAGAGGGTACCGACTCCGAGCTCGCAACCCAGCTTGTCGAAGCCATTCGCCGGCTGTTGGTCGATCTGGACATTCCGTCGCACCTTGAGCCTTTGCGCCGCGACGACCTTCCGACCATCGCTGGTGAAGCGTTGAAAGAGGCTCATTACAACTACCCCGTGCCACGGTACATGAACCGTCAGCAATGCGAGGGCATGCTGGCGGCGATGCTGGCCTGAGGAGGCGCTCCTCCTCATGCAGAAAGTCCTTGTCATCGACGACCAGACGGCGGTGCTCGACGCGCTGCGGCTGCTGTTCGACATCCATGACATCCCGTGTGTGACCACCTCGGACGCGGACGAAGCGTTGAAGCTCGCAACCAGTGGAACGGTGGGAGCGGTGGTGCAAGACATGAACTTCGACCCTGGCCAAACCAGCGGCGCGCAGGGCATCAACCTGTTCCGGCGACTCAAAGCGGCCCGGCCGGAACTGCCGATCCTGTTGATCACCGCCTGGACCTCCCTCGAGACCGCGGTCCAGCTGGTCAAGGAGGGCGCAACAGACTACCTCGCCAAGCCCTGGGACGATCGCAAACTACTGGCGACGGTGCGCCAACTGCTGGCAACCGACGAGACCAGCCCTGACGAGACCAACACCGACGAGACCATCGCCGCCGACCGTAAGACACCTACCCCATCGCCGGAAGAGATGGCGGCCAAACACGATTTATGCGGCCTGATCTTCCGCTCCGACGCCATGCAACGGCTGGTGTCCTTGGCACTGCACGTCGCCCCGTCGTCAGTGCCGGTATTGATCACCGGCCCCAACGGTTCAGGCAAGGAAAAAATGGCCGAGATCCTGCGCGCCAACTCGCTTCGCCGCCGCGGCCCGTTCGTCAAGGTGAACGTTGGCGCCTTGCCCGAGGAGTTGATGGAAGCCGAGCTGTTCGGGGCCGAGGCCGGAGCCTACACCGGGCGAAACGACCGCCGGATCGGACGTTTCGAGGCAGCGGACGGCGGCACACTCTTCCTCGACGAAATCGACTCGTTGTCTCTCACTGGCCAAGTCAAATTGCTGCGCGCCCTGGAATCCGGAGAGTTTTCACGTCTGGGAGGCAATCGCACCCGGACGTCGGATGCGCGGGTGATCTCGGCCACCAATGCAGACCTGCAACGCGCCATTGCCGAGCGGCGCTTTCGGGAGGATCTTTACTTCCGAATCAACGTCGTCGAGTTGCGGGTCCCCGCGCTGCGCGATCGCCCCGAGGATATCGAGCCATTGGCCAAGCACTTCTTGCGAGGGTTCGCCGCCGAGCGCCAAGCCGAATCTCGGCAGATCAGCCGGTCCGGCCTTGAGACTCTGCTCGCCTATCTTTGGCCGGGCAATGTTCGCGAGCTGCGCAACCGTCTACAACGTGCTGACCTATTGGCTGCCGGCCCAATGATCGAGTCGGGCGATCTCGACCTTGCGACCTCGGCATCTCCCGGCCAAGCGCCTATGCCCAGCCCCGAAACGCCCGCCTTGACGCCGGCACCGCCTGGACCGGCTCTCGACAATAATGAACTGGCCGAAAAAACCCAACTCGAACGGACGTTGATCGCCACCGGCGGCGTCGTGTCACAAGCCGCCCAAGAGTTGGGTATCAGCCGGCAAGCGCTCTACCGCAAAATGTCGAGACTCGGCATCGTCATCGAACGCCGCCCGAGTGGTTGAGTCGAGTGGCTGAAGACATGGACGCAACATCTTCTGCAACCGACGACACTGACCCTGGTCCACGCGACCCTGGTTCAAACGAACCTGGTTCACGCGACTCTGGTTCACACGAACCTGGTCCACACCAGGCATCAACAAAAGCATTCGACGAGACCCGGCCGCGGCGCTCGTTGGCGGGTATCGTCGCTCTCCGGTTCGCAGCAATTCTGATCCTGATGGCGGCCATTGCCGCCGCGGCCTCCCACCTGGACCTGCCAGCCGGGTTGACCTTTCTGCTGTGCTGTGGCGTCGGCTTGCCGATCGGGACCTGGCTACTCAATCGCCAGCTGCATCCGGTGACCATGGTGGTTCAGGCCCTGAGCGATGGTATCTCGAGTCTGAAAGACAACGACTTCTCTATCCGGCTCGCCGTCACCCGTCAGGACGAGCTCGGTGAACTGGTGAGTCGCTACAACGAAGCGGTAGCCATTCTCCGCGACGAGCGTTCAGCAATCCGCCAGCGCGAGCTCCTCCTCGAGACCGCGCTCTACCGCTCCCCAGTAGCGTTGGTGCTGACCAATCAGCTCGATCGCGTGGTCTACTCCAACCCCGAGGCGCGACGACTGTTTCTCGGTGGCGAAAAAATCGAAGGGAAACGTTTTCAAGACATCCTCAGCGGTTGCCCAGCAGAGCTACGCGCTAGCCTTGCAGGCAGCGGTGATGGCCTCTTTACTCTTGGAGAGGGGCGTGAGCCTGAGACTTATCACCTAGCCCGCCGCAAGTTCCAGCTCAACCGCCAAAGCCACACGCTTTACCTGCTGCGCCGGTTGACCTACGAGTTCAGCCGCGAAGAAGTTCGGATCTGGAAACGGGTCATCCGGGTCATCAGCCATGAGCTCAACAACTCGTTGGCACCGATTTCTTCGCTCATCCACTCCGCCGGGATCCTCGCCTCCCGCCCCGATCAACTCGATCGCTTGCCCGAGATTTTTGCTTCGATCGAAGACCGTGTCACTCATCTGACCCACTTCCTGCGAGGTTACGCCCGCTTCGCTCGCCTTCCGAAACCTCAGAAGGAACAGGCGTCCTGGCGCGAACTACTCGACGGCATACGACAACTCTACCCTTTCGAGCTCGAAGGAGCGCCCCCCGAGCCCACCGGCGAATTCGATCCAGCACAAATCGAACAAGTACTGATCAACTTGCTCAAGAACGCCCGTGAAGCCAGTAACGACGATGCCTCGATCACGGTTCGCCTCGGCTCGGCTCCCGACGGCGGCACCCGCATCGAGGTGCTCGACCACGGCAAAGGTATGGACGAAGAAACCATGCGCCAGGCTCTGCTGCCTTTCTTCTCCACCAAAAAAGACGGCGTCGGCGTCGGCCTGCCGCTATGCCGTGAGATCCTGACCGAGCACGGCGGAAAGTTATCACTGCACAATCGTCGCGGCGGCGGCCTGGCGGCAACATGCTGGCTGCCTCCAGATTGACGGCGCGGATTCTTGCCCAAACCGCCTGCGGCCTATCTAACCCTGAAGATCTCACTGCCCAAGACTCGCCACTCGGGACAATGAGCCGACGCACGCGCATTACTTCTAGAAGCCGACTGGTACGCCACCAATCTTCACGGCAAGTGCACTGGAGAAGAGGTCCAAAAACTCAGGCCATTCCATTCCATTTCCCAGATCAAAGAAACCTCGTCACCAAGTCTTATATCAACGTTGGTCAAAGTCAGGATATCCACTACACCGAGCCCAAGATCGGCCAGTGTTCCGTCGGCCAGCTCGAGCAATCGTTGCTCTTCACCGACCCTTAGCGCCAGGCTGTTGACCGTCACGTTAGAGTTGCGCACAGCTGGCGCCGAGAGATCAATCTGAAGCGTGGTGATCACGCCGGCCCTGTCTTTGCCGATGCCGCCGGCTCCGAGGCATGGAATACAGTAGTCAGTGTCGGGAGTCTGGACATGCTCCTCGCAAGCCAACTGCTCCGGGCTTGGCAAAACCGACACAAGATCAACCATTGGGCCGGGCGACGCGAACACCGCACGAGGTAAGTCGTCCTCTTGCCAGCAGGCGTGGCGCGGGTCGAGCAAGCGGCCAATCAACTCGCTGGCAGGGGTCGACCAAGTGCCGGGAATCAACGTACCGCCCTTGGCCAACGCAAAATCTGCCGGTGTCCTGAGGTCTCCTGGAAACGGATAAAGAAGTGATGCTCCGGCCAAATGGTCAACGCTGAACCATCCGCCCGCCACGGCGTCCGCTACCCAACCCGCCGCCAGGGCGTTGGCCTGGGACGAACCCGCTGGCGATCGCCAATAGCCGTCACCTAAAGAATCATCGAAGGGCAGACACACTCCGTTGCCCGGAAACAGCGCGTTCGCACCCGCAGGCGTCTCCCAAGAAGCAGCAATCTCGAAACCAGGCGCCCGGTAGGCTGACAGATCAAGCGCGCCGACTGCCAACACCGAAGCATCGCTAGCTGGAAACAGCGCCGAGCCATGGTTGCCGTGGGCAGCCAAGGGAATCACCCCATGGACTTCCCGCAATTCCTCGAGAGCCCAACTGATCTCGCCAGCCAGGGTCGACCCAGGCTCCCGGGAACGGGGGTTGGACGCCGTCCCTCCCGACTCACCAGCGTCGCTCGAATCGGCGCACGATGCCACACGACCAAAGCTCATCGACACCACCGACGGCATCACCGGCGCGCCTTCTGCTTCTCCGATGTCGATCAACTGACACAGCCGAGCCAGAACGTTGAGGTCGGTGACGGCACCAAGTCCATCCAGTGCTGTCTCCGCTAGCGCTGCCTCGAGATCGAGCAATGCCACATGTTGTGTCGGCCCAACCATCTCCGCAATCAACCCAGCTTGGCTGCGACCGTGCCAGTTGTCACGGTCAATGACCGCGACCCATGGCTGACCGTCCAGCTCACACGCTTCAAACTCGCAGAAGCAAGCACTGTCACTACACGGATAATCTCCGTCGATCTTGGTGAAGACATCGGAGCCCGGATACACCGCTGGTGATTCCGCTGCACCGGAGGTGATCTGGCACCCCCCAGGAAGGGGCGCTTCGCGACCAGCTGGCGCCGAGTGGTAACTGACATCCGCGCCACATCGAAACAACAGAGTTGCGTCGCCCGGCGGCGATCCACCCGGGCACTCACGGCGTTCCCAATGGATCGGGGCAACGTCGCTTGCCGCGGCGGCAGCTACAGGGACGCTGAAACCGCACAGAACGGACAGGACGAACAGGGCACGAGCGATCGATAACAAACACATCATGATGAGTTCCTCTCGCGGTCTGGAGCACAGCGAGGCCAACCTCGAAACATGCTCCACAAATCATTCATTGAATGGCTAAGGCGCAGCCAAGAGATCGATATGCTGCTCGATGACTCGGCGCCGACCCTCGGCGGAAAGCGCTGCCGAGAGGGTTTGATCGGACGACACTTCGATTTCGTGCGGCAACCCACCCGGCCTTGCCACGACAACCCAGAGGACATGGCTACCTGCTCGCGATCCGAGGAGAGCTTCGGCCCGCCCGAACATCAACGCCGCGCCGCGTTCCGCCTCGACGGTCAAACCGTCTGCCGCCGCAAGACGACGGCAGGACGCTTTCCCACAGCGATAAAGTCCGAAGGCAACATCGGCTTCCGCGGCATCAACCGGGGCAACTTCGAAGCGAAGAATGGTGTCAGGCAGAGCTTGGACTCGATCCCCTGCCACCGTTCCTCGCTCGTCGGCGATTCCGAACGCCCGGACTTCGAAGTCGAGATTTGCCGGAAGTGGTTCAGGCGCTTGTAGTTGTAGTCCGAGGACCGCCAACAAGACAGCGGCAATCGCTGCCACTGCCGCTTGCCACCGTCGGCGTCGACGCGGACGGGGGCGCGGAATTCCTTCGAGCACCCGACGACGCAACAACGGCGACGGCCCCGCTGCATCTACACCCCGTAGCTCCAGCAGTCGCGAGCGAGCGGAAGCACTATCGACCAACACCGCTTCGACTCCGAGCCGCTCAGCCGCCGATAGGCGGCCTTCGGCATACGCTTCTAGGCTCGCGTCGTCAATCGACAAGACGGCGTCCGATCTTCCCGAGGACTGACGTTCCGCCAACCTGTGCAACAACTCGTCGGGCTCTCTTCGATTCATCCAGCCATTCCTTCTAGGTCGAAGGCCAATGCCACCGGTTCATCCGGCGCCGCTGACCTTCTCTTGGAGAGGATTCGGGACGATGAATGTTTGCCCCCCACATCAATACTCGAGTTCAGATCACCCACTGCAGCCGATGGCGGAGGATCCGGAGCCACTGCACCGGAGACGATCATCATCGCAGCCCACACCGACACCGGATAACGCCTGGCGAGGGAACGCAAGGCTCGGCCATGGGCTTCAGGGACCGTGTTTCCGTCAGCCAATGCGGCGTAGAACGTACGATTGAACTCGGCAGCAAATCGATCGAGCAAGTTGGCTCGGCTTGCGACAACCCAACGGACCCCCACCTGAGTCAACAAACCGGCAAGTCCGAAGCGGCCGCTGTCCGGCGTCCATTGGGAGCTTCCCGTCTGACAGCCGCTGAGATTGGCGAAACGCCACGGCGACGCCAGGGCGGCAAGCTCTGGCCAGGCCAACTGGCCATCGTGCAGAACCATGGCAGAAAGCTCAGGGAAGCTGTCTTCATAACGACCGTGAGCATCAACGTGCAGCCACCCACTGCCGGTCAATGCAGACCGCACGCCGACACGACTAGCGTTTGCACCCGCCAAAATACGCGCCAGGGGAAATTGCTGGCGATAATACGGCTCCATCGTGGAGGCCTCTGGCAAACTACCATCAGGATCGATCAAGAAGACCCCAGGACCCGTGGCAGCCGGAGTCGCTAGCGGACGACTGCCAACCCCCACCAGTGCCGGCACGGTAACGTCGACCAACCAGCGCCCTGCCCTGTCAGATCCAGGACCGTCAGATCCGGCACCGTCAGATCCACTGTTTTCGGTACCACCAACGCTGCCCTCAGGCAACGGTAAGGCCGCCAGCGGTACCCCTTGCAGAGCACCATGCAAGCGGTAGAGACTGACTTCTGGCCAACGCTCGATCGCCTTCGGCACTAGCGCCGCAGCCAGAGGCGCAAGCTCGGCTCGCCACGTCGCGTCAGCTTGGTCTCGACTTATCATCGCCCGCGAGACACCATCGACGATCTCCAGCAGACGCTGTCGAGAAAGCGTCGTGCGTTGCTCGAGAGTCACCTCGCCGGCAGCCGAGCGGCGCAGCAGAATGACTTCGTCTTCGACCGTAAAGGCCCGAAACCCTTCCCCGGTCGACACGCCGGGAGACAATTCGCAGCCCGGCCAGTCGCGCTGCAGCGTTCGCCAACGAGCACGCAACTCACGCCGCATGGCTTGCACCTGCTGACGTCTTCGCACTGAGGTTGGCGGATCGGCTCGCGCCAGCTGGTCGAGGATGCCATCCGACTCGCGCTCGATTGCGCGCCAACGCTCCACAACCTCTGGCGTCGTCGCCTGTAAACGGCAGGTCTGACGGTCCCGTTCCAGGAACGCCAGGCCGTCGAGCTCGGCCATCAGCTGCCAAGCCTTCTCGGGACGACCGCGCTCGATCTCGACCCTGGCGAGGTGCTTGAAAGCCTCGGCCCTCGGCCCCGGACCTTGGGCAAAACCTGACGATGTCGGACGTTGTGTTGCAACGCCATGATGGTGCAGCGCGTCGCCGAGAGTGGCTGCCGCCTGGTCCAGTTGCCCCAAACGACGTAACGCCCGCCCCTCACAAGCCGCTGCGCCGGCAGCTAGCTGCGCATCCACCGCGCTGGTCACGGCGGCGCAAGCTTCGAGCGCGGCCTGTGCCTGCCCCATCGTCAATTCCACCAGACCATCGAGCACCGACGCCCAACCGTTGAGCTCATCGGCCCGACGGCCACTGGCCTTGTGTTTCGCGATCAAGCCTCTCGCAACCACCCGGGCCGCACTGCTGTCGAGCCCCTGCCGAACCTGGAGATAGGCCAGGTTCAACCACTCGTTGGCGTGCTCCAACGACTCGTTCGAAGCTCCGGCCGAGGGTTCGAGTAGCGCTCGTAGATCCGCCTCGGCCGCCGCCAGCTGTGACTGACGAGCAAAGGGGTCTTGTAGCACCAGCCAGGCCAACTGGGAGGACGCCATCTTTTGAACTGCCGGCAAACAGTGGGCAGTCGCACAATCCTGAGAAGCCGACTGCAACTGCTCGACGGCCTCGGTCGTGAAGCCCAACCGCGCCAACAACGCGGTCCGACGGATCGTCGCCGACAACCGGAGGCGGTGGGCGGATCGACGAAACAACGCATCCGCCTGTGACAGGTGCAGCCAAGCCCGCTTGGCAGCCTGATCATCCGCTGAAACAGCCAACTCGAGCGCCGCACGCTCCAATTCGATCTGGGCGCTGAGGCCGCCTGCCGCCGGGTGAGACTGCCAGCTCATAGGCTGGCTGAGCAGCTGCTGGGCCTTTGCGATCGCTTCAGGTCCCCCCTCCCGCCGCAGAAAGTAAACTGCAATCAGCTCGAGACGAGCTGCTTGCATTGGCAGGCCGGCGGCTACCGCACGCGCCGCCAACTGCTCGAGGCGACCCACAAGTTGCCACACGTCCAACGCCTTGGCTTCGGCCAGCAAACGCTGTTTATCCGCCTCGATCGCCTCGCGCTCCGCAAGCTCGAGCATCAGCAGTGAGGGTTGACAGAGCGCCGGCCAACGGCGCCCGTCAAACCTGTCTTCAATCGTCAGGCAGACGTCCAACTCAACGCTGGGTTCCAGTCCCTCGGGCATCTCGCCATCGAAGCACAACACTCGGCCACTGCGTGCCGCCGGCGGCGACCCATCGGAAGCCAAGCGCCCGTCGACTGTCAATTGGCCTCGCCACTGACTGGTGTCGAGATCGGCGTTGGTCTCCAGACATACTCCCATTGAGCTGCCGGCCCCCAAAAACATCGGCAGGACCTCGCCGCTCGGACGGCTCACGACTTCATCGTGATGACGCATCACCGTCGAAAGCTCCAGCCTCCCGTGTTGGCGCTCTGGCATCTCACAACTCAGTAGCCAGATTGCAAGGATCGCCAACCCGAGGTTCATCACCTTCACCCAGCCTGCTCTGGCAAGCTCAGCGCCAACTCAAGGCTCTCGCAGCAGGCTCGGATTGCTTCGTCGAGTGCCTGGCGAAGTTTGTAAGTCGCTTTGCGCGACCAACCAGTAGCCGTGACGATTTCTCGCGGTGCCAGTCCGTCTTCGAAGCGAAGACAGAAGTAGAGGTAAATTCGCTGACCGCGGCGACGAAGACAAGCGTCGAGTCGGTCGAGCTCGTCGCGCCCCAGAAAATCGCGTTCCGGCGTCGGCTCGGCCGAGGGACGGTCAACAGAGCTCAAGGGCAAAAGCTGGCGCCCCTTGACCGACCGCTTGCGATTCGCCACCAAACCACACGTGACGTCCCATAGGCGACGCTCGAGGCTTGCCACGGTCCGCCCACCAGCCTCGGTTCGACTGAGGTAATCCCGCAGGATCTTGCCGTTGCCACGGTAGAACATCACAAAGGCATCATGCAGAAGATCTTCGACATCAACTCCGGGATGTCCGCCATAACGCCCGTGCAGCCGCCGGAAGAGATTGCGAGAAAACGTATCGTAGAGCCAGGCTGCAGCGTCGACATCTCCCGCTAGTAGCGCAGTCAGCTGCCCACCGACGTCGCCCTCATCCGAGGCATCAGATCGCTCCTCATCGCTGGGTGACTTGCCTGAGGCTGCTGGATCTACGACGCTGCGGCGGCGGGTAAAGGGAAGAATATTCCTGATGAGCCGCTCCTTTCTTACCCTGGGCCTCTTGCCGAGTTCCATTATGCGCGCTCCGGCGCTAGAGTGCCATTGTGCGCGCTCCGGCGCACGCGAAGCCGCTGAAGCGGTACCAAGTTTATGCGCTCTCCCCGTTGGTGTGACTGCCCGGCCTAGACGATCAGCCTGTCGCCAGAGGCCAGTAGATCAACCGTCGAGACCGCCGGGGCTCGGCTTGTTGACCGACGACACCAATTTGAGCAACACGGGCAGGCTGATCCCGAGCGCCGAGACGAAACCGAAGGTCGTCTCGAGAAGTTGCTTCTGGGTGGTGGAGAGAAACAGCGCGATGACCACCAGAAGCGCCATGAACGCCCAGCGGATGTGGGTCCAACCCATGCCTTGGCTCGGCTGCTCCCACTCGCGAACTTCTTGCGGTAGACGAATCAAGCTGACGAAGAGCGTGAAGCTCTCATTCATCGGCCGCAGCATCGGATCACGCACCACCAGCCCACGCTGTAATAGGCGGCGCACCGTACGATTCTGCTTGGGGTTGACGAGACGCTCTTCGGCGAGTTGGACCAGCACCAGCTTCTCGTCGCGGGAGCACGCGGTCCACAACGCCCAATAGTAGCCCTCCGCGGATTCGACGATGCGCTCCAAAGCCTCTCGCCGGCTGATGTGGGACACCGCATCGCTGCTGAGCCCTTGGCGCTGCTCGACGAGTCGGCGCAGATGTAAGGTGGCGTTGAGCTCACGCTCCAACCAGGCCGGACGCCCTCCCATCGAATCTGTACTTTCCAGGTCATCAGCACCGTCTGAGCCGACCGCCGTGGCCTGCTGCCGGGCGAGGGCCACAGGCACCAAAGTAAAGCGGCTCAACAAACGTCCCCAACGGCGCTGCTCGTCGTCATCGGGGGCCCCAGAGGCTGGAGCGCTGGTGGGGGCATCGTGCCCTGGGCTGGCAAAAGAAAAGAGATCGTTGAAGGGATCTACCGAGGTCAGGATCAGCACCCGCCGGTGATGAGTGAGCACCAAGTCTTCCAAAACTTGCAGCTTGGATCGGCGCGCTACGGGATCCTCGAGACCGTCTTCGAAACCATCACAAACCACCGGCTTGGGTTTGCCTTCAACCTCCAGCGCTCGGGCCAGGCTGTCCTCGTCACCAAGCGCCACGTAGTCGTAACGATTCGACGCCATGATTGCCCGCCGGTCGATCGGCGACGCCAGCAGCGCCAGGACGTTGGTGCGAATCTCTCCTCGGATCAAATCCTCGGGTCGAAGTCGCCGTACCTGCTGCTCGAGGCGCGCAAACAGCAGCCGACGTGATACCCACCGCACCCAAGCCAACAACACCATGGTCGACAACAGACCGCCCGCCAACACCAACCCACCGACCGCGGGCATAGCCAAGGGCACCGACGACAGCAAAACATACGGCTCGCTGCACCGGCTGCGGTCAACTTCGAACATCACTTCGCCATCAACGCGCCGACGCCACTGCCACGAGCTGTCGCTGGCTGCCGGGGGTGCCAGGTAGCGCAAACGGACCGACGTGTCGTTGTAGAGCGGTTCATGATCCGCTAGGAGATCTGAGTACCAGCGTTCACCAACCGGCTTGGCGAGCTCCGATCGTAGATCCTCGAAGACAGCCTCCCCAGCATAATGGGCTGCAGTGATGCTGGTCGAGGCTTGATAAGCATCGGTCCCTCCAACAAAAATCTTACGATTGGCTAGGAACCCGGGCTGCCCAACACTGACCCGCCGATAGCGCTCATCAACGGCACAATCTCGCCTCTCGAGTTGATCTCGCAAGTGCAGGTGCTCCATCTTCAGCAACAACAGCTGCTGGTCTTCGAGCGCCACCTTGAAAAAGCAGCTCGCCGGGAGCACCGCAACCAACAGCCAAAACAGCACCGCCGCAACATCATGCCAGGGCAAAAATTCATCTGGCAGCAACGACTTGGCGCGATTCAGCCGGAGTCGAACCCGACCGTCTTTCGGCGACCATCGCAGCGCGACATAGAACAACACAACAAAGGTCAACACCATCACCGAGATCACGCTACCGAGCATTTCCATCCGTTGCGGCGCGCTCAGGATGACTGCTGCCAGAAGGAGTTGAGGAAAGATGTCGAGCGCCAGGCCAGCACGATCCGAGCCCTTGACACCTTTAGTACCCCGCAGGACTGACAGATGTTGTCGATTCCACAAACGGATGCGCAACACGGTGATCACCACCGCGGTCAACGGAAAGAGAAAGCCTGCGATCAAGGTGTAGCCGCGGGGCACGACGTGCAGCACCAGCAACAAGGCCAGAAACAGGACGCCGTACATCCATACCAAGCGTTTGTAAAGCCTCAGTTTGCTGCCATCTGGCCACAACCAACTGGTATGGCGACGGCGGCGGCTCAAGTAGATCACCGACGGGATGAGATAGAAGACCACAAGGTAGAGCGTGCCGATCACAATCGCCTGAGTCAGGACCTCGAGGTTGGCTGTCCGTAACACCTCTTTGTCGAAGAAGGTGACGACGGTCCAGGGTAGCCCCCGCATCGGACGGATCCAGAGCCGATGGGGACGGCTCAAATAGTCACTCTCGATCGCCCGGTCAGTCCGTGACTCGAGGGCAGCACGCAGACGGCGCGGCTGACTCAACTCGTCGAAAAGATTGTCCGCCAACGCTCGGCGGGAGTCCGAGTGCAGCAACACGTTGCCATCGTCATCGATAATCGCAAATCCGAACCCAGGACCCATCACAGGGTCGGCGATAGAGACCAGCGGCGTCGACAAGGCCGCAACCACCCGTTCGCCGGGCTTAGGACATTCGCCCTTTGGTGAGTCGTCCGACCCCTCGGCCCTGATGCGCGAGCACGTCGACAGCACCACACTCGACTCGCCGGTGGTCACCGAACGAATCGGCTCGACATAAACCTCCGAATCCCAGGGCTCACCAGTGTCTCCGGAACTCCACCGATCCACTACCGTTGACAGCCGCCACAGGCGATCATGGTCCTGAACTCGCTGGAAGTAGGCCCGTTTAGACAACGCGACCGGTGGCGTGTTGCGATCATTAATTGTCGCCTTGATGAATTGTCGTCCGTCATCCGGCCGCATCCAGAACACTGACGACAGGTGTGGGTAGTGGTCAGGATACGGTAGGTCGAGACCCTTTATCGCATCCGGCTCACTGTCGTCCAAAACCGGCACCGCTTCTGATACTGGCACAGCCGTTGCTGCTGGCGCTTGTGCCGAGGTTGACTTGCGCTGCCGCAGCAATTTGACATCCGTTCTCAAGCCTCCCAAGTTGACGGCGGTTGCGGCGACAATTTCATCATATGCGTCGAGCTGCCGGGCCATCTGTTGCAATTCCCCCACCAAGTGACGGTCGAGATCCGCCGCTAACGCTGCCAACCGATCCTTGGTGAGGTTCCGCAAGCTGGCGTAACTCTGAAAGTCAAGCAGCAGCAGCGCCATCAGCAACAACAGGCCAAAAGTACTGACGCTCAACAAATAACCATCCAGAAAACGCAAGCGCTCCCGCTGCCGCATTGTAAAGATTTTGAAGAAGGGCCAAGTCAGGAGTCCCAAGAGGAGAAGCAGCAAGAGAATGAGCACCAACAATGGCGACACCGCCAACGCATTCGCCACCGAACGCTCGGAACTGACTAGGCCACACAGTACCCAGGTACTGCCGAGGGTGTCGTCCTGGTCGCGTTGGACAAGATCAGACGGCGGTCGCAGCGGCTGGCAAAGCAGGCCGTAGTCCTGCTCGGCGTAATGCACCTGGGTGACTCGGCTGGCGCTTTGAAGATCGGCCACCGAGAGTTTGATGCTATCGGTTGTCGTCAGCTTGGCGAGCGAGGTGAGGCGCAACGCGTCCGGACCGCGTTGGACAACCACCTGTCCATCGCCTTCGACAATCACCAGATGGTCGAAGGCTCCCTCTAACGGAACATCTGCCAAAATCTGATCGAGCCTAACTTCGAGCTGGAAGCTGGTGCCAGGCGACGAGCCGGTATCGGCCAAATCGGCGGAGGAAAGATCCGGGATATCGGTCACCAGCAGAAGTCGGCCGCCGGCTGCAGCTTCGAGTCGACTCTCCGCTTGATCACTTTTCTGAAAGTCTTCGAGATCTGTGCAATGGGTTGGCTCGACCAGGGACAGCCGTGGTTGCCGGAGCAGAAACTCACAGGCATAACCGAAGTCCTTGGCTAGATTCCGTGCCGTGGCACCGGCGTTGTCCAACGCCCGCTCGATCTGTCCCGCGGCGTTGCCCAGGGTGCGCAAATTGTGCTCGGAGAGGTCTTGCAGCTTACCTGCCACATAGGCCACATAGAGCAAGCTAGGCACCCCGAGAAGCAACACCACCCAAGACACCGGAGCGAGCCAACGCCTTCGTGTCAGGCTTTTGCCCAACCGCGTCTTCTGCTCAGACGGTGCCTGCTGCTCAGGCATCTGCTCGACCACAGACCACTCATCAACTCCATCGAAAAATCAATAAACTACACAAATTGAACTCTACCACTCTAGCCTCCGGTTCCTGAAGTCCACTTCAATCTAGTAAAAGTAGTGGACCCGGCGTATCCCTCAATATGGAGCTAATTTTCTCACTCCACTGGCGTTGCCGACGACGATGGACACCATGATTCGTTTCGCGATCGTACTCCGCCTGCCAAACGTGCAGTGCGTCGACAGTCTCGCGGTGGGCGCGCTCAATCCTAGCGACAACACTGGCACGCGCTTTCTTGGCGCTCGCCCCCTGCCCTTCAACGCCGACCAACTTTTGGGCGAGTCGGCGCGCCATGATCTCGGTGAGATCAAAATGCCCTTGCTCGTGGGCCAGAAGCTGGTTGGTACGTGCCGCTTTGCCGGCTCCTGACCGCACCTTGCTCATCACTGCGTAGAACTCGAGGGCCAAGGGATTCGCCACCCAAAACCCTTTGTTGAGCTGGGTCATTTTGACGTCGAACGGTGCGGTATGAATCGCCGTCGAGATCTGTGCTTGTTCAGTCTTCGATCGGGTCAAACGCCCCTTGAAGTCGTCCCAAGTGACCTGACGATGGGTGGTCTCGGTGGCGGTGTCGAAACGGGTCTTCTCGGCCACTGCCTCAGGGGACGAGGCAAGCAACAGGATCCAACACAGGTGAAACCACAAACGCATGGTCGATGCTACCTCGTCGTCACGATCCGTATCCTAGTGCGAAGCTGTACCAGATAGCCGGCATGATCAAGAGAATCGACAACCAAGCGCCGATGGTGCTCATCCAGACGTTCTCGCTGTCCGAAAATTCCGGATCGGGCTCGATATCTTTGAGCTCTCGAACCATCAGCCAGACGATGATCGCCGTCACCAGCGGCGTCATGAACCGCCATGTAGAAACCACTTGTTCGGTACGATAACCAAGGTGGTAAAGCACAAAACCGCCCAACACCAGCGCCGAGGCCAGGGTGTCGAGAAAGATGATGGCAAGCGGCCTTCCCTCCGCCTTGGCCAACCGGATGCCGCCCACTGTGGCGGCCGCGTAGAGGACGACATAGGTGGGTAGCAGTATCTCCATCACGCCAGGCTGGGAAAAACTCTTATCTCTCTCGCCTGAGATAAAGCTTGGTGATCAGTCCAAGCACCAACAGAGCCAGTGCAACGAGATCAACCAAAGCCACATTGCCGATGCTGGTGTTGTAGGCGTCTGAAGTCCAGGTCAAGACGAGGAACGACCCGACGCTGGCGAACCCCGCCACCAAAGCCCCCATCTGCAACCCCTCGACGCGCGACGCCATGATGAAAAACACTCCCAGGATGCCAAAAAGCACGGCCCGGTGGCGCATCAGAAGCAACAGGCTGGGATCGTCAATCGACACTCCATACAACGACGTCAACTGATCCGACCCGAGCATGCCGAACAAAGGCGGAAGATGAATCATCCCGACCAGAATCAACGCGACGGTGACGATATGGCGCAATACAGAATCTCCAGTTCAACACGTCTCGGCGCCGATTGTACCGAACCAAGACCTGAACGTGTCCCGCTGCGCTGAAATGTCGCGGGGTTCTGAAGGCCTCCATGCTACCCTTCTGACTCCGCAACCCATCCATCCCCCGTATGCGTACCCTCGCCAAACGCCGCCAAGCGTTCTTCCACTCTGCCGAGAATCTGCTCGACGCGCATTGGACGCGCCTCGCGCTATCGTTGTTGATCATCGTTTCGGTGCTGCCGGATCGAGCCAAGCTGGCGCTCTTCCCAGAGGGCATCGTCAGCATGCTCGATGGCTGCTTCTTGACGATCTTCAGCTTGGAGCTGCTGTTGAGGCTGAGTCTCTACAGCCGACGGTGGCGCGAGCGCCGAGCGAGGATGAGCGAGCTCCTGCTGCTACTGCTGGATCTACTGGCGGTGGTGTCCTTTCTCCCACTCGACGGGATGATCGACAAGCCGGCTCTGCGTTTGATGCGGTTGGCGCGCCTGCTGCTGTTGATCGGCTACTGGGGGCGAATGGCCCGCGACCTGGTCGCTATTTTGGCCGGCCCCGAACGGCGCTACCAGGTGATCGGACTACTCTTCCTCGGCCTAGTCTTGAGTTTTGGCGGCGCGGTGGTGGTGACCCAAGTGGCGCCGGACTTCGACTTCGACGGCGACAATGTGATCGGCGAGTCGGACCGCGGCTTCTTCCGCATCTTGTGGTGGAGCTTCCGCCAAGTGCAGGATACCGGCAATCTGGTACCGACGATCGACAAGCTGCCGGTGGTCATCGTCTCACTGCTGCTGACGTCAGCTGGCTTGCTGCTGTTCTCGCTGTTGATTGGTATCGGCACCGGCGCCATCGAGGAGCTGCTCACACGGTCCCGTGAACAGCCTCTCGCGCTGCAAGGGCACACCGTGGTGCTCGGCTTGACGCCTCACAGTATTTTCCTGCTCGAAGGCCTGGCCGACATCTATCGCAAAAATCTGCGCAACTTTCGCGCCGCCGTCCTCGGTCCAACCCCCAACGCACCGGCTTATCTTCGCGGCCCGCAACTTCGCAGCTTTCAGTATCGCCACGGCGATCCAGTGCGGGCGGCCGATCTCGAGCGGGTCAACATCCGGCGGGCCAAACGGGTCTTGATCCTGGGTTCGGATGCCCACCATCCCGACGGCGAGGTGATCTCGGCGATCCTTGCTGCCCGCGAGCGCAATCCCGACGTCGACCTCTACCCCGACATCGAACACGAGCGGAATTTCCTAGCGGTGCGCGCCGCTGGCGGACCCCGCACCCATCTCGTCGGATCAGGCTCGTTCCTCGGACACTACATCGTCCACAACATCGTTTACCCTGGCGCTTACCACGTTTATCGGCAGCTGCTGACCTCCCGTGGCAGCGAGGTTTACACCTACCTCTTCTCCGACGCCGAGCGTCGACGTTTGTTGTCTGCCGCCACCAATCCCGGCTTCGATCCCGCGGCTCTGCATCGCCTGGCCTACGAAGAGTACGGCGTCACTGCGATCGGCCTGTTCACGGCTGCCGACGACGCCACCGACACCAAAGATCTCAACGTGATGCTGAATCCGGCACGAGCTCGAACCAAAAGCTGTCCTGCTGATGTGCTGGACGCGGATGGCCACGTGCGGTGGTCGGCGGTGCGCGGGCTTGCCGGTGTCTCGCTGCGCTGGGACGGTTTGCGTCGTCTCGGACAGGCCCTGGCGGATCAACCGGAGGTCGGCGACGTCGGCAACCCTCGGCACACGATCAGCTTCGAGGGTTTGCGCTTACGACCCGCTTGCCACCGGGTGGAACGGGTGCTGATCATCGGTGCCAGCCTGCGGGTGCCGCGCACCATCGCCGAGCTCGCCCGATTTTTCCCTCAACTCGAAGTCACCGTTTTGGTGCGCGAGCAAGCACCCCTACAATCCCTGGCACAGGACGTCCGCACAGCCTTGGGCGGCGCGTTTGAAACCCAAGTTGGCTGGCAAACAGACGACGGCACCATCGCGCTGCGACTCGAGACCGAACATGCCGCGGTGCAAGTTCGGATGCTGCGAGCGGACTGGACAGATCAGGAACGCCTAGAACAGCAACAAGCGATCGATCCCGCCGCCGCCGACGCCATCCTGCTGTTGCCCGGTGCCAGCCGAGTCGAAGAAATTGACGGCATCGTTGCCCTCGACAGCCTGCACATCGCCAACCTGACGCGCAGTGGAGCGCTGCGGACTCGCCCCGGCCTCCATGTCTTGTGCATGGTACGCGACGCAATCAAAGGGGACTTGCTGGAGCGTCGCCTGCAAGCCATCGCCGGACCCGACGACGGACCACGCTTCACTGTCATCTCGAGCGAGCGTGTACGGCACCACTTCATCATGCAGAACGTCTTCGTCCGCAGCCTCAATCCGCTGTACCTCGAACTGCTGAACGCCGCCGGCCAACACCTCAGTCGGGTTGTTCCCACAGACGCGGACGGCCAACCCCTCAGCGGTACCTTCGAACCGGCACAGCTATCCCACCATCTGCTGCTCACCCACGGCATGGTTTTCCTCGGCCTGGAGCTCGACGACGACGAAGGTGGATTCAACATCGAGCTCGACCCGCAACAAATGCCCCCAGGAAAAACCTTCTCCTGGGGCACTGTGCGGGCCCTCTACGTGCTGGCGTCTTGGGTTGATCTGCAAGGGTTGGAAACCGTGCTGAGGTCGAGATGATCCGATCACCTAGGTCATAGTACCATTCACTTCGTGCGAAGAGCTTTCCGCTATTGTATGGCCAGCCATCTAGCAGACAGATAAATCAGAAGAACTTGGCAACGCTGACTCTGCTCTTCGCCAGAAAGCGTTGGTCTGGCACGGACTATTCAGTCAACGCCAAGAGGAGGACACATCTTGAAACTCGTCGCCAATCTACTGACTGGTTTTGTCGCCCTTTCTCACGTCGGCATCTTGGTCCTCGAGATGTTCTATTGGGACCACCCGGTGGGCCGTAAGATCTTCTCCATGACGCCAGAAGTCTCGGCCTCCTCGGCCACGTTGGCAATGAACCAGGGGCTCTACAACGGATTCCTGGCCGCGGGTCTGATCTGGGGGCTGTGGTTTGGCAAGCGGGATTTCAAGGTGTTCTTTCTCAGCTGCGTGGTTGTTGCCGGCCTGTTCGGAGGGCTGACGGCGAAGACGTCGATCCTGTTCACCCAAGGTCTGCCGGCGTTGGTTGCCCTGGTCTGCGTCTTGCTAGCCTCCCGCGAGTAAAGGCCAGCCGCCCCCGACGGCGATCTACTTCCAGAACTGCCACCAACTCTTGTCGGGCTCCTGAGGATAAGTCGGTGGTCGAAGATTATTGTAAACGCTGATTCCTATGGGTTTGTGGGCGTCTTCGACTACTTGTGGAAGGCGTGTTCAGTAGCTCAGAGCAAAGTATGAATACTCGAAACGCCCAGCTCAGCGGATGATCGACGCCAAGGCGGCTTCGATGGCGTCGAGTTGCGAGACCGCTTCGCGGTAGCCGATGTCGAAGATGTCGCGGACATAACGGGTGTCGAAGGCCAGATATCCGTTGAGGTCTTTGGGGCAGAGCATGACGTCACAGTCGTGGAATTTGTGCCTGGAGTTGTGGAATCTAGCGATTTCCAAGGCTCGCTGAGATACAGCGAGGGAGTTCGAGAGTTGGGACATGTCGAGGGCCTTCAGAGGGCTCACGTAGACCCCCACGATGACATCGCACAGGCCAATCAACGGCGCCACTGGAAAGTTGTCGATGATGCCGCCATCAACATACCAACGGCCGTCGATCTCGGTCGGGGTGAAGACCAGCGGTACCGAGGAGGTCGCGAGCAGCGCGTCGATCAAGGAGCCGGACCCGAAGATAGTCAGTTTGGCGTTGAGCAAGTCGGTGGCAGTGATGAAGAGTCGGCGGTCGAGGGACTCGATGGTGGTGTCGGGAAAGTACTCGAGGAGATCGTCGCGGATCTTCGCCGTGTCGATCAGTCCGGGTTTGCCGAAAGACAGTTTCGAGAGTTTGAAGGGGCTGCGAGTTTCGAAGAAGTCGAGCACCGCCTCGGTCGAATGACCGGCCGCGTAGAGGGCCGCGACCAGAGCACCGGCACTGGTGCCGCCAAGACATTCGACCTCGAGCCCCCTTTCCGTGAGGGCATGCAAGACTCCGACTTGGGCGATGGCCCGCGCTCCGCCGCCCGAGAAGACGACACCCAGCTGGTACTCCATATCAGTCCCCTTGTCGTTCGCTTCGATTCTCTGGCCCAGGCTGCCTGTATCCCCAGCAAGATTCTATGTCGGGAAATCTCGAAGCTTGCCGTTATCTCCAGTAGAAGCCAGAAATCACGGTCAGAAAGGATACGAGAATGTTCCAACACCACGAGCCTTCACCGCCGCTTCAACAGCGTAACGACGATAACCACCCGTACTTGAAACTCACCTTCGGCGACGCCGACCTCGACGCATCACTCGACGTTCGGCGCGCCTGGATTCTAGGTAGCGATACTGACTGCGACCTGCGAATCGACGATGCCCAAGTCGACGGTCAACATGCCGAACTCTATCCGGTCGGCACCACTTGGTGGGTACGCGATCTGGGAACCGATGTCGGCACTTTCCTGAACGGCGAGATCTTCGAGGCGGCGCCGCTGATGAGGCCTGCCGAGGTTCAGCTAGGCACCGACGGTCCAATCGTTTGCCTGCATTGACCGTCGACCTGATCGTGGGCTCGATTTGACCGTGGGCTTGGTGTCGTGTTTGTTTGCCATGATCGCGACTCGAGCTGAGCTTGAACCCCCTGACCCCAAACTCCTTGCAGACTCATCTCGAGGCACTAGCCGACCACCACAACTAGCCGTGTGGTTTGTAACGCAGTATAACTGGCGCTCCAGAATCGATTTCTCCCGGCCGGCTTGCTCTCGAGGTCCCTCGACCTCGCAGTCCCTTGAACACTGATCAACGAATGTATGGCGATACATCACGGGACAGTCCTGCCGTGAGCAACACACACCTCTCTCAGCAAATTCAGGAAGTCTTTTGACCCACCAGCCATCGTCG
>JAJCXO010000038.1 GCA_029263395.1 Acidobacteriota bacterium | reverse complement strand
CCGCCATCGTGCGATGATCACGGGCAGCAAACGCAGTATAAAAGCGGTGGATCAACTCGGCGTTGGGATGCATGGGTACGGCGACGTGGGAGAGTCGGTGGCGACGTGGGAGGTTCGCACTTGTGTAGCGCTCGAGACGCTGTAGCGTTCTAACCCAACAGTGTTCTAAGCCTTGTGGCGTTCGAAACCCTGTGGCGTCTGAGACCACCCGGATAGTGGAGGATACAGCTAGCCTGAAAGGCTTGGAGACTGGGGAGACCAGTATACCTGAGGAGACTAGTTTACCTTATTGTCCGACCGGACGGTCGGTTTTCTTTTCTATGCTCGTCCGGGAGCTAGCAGTACAACTCACTTTTAAAAAATCAGCTGTTCCGTGGCGCTGCCAGGTGCTTTTCCAAGCCAACTGAATAGCAACTTGGCTATTCGTAGCGTAACGATTCGATGGGATCCAGGTTCGAAGCACGGACTGCCGGGTAAATCCCCGAGAACAACCCAACTCCCATTGCAACTCCGGTGGCCAACAGGATCGACCACACCTCGACCTCGGTTGGCCAACCCGCCGAGGTCGCCACCACCTGGGCGATACCCAGTCCCATCAGGATGCCGGCCAGGCCGCCGATCGCCGATAGGGCAAACGACTCGACAATAAATTGGAAACGAATATCGGCTCGCTTCGCCCCTACAGCTCGCCGGATGCCGATCTCTCGGGTACGCTCGAGAACACTCGCCAACATGATATTCATGATGCCGATCCCTCCTACCAACAGCGAAATACCCGCGATACACCCCATGACGATATTGAATAGCTGCTGAGTCCGCCGACTCTCGGCGAGCAACGTCTCGGGGACAACCAGTTCAAAGTCATCAGCTCCGGCATGAAGGTGGCCGAGCAACGCGTACACCGCCCGCGCTGCTTCGCGGCCTTTTTCAGGCGAGTCGAGACGCACAATGATCTCGCTCAACGGCGAATCCAGGGGATCGTGATCGAATTTTCGCAGTGCTGTCGACACCGGAAGATAGATCGCCGAGGCAGTGGAGCCGAGCTGGACCCCTTGAAAACTGTCAACCTCACCACCACCACCGCGCAGCACACCGATCACCTCGAGCCAAACATCGTTGATCTTGAGATGTTGGCCCAAGGCAGGGTCGTAGCCGAAAAGATCGCGGCGCACCGCATCACCGATCACCGCTACCTGAGCATGATCGCGGACGTCGAGCGCGTCGAGAAAACGGCCTTCGGCCAATTCGAGATTGACCAGCCAAGCGTGGCGGTCTGAGACGCCATAAACCTGAGCCTCGGTGGAGCCCCCAGCGGCGATCACGGCATAGGGTTCGATCTCGACTTTCGGCGCTGCCAGTTCAACGCCGGGTACCGCGCTGCGAATCGCCTCCGCGTCTCGCATCGACACGCCCAGGGATTTGGCACGAATCTCCCTCAAATCGTCATCCTTGAGTTGCTTCGAGCGCACCACCACGTTGTGCAGCCCCAAGCGCGAGATGGTCTCCAGTGCCTGCTTCTCAGCACCGGCACCGATCGACAACATGGCGATTACTGCCCCGACTCCAAAGACAATGCCCAACATGGTCAGACCCGACCTCAGCTTGTGTGCCGAGATATTCTCGAGCGACGTCTGTAACGCCTCGCGCAGCTTCATGACCAGTTCCCCAGCAGCATACGGACCAATGGCATACGGCCCACTGGCATGGGTACCACCGCCAAAGGTGACGGTGCCAGCTTCATAACGACAGCCCAACTGCCAACCCCGAGCCGTTTTGGCCTCCCTCATCGGAACGATCACCCGAACTCGGAGGCGAGAGGGCAATGATTTCGCCCTCTTCGAGACCTGCCGTGACGACGATCAGGCCGAGCGAAGACTCGCCAGTTTCGACCGTCCGCGGCGCAAAATCACCGCCCTCGCGAACAAACACCTGCGAGACGCCACCCTGCTGTGAAACCGCCTGTCTCGGAACCACCAATGCGTTTTCGACGGCTGCGAGCGTCAAGGTTGCTTGCACCCGCTGCCCCGGCTTCAGGCCAGCGGGTGGCTCGCCCTCAAAGGTCAGAACCACACCGAAGTACTGGACTGGTGACCCTCGAAACCGCGGCTTGGCAACGGCGTCGACGCGTTTGATCTTGGCTTGATAACGCACCTCGGGTCGGGACTCGATGACCACCGACGCCAACTTGCCCGCTGCCAGCCCACCCGCATCAGCCTCGAGTACAAAAACCTCCGCTTCCATGGTGGTGAGGTCGGGAATTTCAGCAATATCCTGACCTCGCCACATCTCGGCACCGATCTGCGGCAACTCTCCCTTCCAGTTGCGAGTCAAGCTCAGGATGCCGGCGTGTGGCGCCAACACTTCCAGCTCTGCCAAACCGTCCTTCGCTTGATCAATAATCAACTGCGCCTTGCGCTGTTTGATCGCCAACAGATCGAGCTCAGTTTGACTCAAGGACTCCCGGGTCTGGCGTGAGTCCTGGGCATAAGCCTTGCGCTCGGCCGCCAGTTTGCCGTCGATTTGATCCTCGACGATGGCATGGCGCGAGAAGACCTCGCTATCGGTCTTCTGAAAGTGCTCAGCGTGGGCCAACTCGAGCTCCGCAACCTCGAGTCGGGTTTCGATTTCCGCAACCTTGGTGCCACTCTCGACTCGAGACTTGTCGACTTCCAAACCTGCACTCCGTAGATCAGCCTGGCCTTTGTCGAGACGTTCCTCCATTGTGGTGGGGTCGAATCGGGCGACCGGATCACCTTCGGTCACCGAGCTGCCATCGAGCGCTACCCAGGCCAATCGGACGGTATGCCGGACATTTCGCGGCACGGTCAGCGGTGTTGTGGTGGCGGCCTTGAGGGTCCCCTCGGCGGTGACCTTGTGTTCGAAGCCGTGGCGCTCGACCTGGTAGGTAGCGACGAGGTCTTGACGACCACAGCCAGCGATCAACAGCCCACAGCACAGCCCTGCGACGATGCCCTGGTTCAGCCGTTGTTGGACCTCGGGTTTGGAGGTCCTGCTCATCGCGCCCCACCATCCCGCAACAACACATGATCACCTTCCTCGAGGCCTGATTCGACAACGAACCCTTGCGCGTTCCGCTGTCCAAACTCAGGATTGGTTGATCGTCGGCCAATCAAGGTCCGCACATACACCACAGCTCCCTGCGGCCGAGAAAAGACCGCCTCGTAGGGGACCACCAATCGATCCTCGAGGCGTTCGGTTTCGATCGAACCCCGGAACCGCATGCCGGGCCGCATCCGTTCGGTGTCGGTATCTTCTAGCTCAATGCCCAATCGGACAACTTTCTGCGGATTGCGTCTAGACTTCTGCTGGACCGTGCGCTGGATCTTCTGAACGACAGCTTGGTATTCCTGATCTGGATAAGCGTCGAGGCGCAACGTCACTCGCTGTCCAACCGCGAGGCGTCCAGCGTCAGCCTCGGCAACCTCGCCCTCGCCTCGCAACCGGTTGAGATCTGGAATCTGAAGGACCTGCTCACCGCGCCATGCGCTATCGCCAATTTTCTTCTTCTCTCCACGCTGACTCTTGTAGATCACCGTACCGGCACGCGGAGCATTAACTGTCATCGCCTTGACCTGGACTTCGATTTCCGCAACCCGCGCCGCGGCACGATCTCGCCGCTCAGCGAGAGCCGCCAGGTCGGCCTGGCTGCGCGCCGAAAGGTGTTCGAGATTGGCCTGCGAGTGCTCGATCTGCAACATCGCCAGTCGCTGGTCGATGCGGGCTTGCTCGAGCTCTCGACGGACCGCCAGGTTTTCGGGAACCGCCAGCTTGAGCTCAGCCCGGCGCAGACTCGCTTGAGCTTCGGCCAGTTTGAGCTCCAAGTCCCGGCGTTCGATCTCGATGTCGGTGCCGCGTTTCTCGAGTTCTTTGATCGCCGAGTCGTGTTCGGCCATTTTTTCTTGCAATTCCTGATTCAATTGTGTGGTGTCAAAACCGAGAACCGGTTGTCCAGGCTGCACCTCGGCACCCTCGGGAGCCATGAACGAGATCTTGAAATTCCACACCGAATCGATCTGGGGCGGTCCGAGGTCAGCGCTGTCCGAAGCCAGTAACTCGCCTTCGAGTTCGACGCCGATCACTAGGTCTTGGCGCTCTACCCGTACCCATCGACCCGACGAATCAACTCTCCCTGAGGCACTCCATGCAAGAACCACCGCCAACAGGACACCACCCAAAACCCACCAGCGCCTAGTCCCGTTCAAGATCAGCCCCAATCGCTTCACATCATGCCTCCGCTGCTTCGAGTCTCGAAATCACCGTGGCTTCGCCAAGCCCGCTTTCCAAGATGCAGTTCGCAGCGTTGCAAGGACCGAGAGAAAGCATCGTCCAACTACCGTCTTCCAACTTGGCGCGCGGTCCCTCGGAGGACCAATCGATACAATCTCGGGGTACGATTAAAACGCCCTGGTGTTGCGCCTCGATGAGGACTTTGACGGACATCCCTGGGCGCATCCGCTCGATGTCGACCCGGTCGAGATCAATCTTGGCCCGGAAAAACCGACGCAGCGAACGTGAGCTGGCTTGATCTGCGATCTGATCGATCTCGCGAATCTGACCGCTGAAAGCCAACTCGGGGAAGGTATCGAGCGTGGCGATAGTGCTCATCCCCTCGGTGACGAGACCATCGTCGACATCGAACAAACGCGCCGCGATCCTCAGCGTCGAAAGGTCCGGCAGGCGTGCGACGATCGCCCCTGGGTAAATGCTGTCGCCGGCCTGCCATGGCCGCTCGTCACGGTTGTTTCCGAGAACCAAGATGCCGTCGCGCGAAGCGGTGAGCGTCAGCAGCGCGATGCGCTCCATCGAGCGCCGCACCTGGGTCCGAGCATTGTCCAAGGCGATTTGTTGGATCTCGATCTCCGCCTGCTTGGCTCGGCGAGTCGCGGCCTGCTTAGCCTCCGCTTCCGCCAGCTCGAGCTCGGCCTTACGAAGGTCGAGCTGGCGCTTTCGATAGTCGACTTCCGCGTAAACTTCGATCGGCACATCCGCGTCCAGTTCGGCCTTGGCTAGCGCGGCCTGCCGCTGTTGCAACTCGAAGGTTGCATTCGCCTCCTCTGAGGCGGATCGTGCACGCAAGCTGGCCAGCTGGTTTGCAGCTTCGATCGCCTGTGCCTTCATCTCTTCGACGCTGCTGACGAGCTGAGAGTTGTCAAACTCTACAACCTTGTCCCCCTTACGGACCTCGATACCATCCTCGGCCAACCAACGGATCTGCAACGGCCAGACATTGACATTGGGAGCCACCAACCGCTCGGCGTCCGCCGCCTCGAGCTCGCCGGTCAAGAGGGTACGAACCGTCAGATCACCGCGTTGTACTAGCGCGGGCGCCAGACGGCGTTGCGAGTCTTTCAGGCCAGCTGATGATGCTCCGCTGTCGGAACATGCCAAAGCCAGTAGTGCCGCGACCATGAGTGCTGCAACCGCGAGTCCTGTAGATCGGGGCCACCCGCAATGCAGTTTCATCAAATAGCCACTCTCTCGAATCTGAAGTATCGAATCTGGCCAAGGACCTACAGGCTCAAGAAAAGCTTGCTAGGCCGGAAAGCATTATGCTAACTTCAACGTGCAGTGGTTGTCACCCACCGGACCTGTTAGCCAGTTTCCCTCTTGAAGCGACACCGTCTTGAAGCGACACCGTTTTCAAAATTCGTTTCTTCCTGAGTGGTCGCCGACCATCTAGAGTTCCTGACAGTGCTACCACAGCTCGAGAAAGCCTCCGGCCACTGCGGCTGGGAATCTGTTTAGAAAGTCGCCAGACCCCGGGTTGGGGTAGGCGAGGAGAAGTGAGAGAGATGGCCAAGAGGATCTATGTAGGAAACCTCCCCTTCAGCGCTAGCGAAGACCAAGTCCGTGACATGTTCGGAGAGCACGGTGCAGTCAACAGCGTTAGTCTGATCACCGATCGTGAAACCGGTCGCCCCCGTGGGTTCGGATTCGTGGAAATGGAAGACGGCACAGAAGCCGACAACGCAATCAGCGCCCTCCATCAGGCTGACATGGATGGACGAAGCCTCAACGTCAACGAGGCCCGCCCACGCGAGCCCCGCCAACAGCGCGGCGGCTGGTAGAGGTTCCATCACCTCACCGGGCGCGTCCGTCGATTGCGACCCGCGCCCGGGGCACTCACACCTGCAGCCCTCCCATGGCTGCCCGGCCGCTCGGCCCCCTCTCACTCACTTCGGCAAGCCCCTCTTGCAGCAACGCCTTCGTCGCCTAGCCGTCTGCAATAAGACCGGCTACATTCCTGCTTGCCTGCTGCATACCCTCCTCGCCGAGCCGAAATGGCCAGACTGTGCGGAATCTAGTCTAGATCCCATCTACAAACGTATCGAGAGCTCGGTCGATCTTGTGGGCTGCGCAGCAGCTCCAGAACTCGCCGGATCTCTTGTAGTATGCCTAAGTCCTTTTGGTGCCATCGGATACGCGATGCCAACAGGTGCGAAGCTCAAACATGCTCGCTGCTTGCTCGCTCCACAAGACCTCCCTCACCGGGCCGGAATTGCAAAACGGGGCGGAATCTAGGCTAGCGCCGCCCGTCAGCTTCCAGTATCTGTCGGCCTGTAAATCGGCACTGGAAACGTGGTGACGTTGCCGTCCTTGGCTTCCGATGATGTGATGCGAGAGACCCCTTCTTTCTCCACCTCGTCGATGCGCACGATCGCGTGCATCGGAACGTAAAAACGCTTCACACCTTCGAACTCTCGCTGGAGTTGTTCTTCAGTAGGGTCGACAACAATCTGAGTTCTCTCGCCAAAAATCAGACCTTCAATCTCGATGAAGCCAAAAAGCCCCCCTTGAGAGACTTGCCTGGCGTAAATTTCATAACACTGGCCTTGGTTGAGGTAGCTGACTCTGAAGAGTCGCTTATTCTCCATCGAGTCCCCGTTTTTCATTCGATTGTGTCTCTTTCAGGCAGGAGTGCCGCTTAGGACGGTGTGTTTTGCTGGACGTCAGCTGCGTATGCGCCGGGGAAGACGCGCTTCGCCTCGCTACCAGCCACCGGTTCGATTCGTGCTGCACAAACTTTGTACTCGCCGGTCCCGGTGACCGCATCGCCTGCGTCCGTGGTCAAGTAGTTGGTTTTGCTCTCAGGGAAGTGGAAAGGCATCCAGATAGCGCCTCGACGCACCTGACGACTGACCATGGCGCGGCACCTCACCCGGCCACGTCGACTCACGACATCAACCAGTTGACCATCTTCCAAGCCGAGTCGCCGAGCATCACGTCGATGCACTTCGACGAAGCTTTCGGGTTGCTTGGTGGACAATCCTTCCGAGCGCCGGGTCTGCGTCGCGGCATTGTAGTGATAGAGGGTTCTGCCGGTCGACAGAACCAGCGGAAACTCAGGATCGGCGAGTTCGAATGGCGGCCGAAAGTCCACTGCCACAAACAGCCCTTTGCCGCGCAGGACTCCACCCTTGTGCAGATACTCGGTCGACGGCGAATCGGGAGTGGGCACCGGCCACTGGAGACCACCCTCGTCGTCTATCCGCTGGTGAGAAATGCCGCTGAACTTGTCCGACAGCGCAGCCATCTCAGCGTAAACCTCTCCTACATCTTGATAGTCAGGCTGCTCGAGACCGGCTCGCCGCATGACGTCGAGCAGGATCTCCCAGTCGGGCCGTGCCTGGCCAGGAGCATCCACTCCTTTTCGGACCCGCTGTACCCGGCGATCAGAGTTGGTGAAGACGCCGTCCTTCTCGGCAAAACAGGCAGCCGGCAAGATGACGTCCGCCCAACGGCAGCTTTCATTGAAGAAAATGTCTTGCACCGCCAGGAACTCGATTTGATTGAGCGCCTCTTCCACCCGTCCGACGTTGGGCTCCGAGATCACAATGTCTTCGCCCATCAGATACATACCGCGGAGACGGCCATCACCCATCGCCTTCATCATCTCATTGAGATTGAGACCGGTAGTCGAGCTCTGTTCGACTCCCCAGGCGCGGCCAAACTTCTCCCGCACCGCCGGATCTTCTGCCAGCTGATAGCCGGGATAAAAGACCGGAGTTGCGCCGGAATCGTTGGCCCCCTGCACATTGTTCTGGCCGCGCAACGGGTTCATACCCGCTGACCGGATCCCCAGGTGACCGGTCATCAAAACCAAATTGGACAAGGCGTAGACATTGTCCGTCCCGGTGGTGTGCTCGGTGATGCCGAGGGTGTAGTAGATCCCAGCCTTGCGGGTCTTGGCGTAGGCTCGTGCCACTTCACGGATCATCTCGGCCGGCACGCCGGTGACTTTTTCGGCTTCCTCCGGCGGATAGCGGAGCACGGTCTCCCGTACCGCATCAAACCCTTCGGCATTGGCCTCCATCCAGGCCCGATCTTCCAACCCCTCACTAACGATGACGTTCGCCATGGCGTTGAGCAGCCAAACATCGGTCCCTGGCGCCAGTTGCATATGCCAATCTGCAATCTCGGTCAACCAAATGCTACGTGGATCAGCAACCGCCAATTTAGCGCCGCGGCGAACCGCACGCTTCATCTCCATGGCGATGATCGGGTGCGCTTCGGTAGTGTTCGAGCCGGTGACAAAAAGGAAGTCGGCGTCACGGATCTCGGGAATCGAGTTGGTCATCGCGCCCGCTCCGTAGGTGGTCACCAGACCGGCGACCGTTGGAGCGTGTCACGTCGCAGCACATTGATGGACGTTTTGTGTTCGAAACGCCGCCCGCGACATCTTTTGGAAGAGGTAGTTCTCCTCGCCGGTACAGCGGCTGGAGCTGATGAACGCCAGGGCATCGTCTCCATGCCGATCCGCAACACCTTGCAGGCCGGCAACCGTTCGATCCAGAGCCTCCTCCCAGGTTGCCTCGCGTAACTCGCCACGGCGTCCATCGGGCAAACGATCGCGCACCATCGGCACCGTCAGTCGGTCGGGATGATGGATGAAGTCATTGGCGAAACGCCCCTTGACGCATAAGTTGCCGTCATTGACGGTGGTCCCGGCGGGTGGACTGGTGACCTTCACCACATGGTTGGCCTCGCGATCGACGTTGAGATCGATCTGGCAGCCGACACCGCAGAAATTGCAGGTGGTCCGCACCTTTTCGAGCTCACGCTCGGGCTTACCATAAGCCAACGCCGGTTTTTCGCTCATTGCGCCGGTGGGGCAAACGTCGATACAGCCGCCGCACAACTCGCAGGTGGAATCGGTCAAGGACTTGGCGTCGGCGGTCGAGATCGTGGTGTGGGCTCCACGACCCGCCAGGGTGATCGCGCTCACCGCCTCCACTTGGTCACAATACCGTGTGCACAGTGAACAAGCGATACATCGATCGGGGCGAAACGCGATGAAGGGATTGGTGTCGAGTGGGCGCCCTTGGCGCTGTTGCTCAACCGGTGTCCATTCCCCAGCCGTGCCATGGCGCTCGGCAAGCTCGTGAACTCTGGACGGGTTATTGTCTTCGCAGACTTCACGGTCCTGGATAGTGTCGGCCAGATGCAGCGACAAGATGAACTGGCGATTGCGCTGCACGCGAGGTGTCGTTGTCCGCACTACCATGCCTTGCGAGGCTGGCAAAGAGCACGCGGGCTGCATCAACCGCGTGCCTTCGACCTCGACCAGACACATCCGGCAGGCGCCGGCTGGCGTCAGCCGATCATCGTGACACAGAGTCGGGATCTCGATCTCGGCACGGCGAGCCGCTTGCAACACCGTCTCGCCAGCGGCGAAGGAAAGCTCGTTGCCATCGACGACGACAAAACCACTATCCGCGACTACGAAGCCCCTATCCGTCATGATCGTCCCCTTTGCTTCTCCGTGTACCGATCACTCTTTACACCGAGCACCCTTTTACACCGAGCACCCTGTTGCGCGACCACTCTATTCCGCCGATCGTTGCGCCGATCATCGTTGCGCCGATCATCTGAGGACTCGGATGCTCGCCAGTGGATGCCGGAGGCAACCCTAGCGAGTCTGGTCCATCTTCTGATGATAGCAGGTCGAGCGGGACGTCCGACTCACGACTTCTCAGCTGGTCGCAGGTCGGCATGCACGAGGACCGAAGAGCAGTTACAACGCAGTGATCTCGACCTTCAAATCCTGGTCGATCAAAACCAGATGATTTCCTGGTCGATCAAAACCAGATGATTGCGTTCCACGCGTTCCCATCCCGCGTCTTCGCTCAAGGGTTCCGAAGCAACAATGACCGCTCCCGCCCCTTCCCCACACGCCAACATACGGCAAACACCGTCTTCGCAGACGTAACGATGCCCACGGTGCACGTAGAGCGAATTTGCCGGCATCGACGCTTCACTGACAAAACGTGAAATCACCGCTCGTTGGCCGTCGCACAACACCAGGTTGAGCAACGAGGGCTCGTCCGTACCACTGTCTAGGCGCAACGCCTCGACCCGCTCGATGCCATCACGCAACGCTTTTTCCAACCGTGCCATGGCGGGTGCTTCGGCGGCCGCTGCCCAGGCTTCTTTGACCAGGGCAAACACATGCTCGGAATCTGTCGAACCTTCGATTTCCAGGAAAGTGCTCTCTTCAAGCTCCTTGACCAAGCGGTGCTTGAGCCCCAGAAATCCACCAACCGTGCCATTGTGCATGAAGCTCAGCTCGCCGGATGAAAACGGGTGACAGTTGAGCTGGGTCACCGGCAGTCCCGGCGTTGCGGCCCGGATGTGGGCCAGCAAACAATGCGAACGGGTCACCTTCGCTACGCTAAGCAGATTGCGGCTGTTCCAAGCAGGTTTCACTTCTTTGAGAATTGCTGGCTCGGCAAACATGGGCGGATACCACGCGATCCCGAAGCCGTCGCCGTTCAACGGCTCTTCGCGTTCGTGACTATGGAAACTCTGGTGCAGGATCGAATAGACCGGTTCCGTGACCAATGAGCTGAGGGTGATGTCTTCTCCGAGATAGAGAGCAAATCGACACATTTGAATATTTCTCCTTTAACTAGCCGATCCTCACTGATCAGGCTAGCAAGCCGCCGCAGAACAGCAACTTGATGATAGTTTGTAGACACCTTCTCTTCGGTTACGCTCACACTTTCGCTGCACCTATCCGTCCAAAAATCATGGAGATTCGCTTGTGAAGCTCAAAACTGCCCTCCCATGCTCAATCGCATTACTAGTGGTCGCCCAGACTGCAGTCACCCCACACGCCTCGGCCTCTGAGCTCCGCGAGCTCGCCGGTCAACAGTACGAGCTGACAGACCGAGGATGGGTACAGAAAGCTCCTACGGGTGAAGAATTCACAGTGGATTCGCGCGTCATCACGGTCAAGTTCGCGCCGACAGCGAGCCTCGACGCTCAGCAGACACTCCTTCGCAGCCTCGGCGGTCGCGAACTCCGACGCGCTGTCACTGGATACGTCGACGTCGAAATCGCCTACCGCCAAGACATCTTCGAAGCTGTGGATGCCTACATCGCTAGTGGTCAGATAACCAGCGCTGAGCCCAACACATTTGGTGAGTACACGTTGGTGCCAAACGATACAAGTTATGGATCGCAGTGGTACCCACCGGTGGTTCAGGCCGACATGGTGTGGGACCACAGCGGCGGTCTCCCGTCCGCGGTGGTCGCGGTGCTGGACTCCGGCACCGAGTTCACGCACGAAGACCTAGGCATGGGGTCGGACAGCTTTCAGAATGTCTGGCTCAACAGCGGTGAGGATGCCTGGTCCGATCCTGACGACCCTAGCACCGGTGATGGCATCGACAACGACAACAACGGTTATGTCGATGATTGGAAGGGTTACGACTTCGCCAATGGCAACAATGACGGCAGCGGATCGTTCTTTCACGGCACCGCTGTCGCCGGTGTCACTGCAGCCAAAACCAACAATGGTCTCGGTATCGCCGGTATTGCGGGCGGTCTGAACCAAGCCGGAGCGCGGATTATGATCGCCGGTGTCGGCGACAGTGGCCCGGTTGGCTCGGTCCTCGATGACGCGATTCTCTACGCCATGGACAACGGTGCCCAAGTGGTTCAGCTCAGCTTGTCGGTTGGCCAGTCTGCGGCAATTGACGCCGCCATTCAGACCGCGCACGATGCCGGTTTGTCCATCGTCTGTTCTTCGGGCAATGGCGGAGGATCAACCCTTGGCTATCCCGCGAGTAATCCCAACGTGATTTCAGCCGGCTCCACAACCGATAGCGACCAACGGTCCGGCTTCTCGCAGCACGGACCGGATCTCGACCTCTCGGCTCCTGGCTCGAACATCTTTACCCTCGATTTGAACGACGGCTACGATTTCACCAGCGGGACTTCGTTCTCCTCGCCGCTCATTTCGGGCGTCATCGCCCTCATGCTGTCAGCCAACCCCGCCCTGACCAATGTCGAAATCCGCCAGATCCTGCACGATACGGCGGACAAGGTCGGCGGCTATGACTACAACTACGACCCCACCAAGCCAGGCCACTCCTTCGAGTTGGGCTACGGCCGCATCAATGCCCGACGGGCGGTAGATGCCGCCGACACCGGCGGCATCTTCGCTGACGGATTCGAGAGCGGCGATACCTCAGCCTGGTAACGTTC
The DNA here is from genome assembly GCA_029263395.1 of Acidobacteriota bacterium. Taxonomy (GTDB): domain Bacteria; phylum Acidobacteriota; class Thermoanaerobaculia; order Multivoradales; family J023; genus JAAELT01. The sequence continues at coordinate 1,980 of JAJCXO010000038.1, read as the reverse complement.
CAGCTCTAGCGTAGCGATCCCCGGTTGGGGATCGCTGCCTACTCAGTGTCCGCTGCGACCTGGTATTCAACGTCTGCGACGACCGGCTATTCAGCGTCTGCGACGATCGGCTTGCGACGGGCGACGTCGATCGTCCAGGTGGTCGTGAAGGTTTCTCCGCGATCCGTACTGCTCTCGGTGAACCAGCGGTAGGCGTCGGCCTCGATCGAGTGGAAGATGTATCGCGCCATGGGTATGTCGCCGGTGTGAGCGCCAAATTGGTGAAGCACCATCCTGTCGCCTTCTTGACGGCCTCCGAAGTACAACATGCCTTGGCCACGGTTGCTGTAGTAGAGGGACTCCCAACGGCGCATCGCACGGTTGTATAACCGCAAGATAGAGGTTGCTGCATCCGGCAGCGCAGGATCGATATCGAACCAGTTGAACTCCAAGACGGCCCGACCTTGCAACGCGAAGACGGCCGTCGTGCGGCTGGGGAATTTGGCCTGTTGCCCATTCGGGAACGTAATGTCTTGCAAGGCATCCCACTCGCCGATCAGGAAATCGAACTGGCTCGCTTCATCCGGACGACCAAGCGCCCCGGCGCCAAATCGATCAGCCTCTGACGATCCAGCGGCAGAGCCTTCAGTTGCCGAGTCACGGTTCGACGGCCGATACTGCCGCTCGAGTACTGTGGTCCAAGGGCCGGTCGGGCGCTCGGCCTGTTCCATCCGTAGCCCCAACCCGTCTGCCAACGACTGGAGACGTAGGCGTCGAAACGTGACCTGCACCCCTCCCAACCGACGCATCACGCTGTAAAGCACCAGCGCTTCGCCTTCGCTGTCACCGTTAAAAACTTCGATGCTCTCGCTCCAACTGTCTCCTTGCCCCAAGACCCAGGTTTTGGCCCCTGGATTGAACGTCAAAAACGCCATGCTGTCGAACCCGAGCGGTTCGACAGCAGCCCTGAGCGGGTCGAGATGCAAAACCTCCATGAAACCATGACCGCGGTTCATCAGCGTCCAGCGGGCAGCGCCAGAAACTTCCTGCGCGGTCCCATCCGCCCGGAAGTTCTTTTGCGTCACCTCCCAGTCACCGAGTAAATACCCGACTTTGGCAATCTCGGGTGGTGCACCGGCTGCCGGCTGCGTCATCTCCTGGCCCGGGTCGAAGGGTGAGCCCGCAGGCAGGGTCGATGCAACGCTGACCACCGGAACCGCGAGCAGACCAAGAACTAGAACATGAACGTAACACCTATGCTTGAACCGACGAGCTTTCATCAAGTGTCTCCTGTCGAATAGACGGCTTCTATCGAAACGACGATTCCTTTAGCTGGCATAGACCAAGTGACCGGACCTGGTGACTCGGACCTTGGAACAGAGTTAGTGTATCCTTCGCGACGGAGGATTCATGAGCGCTACCACTCGACGCAATCACCTGATCTGGATCGGCCCGCTGGTTGGCTTCGCCGCCGTCCTGAGCTACTTCGTCGTGTTCTCCCGCGTCGCCGCACTGCGCGATTTCCCGTGGGTCAACCTACCCATGGTCTGGCTGGGCGTTGGGCTATCGGCGGTTGCCGCGTGGCGTGCGTTTCGTCACTCGGACATCTTTCGCGGCAAGATCTTGGCGACCCTGGGACTAGCTCTGTCCCTGGTCTTCGCTGGCTTCTTCGTGTTTTACATCTTCGGCATGACCTACTCCCTGCCTGAGGCTACGGACACCGCGTTGCAGCTGATCCAGGCCCCCGACTTCGCATTGACCTCAACCGACGGCAAGACGGTTCGTCTAAGTGATTTCCGCGGACGCAACGTTGCGCTGATCTTCTATCGCGGATTCTGGTGACCATTCTGCATTTCTGAACTGCAAGGTGTGCAGTCACGAATCTCCGAAATCAAAGCAACCGGCACCGAGGTGATAGCGATCAGTACGGATACGTCCGAGGTCACCCATGCCAAGCTTGGTTCCGCGGGTATCAACTATCTCTTGCTCGCCGACCCCGAC
>JAJCXO010000037.1 GCA_029263395.1 Acidobacteriota bacterium | reverse complement strand
GCAATCTTGCTCCTATCCAGCAACAACGCCGGTTGGCGCTTGATCGCCAAGGAACAAGCGAGCATTTGCAACGAGGGGTTGAAACCCCTCGCTCAGTGATGAAGTCCCTGGCGGGACTCAGAGGCAAGCAACTTGGAGTCTTGTCCCTTGGAAGAAACCCGTTGCTCGCCACCCATAGCGCCCCCTTCCAGGACTGGGCTCAGTTTGCGGCTTCCAGTCGCGGTAACATCTGCCGAGCTGAGGGTCCCCCTTGAGGAGGTCGATCCAATGAGGCAGGCAGCAAATCGACCGCCCGGCGCAGATGCTCAAGAGCCTCCTCGTTCCGGAATTGGGCCTGTAGCGCAAGAGCCAGAGACATTTCCAGCTGCCCTGTAGAAAGGCTTTGGGGGCCCACCGTCTCGAGGGCCAACGCCAACGCTTCCCGTGCTCGTCGTTCAGCAGCCCGCGGTTGATCACCAACCAGCTCGACGGCGACTCGGACGTTCTCGAGCCGGAGACGGTTCGGTATCTCGACGGCTGCCGACTCGTCGCTCGAGACCGGACGGAGGATCTCTTCAGCACGTGCCAAATCTTCTTGGCGCAGGGCCAGGGTGGCAGCAACTACCCGTCGCCGGGAGGCGAACTGCGGATCGTTGGCCCGAGGATTGGCTTCGAGCTTCGCCAACCATTCGACAGCGGCCTGTAGCTTGTCTTCCTCGAGGCTGGCTTCCGCAAGATAAAGGTAAGTATAGGGCATGGATTTAGCTGACTCACTGGGTGGCTGCTGGGGAATGAGGTCCAAGGTTTGGTCCAAGATCCTTCGACTCAGACTGCCCTTCCCAGCAGCTCTCTCGACTTGAGAAAGAATGTGGAGGCAACTCAGATAAACCGCTCTTTGTGGACCAAAGGCTCGTAAAGCTCGATCCCCGGCTTCTTCCGCGAAGCTGCGGGCTTCTTCGATCCGTCCTCGGTCGAGGGCGACACGACTGGCCCACATCAAGGCGAAGACCAACTGAGGATGGTCGTGCTCGAACGCCGAGCGCATTCGCTCGAGTGTTTGAGCGAAACGCCACGCCGCTTGCTCATAGCGCCCTTGAGCAACCGCCAACGCTCCCAGGTTGTAAAAGCTGGCGATCACCTCCGGGTGCTCTTCGCCCAACAGCGACCGGCGGGTCTCGAGCACCCCGTCCATCAGACCTTGGGCCGTCTGCCAGTCTCCGAGATCGAACAGAACCGTCCCCAGAGCTTCTTTGGCATTGATCGTTTTGAGGTGACTCTCACCGTACCGCTGCCGGATTCTTTCAACCGCCTCCTCGATAAATCGCCGAGCTGTCACGAAGTTTTTGTCCATTCGGAGGACCATGCCGATCTCGATCAGGGCTTTGTCGACTTCCTCGTCGTCCATCGGGGACGCGGACCGTAGGCGGCGGAGGGCTGCTTGCAGGAGATCCAAAGCCTGAGGGTGTTGACCCTGAAGCCGATAGACGGTGCCCAAGAGCGATAAATTCTTGGCCGCTTCGAGATCTCTCGACTGACCCAGCTGCTGGAAAATTTCTGAAGCCTCCTCCAAACGCCCCTTGGCGCTCTCGAGGTCGCCCATACCGATCTCGGCATGGGCCAAGAGATTCAACAATCGCCCTCGATCCCAGGGCCGCTTGTCGGGCTTTTGAGCTTGGACAGCAAGTGCCCGGATTACCAAGTCTTTTGCCTCCTCCCGATGGCCCAGGTTGCCGTAGATCTCCGCGAGCACGCCGAGGATCTCGAGTTCGAGTTCCGGCTGACCGCTTAGCTCGCGATCGATTCGATCGACGCCACGTTCGAGCATCTCGCGGGCGGTGACTGGCTGCACCTCACTCTGGAAGGGGTCGAAGTCTTCGAACAGGCTCTGTAAATAGTCCTTGATCGCCTCCGTACGCACCTTCTCCCGCTCCGTCTCCCGTCGCTCGATGACCAGCGCCACCATGAAACTGACAGCCAACATGGCCACCAACGCAGCAGCAACGGTGACCAGGCGATTGCGCCGGAAGAAGCGACCTGCGCGATAGCGGATAGTACCGCGACGGGCTCTAATCGGCTGTGCCGCCCGATGCCGATCCAGGTCATCCATCAGGGCCGTGACCGATTCGTAACGAGCCGCAGCCTCCTTACGTATCGCTCGCGAAACGATAGCGTCGAGGTCACCTTGCAGTCGCTTGCGCCGAGCTTTTGGCGCAACCTGGCTGAGTTTCGCCGGCTCGGTCTCGCATACCGCCATCGCGATCTTCTGGTAGTCGGTGCCGGCGGGCGAAAAGGCCGGGACGTCGGATAACAATTCATAAAGCAGGATGCCTAGGCTGAAGACGTCCGAAACCGTAGTGATCGGTCCTCCCCGGATCTGCTCGGGGCTAGCGTAGCCAGGTGTGAGGATACGCAACTCGAAAGCGGTTTGCGTGCCACCGACGTCCGCGGTCAGTTTGGCGGTGCCAAAATCGAGCAGCTTCGGACGGCCTTCGGGGGTGACCAGGATATTGCTCGGCTTGAGATCGCGGTGAATGATCAGGTTGCGATGTGAGTAGCGAACCGCATCACAAATCTCGTAGAACAGCTCGAGGCGTTGGTCGACGTCGAGATCCTGATGGCGAACGTAGAGGTTGATCGGCTGGCCTTCAACATATTCCATGACCAGGTAAGGGCGCCCGTCGCGGGTTGCGCCACCGTCGATCAGACGAGCGATGGAAGGATGGTTGAGTTGGGCGAGGATCTGACGCTCGCGTCGGAATCGAGCGATCAGGAAATCCGTATCCATGCCACGCTTGATGATCTTCAGCGCAACTTGCTGGTCGTATTGGTCGTCCCTTCGTTCCGCCAAGTAGACAGCGCCCATACCACCGCGTCCCAGGGGACCGAGGATTCGATAACGACCGATCTCGCTTCCGGCCGACACGCTCGGATCAGCAGCCAGCAACCCGAGAGCTTGGTCTGTGCCGGAGCCGTCTAGCCAGCCGGGCGGAGCATCTGCCGCCGCCAGCAAAGACTCGATTTCGTTTCGAAGCTTCACGTCTCCTTGACAGGCCTCGTCCAAAAAGGCGCTGCGCTCACCGTCTGGCCGCTCCCACGCTTGGTGGAAGATCTCATCGATACTTTGCCAGCGTCCTGTATCGGCCATTCCACCTCCACTGCCTACCGAGGTTGGTCGCGGTTTTTGGGTCATGGAGTCTGCAAGTAGCTGGACCGTCAGGATAGGTTCTTCTGCATCAGTTCGCGCAGCAGCCAGGCCCGAGCCAGCCGCCAATCCCTGACGACGGTCACCTGAGCAACCTGAAGCACGTCAGCCACTTCATCGAGAGTCAAGCCTCCGAAGTAGCGCAGCTGCACCACACGAGCCTTGCGGGGATCATGCCGTTCCAGTCTCTGCAGAGCCTCGTCGAGGGCCAAGAGGTCTGCCGGAGGTTGGGTACTGGGCAGTAGGGCCTCGTCTAGTTCGACCTTGACGGCGCCGGCACCACGACGTTGGCGCTGATGGCCACGGGCATGGTCGATCAGAACTCGACGCATCACCAGGGCCGCAACCGCGAAGAAATGCGCTCGACTCTGCCACCGAGTTCGATCTCGGCCCAACATGCGCACATAGGCTTCGTGAACCAGGGCGGTCGGCTGCAGGGTATGATCCGGGCGCTCGGACTGAAGCCGACTTCTCGCGAGAATCCGAAGCTGGTCGTAAACGAGAGGGATCAGCGCATCGAATGCATTCTCGTCGCCGTCGCGCCAGCGCAGCAGTAGACGGGTCACCTGGGTGGGGTTCGGTGTCGGATCAGGGAGGCTCATCTTCGACTTCTCTACCTTGTTTCGACTGAGAGTCCTGGAGCTTAGTGCCACCCAGAGGGGGCGCCGAGCCATCGTGCCGCCCAGAGGGGGCGCCGCGCCACCGTGCCGCCCAGGGAGGGCGCCGAACCACCGCGTTGCCCAATCTTAGCGTCACCTGCCCATGCCGGTACGCGGCGGCCTCGGCGCTCTCGAGGTCTGGACCGCTGACCCGCGGCCCGCGGCCGTTCGAGCGATCAGGGGATCTGGGGAATCCTCTGGATCGGCACGATGCCGCCCGCTGAACGGGATTGGTGGGCGCTCAGCGCCTCGAGGATCGAGTTGGTCAGCAGCACCTTTGAGTAAGGTTCGACGTCCAGTGGGGCACCGGTCTCAATGTTGACCGTATCGCGGGCCGTCTTGAGACGTTCCATCAACTGCGGGAATGAGTCGAAGACGGGTCGGGGGCAGCCGGCGATGTCCTTGGCGCCGTAGACCGGTCCTCCAAAACCTTGGAAATCGCGATAGAAGTGGAATTGCCCGCCGTTGGCGTGCCGGTCCATAGCGCCGCGGGTCTGGTCCAGCGACACTTGCCACTGTTCCCAGGGGCCGCCGGAGGCGTCGGCGCGGCGGCCGAATTCGTGCAGCACCACCGGCTTGCCGCCGCGGACGTAGTCGATCCACAACTTCAGGATCGGCCAGTCGGCAGCCTCCCGCCAGTCGGCCACGTTGAGCGCCACGTAATCGAAAACCTCGCTCGCCCAGCCCGGATCGGCCCACTGGCCGCTGTCCGCGACAAAGTTTCCGGTGCCTTCGCATTCGTTGGACGGAGAAGAAGGTGAAGTGGCCGAGACATAGATGTGGGACGGAAAGGATGCTGACATCAGCGCCCGCTGTGGCGGGCAGCCACCAGGCCTCGTCTCGCACGGGCAGACGCCGGTGCATTGGGGATTGGCGGTATCGGTCAGTGCTTGGGAAACGTCATCGTAGGCGTTCTGGTAGGCGACGTCGAAGAAGCGCCGGTATTCGCGAGCGAGGTTGGCCATCGGTCCAGTCTGTTCGACACAGAAGTCGCTTGGGCCTGGCGGGCACAGCAGGGTGCCGGCATCACCGCAGGTGCTCGGCGGCTGGTTCATCATGCCGAATCCCCAAGCGGCGGTTGCATTGCCGACACTGCCAAAGGTCTGGATGACGTGGTCTTGCCAGAGCTGGACGAGGAAGTTGCGATTGCGATCGGCGTCCGAGGGTACAAGCGGCTCGTCGAAGAGTCGGTAGGAGAGGATCTCTGGACGATCGAGCAAGTCGCATTCGCCGATGAAATTCCACACCCGCTCGATCGTGAAATCGCGTACTGCCGGATCTAGGATCACCGGTTTCAGGGTGGTGGGAAAGAAGTTGGCGTCACAGTCGACGGCACTGGCCCCGGTGCCGCAGAATTGGGTGTCGTAAAGGCTCTGCAGGCGGGTTGGTGCCGACATGCTGAAGATCATGCGGATGCCGTATTCAGCGGCCTTGTCGAGAGTCCAGTTGAAGTGTGTGCAGTAGCTATTGTTGAATTGACCGATGCTCGGCTCGAAGAGTTCGCCGATGAAGCCGGAGCGGACCGTATTGACACCCTGGCGAGCCAGATCTTGAAAGGTCTCTTCGTAATTGGCCTTGACCAGGTTCGGGTCGTCACCGTCTTCGAACTCGCACCAGATTCTCTGACCGAGGCCGAGGGATTGCTGATCACAAGCAGCGGAGAAGTCCGTGTACCAGGGGGCGATGGTGGCGCCTACTGGGATCCACTCACGCCCCAGGGACCCCTCGCGAAAGTTGTCCCCGTCCACCACGATAGCCTGGCTCATGTCGTTGACCTCGATCGATTCCTGGAGTACCTCTCCGAAGCCGAAGTCCGACTCCTTGATCATCTGGACGAGCAGGGTGAAGTGGCCGGCCTGGACCGGCGCGGTGGCGGTAAATGTGAAGGTTGCAAAGCCGCCGGGATCGATGTCTTCCGACAGAAGCAGGCGACCGTTCGTTCCCCACCGATTGGTGGGCATGAGACCTGGGATGGGAAAGATCGCCAGGCGAATCTGGTCCTGCTCGCTCCAGGTGGCGGTACCTGTATTCTCGTAGTAGAGGATCGTCTCGTACTGGCCGGAGGTGGCCATGTTCCGAAAGATATCGACGCGCGCAAGCTTCGCGTCGTAGACGGGGGTCTGGGCCGAGGCTGGAAGGGCGGTAAAAGCCAAGGCGAGCAGCAATCCAACGGACCATCTCCACGCCCGGATGCAAGTTGGAGGTTCGTTCCTACGGATGTGTGAGCTAGATGCCATGAGAACTCCTTGGTGTGGGGCGACCGCGCGACGCGGCCTGCCGATGAAGAGAGATCTACAATTGACTCTCTTAGCGACAAGTCGTCGGCTTTTCGGTCATCGAGCCGAAAGAACCAGTGTCCAGACCCAAGTCTCAAGGGATGGAGAGACCCCTACCCCTGTGACCTACAACCCAAGGACTCGATTCCAAACAACTCGGGAAGCTAGGCTGCCATGGCCTCCCCCGACCGGGCCAACCGCGAGGCCATAGCGTTACGGGCGGTGTCGGACTTCCTCAAGGGTCTGTTCACTGTCGCGGATCCAGATGACGCACGCGGCAACAGCATCACGGCCCGCGAGCTGCTCGACCGGAGTGCGGCAGGCATCGACCAGCGCCTCACCGAGCAGCCGGAGACCCAGGCCGAGCTGATGGACACGATCGGCAACATCTACCTGAAACTGGGCCTCTACGAACAGGCACAACCACAGCTCGAACGCGCCAGCCGCATGCGCTCACAGCTCCTCGGCGAGGATCATCCAGATGCCTTGCAGTCACGCCACAACCTCGCCGTCCTAGCGCGGACTCAAGCGCGGTACGACGAAGCGGAGGCGCTGCTGGAAGCGATTGTTGCGACGCGACGCCGAGTGCTGCCTGCCTTTGATCCGAAGACGCTGGACTCGATCCATGAGTTCGGCACAGCCTACCTGTGGCACGGCCGCTTCGAGGAGGCCGAAGCGCTGCTGGCCACAAACCTGGAGGACCGCCGCCGAGTGATCGGGTCGGGGCATCCGGAAACCGCGAACTCGATGGCCTCGCTGGCCCAGCTCTACCGCAGAACCTCGCGTTATGACGAGGCTGAACCAAAGCTGAGGCGCTCCACCGTCAGGTCCTGGAGATTCGCAGACAGGTCTTGGGGCCGGAACATCCGCAGACCTTGGCGTCGGTCAACAACCTGGCCGACGCTCTGCAGCCTCTCGGCAAGCACGACGAGGCCGAGGCCCTCTATCGCCGGAGCTTGGAAGCCAAGAGACGGGTGCTCGGCGACGAGCACGATGCGACCCTTCTCACCCAGCACAGACTGGGCCGGCTGCTGATGATTCGAGGTCTCCACGTCGAGGCTGAGACGCTCCACCGAGAGACGTTCGAACTCCGCCGCCACCATCTAGGCGCAGACCATCCCGAAACCCTCGATTCCAAGAGCGCCCTCGGTGCCGTCCTGGTGCAGCTCGGCCGCACCGAAGAGGCTCAGGCCGTCCTCGAACCCGCCCTCGAAGCGGCGCTGGCTGCCCACGGCCCGTCTCACCCCGCGCTCGGCGCCTTTCGTTACAACCTGGCAACCCTAGCCGCCGTGCGTGGCGAACGCGAAACGGCTCTCGAACTCCTCCAGTTGGCTCACCGAGAGGGTTGGATCGACCCTTGGATCTTCGACGACCCAACGCTGGAGACGCTACAGGACTTCCCAGAGTTCCAAGCACTCGTCACCCAGTCTCGGGAGACTCTCACCGCCCGGGGTTCTAACCGTGACCACGGCGGAAGAAGAGCGAGACCGTCCAGACCAGGAGGCTCAGCTCCGCCACCAGGAGGAGCAAAATCCTCGACGGCTGGTTGATGGCCACATTCGCACGCGCCGGATTCGATCGGAATGTTGGCGACCGCTCTGCGGGAGCCGCCGATGGTTCCAACCGGGCGGTGACACCGGCGGATCCAGCTCATCACGGACCGATCCTGCGTACCGACACTCCAGAACCGGCGACCAAAGCTCCAAACCCCGGTGCGGACACTCCGGAACTGGCGACAAAGCTCCAAACCCCGCGTGCGGACACTCCAGAACCGGCGACAAAGCTCCAAACCCCGCGTGCGGACACTCCGGAACCGGCGACTAAAGCTCCAAACCCCGGTGCGGACGCGTTTGTCGGTCGACAATTGCGTTAGCACGCGGTGTTGGCGCGTTTGTCGGCCGACAATTGCGTTAGCACGCGGTGTTGGCGCGTTTGTCGGCCGACAATTAGCTTTACACCTGGGTGTTTTCTCCATTGTCGACCGACATTTGGGCCCGGACCGCGGTGCTCGAGCCATAGTCAACGGACTTTCGGCGTGATCCCCCGGTGTTTGAGGGATCCGCAGGCGGGATTCTTCGACATCTCGAGGGGTCTGTCGCACATACGACGGTCCGCGATCAGGTTTTGGAGAAGCTGCTGCACACCTCGCTTCGATGTTGGGCAGTCCCGAGACCGTAGGACTTTGAACGCACCTCCTGATTCGAGCATGTCCATCCGCTAATCCGGCCGACTCACGACCCCTTGTGGACCAGGCGCTCGAAGCGACGCTTCATCCACTTCAACAGCAGCGTGTTGGTGATGGCGCCCACCACGGCGTAAATCCACCAGGTTGCACCGCCGTCGGCGGCAACCCACCAGGCTTTGAAAAGCCAGTAAGGTGGGAACAGGCCACATAGGTACTGTGCAGGCTCGGGCATGAACTTGGCGGCGAGTGGCACCATGCTGGTGCCACTGACCAACTTCATGACAGCAAACGCCTGGATCTTATTGTCCGCAAACGTTGCGAGGGTCAAGGTCGCGATGCCGGCGAACAACACACCAACAACGGACAAGGCGAGCAACGGCCCCAACGCCGGCAACCCGATACCTGCAATCCAAGCGCACAACGGATTGAGCCCCAAGGCCAACACCATCGGCAAGGCGACGCGGTAACTCAGGAAACGTTCAAAAGTGACCGGCGACACCGACAAGGCTTCGATGACCCGAGTCTCGCGGGCCTCAAGCAGCAGGAAACCGAGCACCAGCCCAACCATCCCCGATCCCATCGTGAGCGCGACGAAACTAGAGATCAGGCTGTAATAGGGCACAAGATCGATGCCGTACTGATCCATCAACACGACGGCTAAACGTGGCACACCGAAACGCACCGCCACCGCCAACACGATCGAATAACCGAGGACAAATCCCAGGAACCGATCACGGGAAATCTGTTTGACGTCGGTGACCACCAAACCGCGAGTGATCTCGAGCCAGGTCACGCCCGCGTCTCCCCTTGCCTCGGGTCTGCAACAGACTTCGCGACCGGGCTGTGCCGTTGCACCATATGGCGCTGAAACCGGCGATAGGCCAGCCAGCTGGCGCCAGCTATCGAGACTAGTGAGTAGCCGATCCCATAGAGCCACTGCCAAGACTCCAACCCGGCGAACGCACCCTTCATCAACACCACCGTAGCCTGGGTGGGAATCACGTACAGCGCCGGATGGGACCAGACTCCGAACGCATCGAGAAAGGGGATCTGCAAGATCGTCAGGGTGACAATCCCTCCCGGCACCAGGAAGTCGGTGGCGCTGGCCTGCGAAGCTACCTGGGCGATTCCCGCTAGCGTGTAGATCACGCCGAGACATCCGATGCCCAGCAGCAGCGGGACAAACGCGACCTCAGTCAAGCCGTGCGCCAAGACCAGCAGGATCAAGGACTCGACGGTGGCGAAACCCGTTAGGGTCACCACCTTGGAGGTCAAATAGGTTGGCACCGGCAGCGGTGTCACCACCAAGGCGTCCACCGTACGCTCGCTCTTCTCGAGCAGAATCATGCCGGCTACAAACATAAACGTCGTGCTGCCGATGGCACCGAGCCAGAGACCGGGCAACAGAGCAGCAACCGTCGACACATCTAGAAAGAAGCGGGCTACCAAACCAAGACAAACAGCGACCCCAATACCGATCGAATATAGGGCGTTGCGAGCCTGAAGCCGGATGTCGAGGGCAACGGTAGCGGCAAGACGACCCGCCGCGGGATGACTGACGGTGCGTCGGTTCACGTCAATCGGGTCCCGGTCACCTGAATGAACACGTCCTCTAAAGTGGTCTCTTCACTGTGGATCGACCGCACGGTTTGGCGCAGGGTCGCCAGAAACTCAGAATTGTCCGCCAGCCCAGCGAGGCTGAACTCGTGGTCTTGCGCACCGGTAGCGGTTTCGGTGGTGACCCGCACCGCACGACGACCATAACGACGCTTGAGCACCTCGGGGGCCTCGACAACCCGCAGCTGGCCGTCGACAATGAAGCCCACCCGGTCGCACAAATCGTCGGCGAGCTGCATGTTGTGGGTGGTGAGCACCACGGTGGTCCCTTCCGCCTGACGCTGCCGCACAATGTTGCGGATGTTCCGCGCGTTTACCGGATCGAGGCCGGCGGTGGGTTCGTCGAGAAACCACAACTTGGGCCGATGCAGAAAGCTGCGAGCAAAGGTCAGGCGGTTCTTCATCCCCTTGCTGAACTCAGACACTCGAACGTCAACGCTGTTTGCCAGCCCTACCTGCTCGAGCACCTCCTCGGCACGAAAGGTTTCCGATGCGTATAACGACCGGAAGTAGTCGAGATTCTCGCGCGCGGTCAGCTTGAGAAAATGATTCGGCATCTCGAACGACACCCCGACGTGCTCGTAATAATCGGCACCCCACTGCGACAGCGGACGTCCCATCGCTTCGACGCTGCCCCGCCAGCCCTCGAGCAGACCGATCAGTACACCTTGTGTTGTGCTTTTGCCGGCCCCACTCGGCCCCAAAAGACCAAAAACTTCACCTTCTCGAACCTCAAAACCGAGACCAGAAATCGCCGGTTGAGCCGCGCCGGGATAGGTGAAATCGAGCTTCTTAACCTCGAGCATAACGTCGACTCCGGCTAGCTCTGCACCATCAGAACGGCATCACAGAACGCCATCACGAAGATTCTTCAGAAGAATCCGAGATGTTAAGGATGAAGGAAGCAACAGCCCCAGGGGGGCCATTTTTTATCGTTGAGACGACTTGCAAGGGACCCTGGTGGAAGATTGTGACAGGTGCGAAGAACTGCGCACAACTCCTTCATCGAAGAGGCTGATTTCCAAGACGGGCTGTTCCAGACGGCCCCGTCCCCGATCTTTGAAAAACGCCAACCTGGTAAGCTCTAATCATGACCACAGAGGTGATCCTGGACGGAGACGAGACGGGTGAGGTCACTCGACTTCTACGCGAATGGCGGCGGGGCGACGCAGAGGCCATGGATCAGCTCGTGCCGTTGATTTACGATGAGCTGCGGTTGCTCGCTGATCGTCACTTGCGAAGAGAGTCCGAGGCTCTGACACTGCAACCCACGGCCCTAGTGCACGAAGCCTACTTGCGTCTGGTTGATTTGAACCTCGAATGGCACGGACGTGTGCACTTCTTCGGGGTAGCTGCAGGGGTGATGCGACGCATCTTGGTTGACGTCGCCAGGGCGCGCAAGCGGGTCAAACGGGGCGGTGGCCTCCGACCGCTGAGCCTGACCGGTTTCGACGGCGACGGCGCCCAGACCGATCCCCCTTGCCTGACTGAGGTGGACGAGGCGCTGGCGGCGCTCGAAGCTCAGGATCCTCGCAAGGCGAAGGCCGTAGAACTGCGCTATTTTGCGGGGCTGAGCAACGCAGAGATTGGCGAAGTTCTGCAAGTGTCAGTGGCGAGTGTCGAACGGGATCTGCGCCTCGCCCGAGCCTGGTTGTCCAAGCAGCTGCGGCCGCCGACCTCGGCTTGAACCATGAACGCCAGATCGCAGGACAGCTGGCAGCGGCTGGAACTGCTCTTCCACCGGGCGCTCGAGCTCTCTCCCGAACGGCGGTCCGAGCTCTTCGACAGCGAAGAGGTAGAGGACGAGCTACGCCGCGAAGTCGAAGCGCTACTCGCTTGCGAGGCTCGCGGGGATGATGCCGTGGCCGAAGCTCTGCTATCTCTGGGCCACGAGTCCTCTCGTCTCGCCCAGCCCGAAGCCTTCCCGCTGATTGCTGCTACCGCGGACACGGACACCTCGACAGCTCCTGCTGCTGCCATCGACGAGGCAGCTACTGCCATCGACGAGACCGTGAGATTCGGCCCCTATCGCCTGCTCCAGGAGATCGGCCGCGGAGGCCTGGGGACGGTTTACCTAGCCGAACGCGATGATGGTCAATTCGAGCGGAGAGTTGCGGTCAAAGTGGTGCGGCGTGATCTGAGTACCCAACGTTTGCTCGAAGATCTTCGGCTCGAGCGCCAGATTTTGGCTCGCCTCGAGCACCCGAACATCGCCCGCCTCTATGACGGCGGCAGCGGTCCGGCACAACAGCCTTATCTGGCGATGGAATATGTTGACGGCTCGTCGATCGACCGCCATTGCCGCACTCTTGGTCTCGAAGCCCGCCTCGAGCTTTTCCTCCAGGTGTGCTCCGCCGTCGCCTACGCCCATGGCAGCCTGATCATTCACCGGGACATCAAACCCTCGAATATTCTGGTTACAGAGGACGGCGTCGCCAAGTTGCTCGACTTCGGCATCGCGCGTTTCCTCGAAGGTCACCTCTCCGAGACTCAACGCTCCGGAGCCCCACTCGCTGCGAGTCCGCGGCGGCCGCTCTTCACTCCAGACTTCGCCAGCCCCGAGCAGATCGCTGGCGAGCCGCTGACCACCGCCACCGACGTCTACTCCCTCGGCGTTGTGCTTTATCGGCTGCTCTCTGGCCGCCCGCCCTACGTCATGTCAACGAACGCCTCACCGACAGAACTGAGGTCTGCTCTGCTCGATCCACTCCCGGTTTCCATGGCCGCTGCTACGGAGGAACAGCCCTGGGCCAGCCGACTGCGGGGCGATCTCGATGCCATCGTGGCCGCGGCGATGGCGATCGACAGAGAGGAGCGTTACAGCTCCGTGCGGGAGCTGGCGAACGATTTGCGTCGACATCTGGCCCACCGGCTGGTGAGCGTACGACAGCCCAGTGCTGGATATCGTCTCGGGCTTTTCCTCCGTCGCTATCGGCTGGTAGCCAGCGCTGCGGTGATCGTCGTTGCTGCCTTGAGTTGGGGACTCGTGGCGACATCGTGGTCGCTGCACCGCACACAGCAAGCGCAGTCCACCGCCGAGGCGCACTTGGCGGATCTCACCCGTGAACAACAACGATCTCGGCAGCTGATCGAGAGTTTCGTCAGCACGTTTCGACTCGCTGATCCGGGGCAAGCGCAGGGCGAAACCATCTCGGTTCGCGAACTGATCGACCGCAGCACCAGCACCCTGAACAGCTCCGAGGCCGACCCCGAGCTAGCCGCCTACCTGGCCGCAACGTTCGGCGAGGTTTACCTCAACGTGGGCTCGCCTGCAAAAGCCGAGGCGCTGCTCAAACGGTCGCTCGAGGGAGCGGTCTCCGAGCTTCCTCGTGAACATTTCATACCCTGGCGAACCCGCAGCCTGCTCGCTGAATCGCAGATCGACCAGGGCGATTTCCAAGCCGCGGCCGAGCAGCTCGAACGCGACATTCGACAGCATCGTCAAGAGGTTGGTCATGGAGGCGCCAGCTTGGCCCGGCTGGTCCACAGTCTGGGTGTCACCAAGCTGCACGCGGCGGAACATGCCGCGGCGGCCTCACTGTTTCGCCAAGCACTGCGAATGCACCTCGAAGACGGTACCGAAGCATCTCTCGAGATCGCTGAGTCCCGCCATCGTCTGGCCCAGGCGCTCATGAAATCCGGCGATCTCGAAACCTCCGAGCAAATCCTGCAATCGGTGTTGGAGTTTCGCCATCAGCGGCTGGGACCGTCTCATCCAACCTCATTGACTACCCTCGGAGATCTGGCGGCGGTGGCCCTCTTCCGTGACGACAATGCCTCCGCGGCCCGGCTTTACACCCGGGTCCTCGAAGGGCAGCGAGCCATTTTTGGCCCCGATCACCCGCACGTCGCCGTGGCTCTGCAGAATCTGGCAGTAGCCGAGCGTCGACTCGGCCATCGCAACAAGGCTCTCGACCACCTGACCGAATCCGTGGCCGTGCGCCGCAGGATTCACGGCCAGAACCACCCCGCCGTCGCCGACGCTCTCTATGGCCTGGCTCGTTTCCACCATCAAGGTGGCGAACTCGACGACGCTGAACCTTTGTACACTGAAGCGCTCGAGATCCGCCGCCGAGAACTGGGCGATCAACATCCTCACACCACCATGGCGTTGCTCGGGGTCGCCGACCTGGCCTGGAGTCGGGACCAGCCTGGACGAGCCGAGCCCCTTTATCGTGAGGTCATCCGCCGACTGGAGACATCAGGCCGCGCCGAAACCTTCGACGCGACCTTTGCCTACCTGCAGCTCGGCTCATTGCTGCTGCGCGCTGATGAGCCCGAGGCGGAAACGTGGCTGCACCGTGCCTATCAGTTGCGACGGCAGCTGCTCGGTGAAGCGCATAGCGCCACCGCCGCCGCCCACCGCAAGCTCGCCGAGTGTCGGCTCCGGTTCCCTACGGCGGGGGCAGCGGGCACGAATGATCCTGCACCACCACTCCCGAGTTGATGCCATCCTCGAGCAGCACACTCACATTGAACGGCCAACCCGAGCTGATGATCGATGGCACCAGGTCGCCATGAAAACTGTCCTCGGCGCGCCATAACAGCAGCCGAGTCTCCGGCGGTGTCAACGCGAAGACCTCATCCTGCCAGGTTTCTCCCCTCACATCTTTGGGCAGCGTTGTGCCGTCGAGAAAAAGACGACTCCACACCTCTTCTCCCAGCTCACCACCACGGACAAACACATAAAGATCCTCGCTGTCGCCGAAAGTGAAGCGAGGGCAGCCCGAAGCGTCAGCGGTATAAGCGATGGGTCTCAGGGGCTCAACCAGGTCCACAGATTGCTCGGCCACCACCTCCCCGGAGGCGTGCCGCAACTCGACCAGCAAACTACGGCCGACAAGCTCTTCGAGAGCATGCTCGAATCGAGCATAGGCGTGCGACCCGACCTTGCTGCCACAATCACAGCCCACGATACCCGTGGCACCCCAGAGCAAGATTGCCTCGTGTCGACCGGAAGCATCGAGCCGAGCAGCAAGAAGGACATCGGTCTCATTCTCGTCGACCAGTGTGACAACAATGTCGAGTCGATCGCTGAGCTCCCCGGCGCGCAAGAAGAGCGACCGACCAACCTCCAGCTCCGAGATTACGCCGGTCTCGTCTTCGAGCTCAAACGTCACCGGTGGCGGCTCCGCCTCCGCGGCCCGGGTCGCCGCCATCAACACGGCGACGATCCAGGCACTAGAGAACCCCAGGCGCCTCACGACTCGTGGAAGAGTCCGCAATTTGTGGCTCCCATTACTCATCAATAAATCGCGCTCAGCGCTCAGCGCTCTTCGCAATTGATGGGGTGGAGGCGAATACACGAACCATCCTCGGGATCAACATCGACGATACCGACGCCACCTTCGAAAAACGGCACGCCCGAAAGAGTGAACATGAAGCTGGCACCAGCCTCCTCAGTCTCGGCATTAAAAGAATAGACGCGACGGGCATTCGTCGCTTCGCCTTCATAGACGTTCTGGGCAATCGAAGCCGCGTTCTCGAGCGCCAAATTGTTGCTCGGACTCAGGTTTTCATCGAAAGGATCCGGAATCTCACCGCTGACGCAAGCGTAGCAGGTAAATTTTTGTGCTCCGGTACTGGACGGCGTACCGACCCCAAAGATGACAAATCCGTTGACGTCGAAGCCGAAGGGAACGTTGGCGAGTTGGCTGGAGCACGCCAGGGAGGCAGCGTTCGCAGTCATCTGAGTGTTGGAGGAAAAGTACTCATACAAGTTGTCGTGGGGATAGTCACAGGTTGTGCAGCTGCTGTTCGACGCGGCTGATGCCGAGCCAGCGATCAGGCAACCGAACGCGAGGATCACAACGATGGAAGGGTGCTTACGCATGGGTCTCTCCTTGTCTACGCCGCACCGCTCAACTGCGGCGCGTGTTCTGGTTTGAAGGAGAGGCGACAAAGCAGGGCGCAACCCTTAACCGGGAAACCACAAGAAAAACGGGCAGCGCCGCAATCGCACCTACCTGACCGATGCACCCGACGGACGCCGTGGTTTTCGGAGCGCCTCGCCTGGTGCTCGAGCTATCGCGGCCGGTGCAAATTCTAGGCATGTACGACCGGCGCCGGCAGGTGGAATCGATCGCCCTTACTTTCGACGATGAGGAGCGTTTCGTCCGAGCGCTTGGCCAGCACTGCAGCTGAGCCCCGGTCGTCGAATCAAGGCCGCCGATCAGTTGGTCCAAGCGGACGTGTCGCCACTCTCGAACCCATCCGCGAAAATCGAATGCATCCCTTCTGGAATCGAGGCTTCCAGGGCTTCGATCATCGACGCGAGATCACTATGGGCGGCGATCGCAAATCCGACCGGCGCCGTATCGGTGATCGTGCCCAGATCCCAATTCCAACCCGCAACTTGATCTTGGGGTGTGCTTTCGACGATGTCGGTGAGATTGGTGCCGGCGACCAATGCGGCATGGTACGGCGCTAGCCCCACTGGACCTTCGTAGGCATGCCCCTCGTAATGCAGCGGATAGCGGCCGTTGCCGTGAACCCCAAACCAAGTGTTGGGCGAATTGATGTCGTCGTAGCCATAGAAGATACCGCTAGTGCTGTCATAAGCCGTGACGTCACCGCCGTCTCCCGCCGAGACAAGGATGTCCGAAAACACATAGAACTTGGCGTTTGCCAAAGACTGCCCCATCAATAAGTTCGTGATGGTCGCGGTCGCGCGGATCCCGTGGGTGCCGTCGCCGAGCATTTCGACGAAAAGCTCGATCGTGAAACGAGTTGGCGGATCCGTGTCCGCAAAGGTCATCATCACCGTTTGATCAGGAGCCGTTCCGGCTTCGACCACTCCGCCGATCAAAACCAAAGGCGAATTGCCGCCTTGCACGAAGTCGTTGAAGTAGTAACCGGTCAAGCCGTCATACAAACCGATGTAGAGATTGTTGAGATGCGTCGTTCCAAAGGGGAAGTCGAAGTCATCAAGCGGATACCTGACGTCGTTCAGGATCACCGAGATGGTGTCATTGCTCATCGTATAAATTGCGAAGTTCTGGTCGTCTTCGGAGGGAAAGACCTTAGCTGCGCTGGCGGCGGCCGCGAAGACCGTTGTGACTGTAGAGAAGAAGGCTACAGGCAGCATCAAGAGCATGAGAGCGATTTGCTTTTTCATGGTGGAAATATCTCATACCCGCGAGCCCCTCGCCTACTCTTACGGCAGCGCGGCAAACTGACCTGCTCTCAAACTTCTTCGCGATGAACATCGTAGACTCGAACAGCGAGTGACACGAGCGAGCGACCGAAACGCAACAAGGCACAACAGCCGGAACCCGAGAGTTGAGGTGACGCATGTATAAGCTTCTATTCGTTTTGATTCTCTTCGCTTCGCCTGGTTGGTCGGCCGAGTGGAGCGACCTAGGCTCTCCTCTGGCTGACAGCCTGCCGCAGGAACTCCGCAACTACTTGGGCGCGGAACCAGCACACCAGCCCTATTCCCTAATGGCCTGGCTAAATCCCTACTATTTGCGGGCAGACTTCAACGGCGATGGTTCGAGTGACATTGCTGTTCTCGTGCAAGAAAAGGCCACGGATAAAAAGGGCATATTCATTATTCACGGTGACACGCATCATCATTTTGTGCTCGGGGCCGGCACAGCTATCGGCAATGGCGGAGACGACTTTTCCTGGATGGATGCCTGGTACGTTCATCCACGAGGGTCGGTTGGCCAGACCGCCGATGAAGACGCAGCGCCACCCGCCCTCAAATGGGATGCGCTCATGGTGATCAAAATCGAGTCTGCGAGTGGCGTCATCTACTGGACGGGGACCGGATATGCGTGGCGCCAGCAGGGGGATTAGAGTGCCCACCGCCACCCCAGCAACACCCCGACCGCTTTCTGAGTGCGGCCGGGGAGACGGCGGATCCCGAGTTCATGGCACCTACTTGGTTCGGCGATCCAACCCACGGTTGCTACAGGACGCGTAAAGGGCCTGGACGTTGACGAGCTGACTCTCCGCCACCGAAGTGAAGGT
Organism: Acidobacteriota bacterium; assembly: GCA_029263395.1. Taxonomy (GTDB): domain Bacteria; phylum Acidobacteriota; class Thermoanaerobaculia; order Multivoradales; family J023; genus JAAELT01. The sequence goes on along the minus strand of JAJCXO010000037.1, from coordinate 7,935 downwards.
GAAACCCCAGCCTCGGTCGCCTGTTTGGACACCGCCGGTTGGCTCAGTGTCGGGCACCTGTGGCTGGCAACCAGTCACAGGTGGGGCGGCATCAAGCTTCGTACCCGGCCAACAGATATGGCGGGAAAGAACCGCTCTCGACGTACTCCTACTTGTAGTCTGATTCAGCGACCGACTTCCACCTCGACGAGGTGCGTCGAATATAAAGCCTCCACAAGGAAAGAAAGAACAAATCCATGAAGAGTTACACATATCGATGGTCCTGTTTGATGACCGTTTTGTGCCTTGCTCTACCGGCGACCTCCTTTGCCCAATCACCAGCAATCAGCCCCATCACGTCGAAGGTGAAGAATGTGCCTGGGCAGTTCTTCAGCATCAATGACCACGGCACCCCGTCCGGCTTCACCCGGGGATCCATCGACCCGAATGTATTCAAGCATTACCAAGGTATCAATCGACATCCAACGCTCAATTCCGCGTTCTTCTTGAGTAAGAGTGGCGACTCTGGATCACCCCCAGCCGTGTTGGGTGTCTACATCTCTGGTGAACATGGCACGAGACAGATGAATCACAATTTGTGGGCCAAGAGCGCGACCAACACCCACGGTACCCACCCCTCAGGCTCTGCCTATACTTATTGGGAAGACACCAAAAACAGCACGTGTGATCACTTTGGCGGCTTGCAGGCTGCCGGGAAGGTACTTGCCGTAGCCGCGGAAGCATGCAGTGGAGGCACCCACGGTAACAGCGCGAGGGTTTACCTTTATTACGTTCACAATACCTACTGGCCGATCGCCATCGACATTACTGCTGATGGTCAATCCGGGCAAGACTCGTTAGGTATCGGCTATTCGACGGCTGGTGCGGCCGGCATCATCGAAGACAGCGACAACCTCTATACGGTCATGGTGTTCGCCAACGGCAACAAAAAAGTGGCCTTTCGCCAATTTGAGCTGTCGGGCTACACCATGACCGCAACCGGTGGCTGGCGCACCTACACGACACCAACCAATCAATCCAATGGCTGGGAAACCGGAACCGGAGCCCACCAGGCGTTGAACTTGATCCGACAGGACGATGACACGCTATTTGTAGCCGGTACCCAACGGGGAGTGCTACAGAGCGACTACATGTTTTTGTATCGAGTTTCAGGGCTAGGCTACAACTCCAGCGGTCACCTTTATGGCGCTCCGACCCTGAGCTATCAAGGCAAGCGGCACATCTACTGTACCAACTGGGAAAATACGGGCTCCAGGATGTGTGATCTTGCGGCGGCGGCCGGCTTCTACGTCGCCAACGGCGCCAGCGGCAACACCCATGGCGAGTTGATTCTCTTGGCGAGCGCCCATGACGACGACAAAGGCCCGAGTTCGAACTTGGCTCCGATCACCGAGTTCAGGAACAAAAATGTTAGAACCATCGACAGCGGCTATGGCGACTGTGGGACTAGCAGCTGGGCCACACTGTATGACGATGATCATATGGATGGTGACCGAAACATTACGATCACCGAATACAATAGCGATCGGGAAGACTTCAAATATCTTCACAACAGCACGATCGATTTTGGCGACAAAGCCAGCGCAATATCTTACTGTATCCGCCCGGGATGTACGATGACGGCATACAACAATAGCGGATATGGGTCCTCTACCATCACGATAACCGGCTCTGGGAGTGGCACGTTCGGTTATGACAACGACCTCAAGCGTTCGAGCGGTGGGTACTACCGAACCAACTGGTCGAGTAAGGGTGACAAGATTTCCTCCATCAAAATTACGTGCCCATAGGACACCCCGCTCCGCCTCGCGTCCGAGTTTTCTCACCTTCATATACATTGCACGAAGAACGTCACCGTCGCCGGCCCCCTCATGTCGACCGCCTGTGGATTAAGCCTCGCAGTGCAGTTCGCGGCGACGTCCTGAAGCTCGACGGTCAGACTGACTGCCAGCACGGCAACTTTCCGAGCCTGTCCCGTGACCATCTCTTATGAGGGTCGCGATCTACCGGTCACCACCGATTTCCGAGCTGTCTTCTCCCTGGTCGCAGACAAGCACTCTTCGCTGGCTCGCGAGACCGAGCTCTTCCGGGCTCTGGAGTAGCGGGCGCCTGCCGCTGTTCGGATAACACGAGCCCCCCAGAAGCCAGGGGAGGCTCAACGACTCAGCTCGCGAAATAACCAGGCTTTGGCGGATGCCCAGTCTCGCACAACCGTGGCGGTCCCGACGCCTAACACTTCGGCAGCTTCGACCGTGGACAAGCCACCGAAGAAGCGGAGCTCGATCAATTGGCTTTGCCGTGCATCGAGACCCTTCAACGTCTCCAAGGCGTCGTCGAGGGCAATGAGATCAATGTCACGCTGGTGAGCCTGGACCAATGCCTGATCTAGGGAAATGGCCCGGATGCCGCGGCCGCGTTTGGCCGTCCGTAAACCGCGGGCATGGTCTACCAGGATCCGACGCATGGTCTGTGCAGCAAAAGCCAAAAAGTGCGAACGGTCGCGCCAATTCGCCCGTTGACGATCGACCAGCTTCATGTAGAGCTCGTTGACCAAGGCGGTGGGTTGCAAGGTGTGGTCGCCGCGCTCTGCTTGGAGGTAGTGCCATGCCAAGTTGCGCAGGTCGCGCATCAGCAGCGGCAGCAGTTGCTCCAGGACTTCGGGTTGTCCTCGGTTCCACTGTTGGAGCATCGCCGTCACGTCGTGGGCTTGCGCCTTATCCAATCCGTCCTCCGGGTTCGGTCGCTTCGACCCTGTCAGTGGGTAACAACTGCTCGGCAGTCCAGATCTTCATCAATCCCTGCTGGGCGCTGAGCACCCGCTGGGTGTCGCTCATCGACAATTCTTGCGGTAGTTCTTGTCCTTGTCCGATCAAGCTGCGTCCGACTTGCAGCCGGGCGACAGCGATCCAGGCATCCGTATCAGGGCGAAATTCTCGCAGAACCTTCAGGGCATGGCGCGCCCGCCGCTCGGCGACCGAATGCTCGCCACGGTCATTGAGCAGCGCCGCATACACGATCTCGACTTCCGAGGCCCGGGCGCTGTCAGCGGACCAGCGGGTTTCGGCAATCCGCAAAGCCTGTTCGAGGGTATCGCCCGCGGCAACGAGGTTTCCTTGCCGACGTTGCAAGTTGCCGAGGTTCGACTGCACAGCGACCAGTAGGTGGCTGTCCTCTGCGACAGTCTCTCGCAGGGTTGCAAGGGCTTGCTCGAACAGATGTTCGGCTTGCTCGGTCTCTCCTCGAGCAGCGTAGATCTCTCCCAGGTTGTTGACCAGAACCGCCACGTGCCGATGTTTTGCCCCGAACAGTTGGTTGACGATTTGTAAGCTTCGCCGGTAAAGGTTCAAAGCTTCCTCAAAGTCTCCTCGCGCCGCCAGCAGCTTGGCCAAGTTGTTACAGCTGCGCGCTGTCGCGATGTGGTCGGGGCCGAAGAGCCCCTGACGCATCGCCAAAACCTCCCGTCGCCTTGTGATGGCGCCTTCGAGATCGCTCCGGTTGGCCTGGACGCCAGCCAACAGATCGAGAGTGGTTGCCCATCTCGGATGGGGGCCGCCATAAACCTCCGCCTGGATGGACGCCGCCTCGCGGAAACGTTTCTCTGCATCCTCCAAACGCCCCGCTTCGCTCATCAGGTTGCCGAGGTTGGTCAGAGTCAGCGCCAGATGGGCGTGGGGGCGAGTGAAGGCTCGGCGCTGTATCGACTCGGCCTGCAGCAGGTAACTCTCCGCACGCTGCGGATCGCTGTGTTTCTCGATCAGTGCTAGGTGATTCAGTCCGTCGGCGACCGCGGGATGCTCCGGGCCCCAATGTTGGCGATGGATCTCCAGGGCCTCTTGGGCGATCTTCCGCGCCCCGTCGTAGTCGTCGGCTTCGCGCAAGAAGTCCGAAAAATGGTCCAACAGGCGCGCCAAGTCTAGCGGCCGGCCGGCTTGTCTCGCCAGCACCAAGGCTTCACGGTAGGCGTCCTCGGCAGGTTTCCGCTGATCGAGCTCGTCCAAGGCAACTGCCAGTCCATGGAGACTTTCGAGTATTGCAGGATCGGTCTTGTCCAACGTTGCCCGGCGCAGCTCGAGAGCTTGCCGATAGCGCTCTTCAGCGGCGGCGAACCGGCCGGTTTGCACCTCGAGATCACCCAGTAAATGGAGGCTGGCAGCCACCTCTAAGCGATTCTCGCCGTACAGCTCGCGGCGCAACTCGTAGGCGTCTTGCAGCAGGGTGCGCGATTCGTCGTAGAGCGCCAGATTGAGGTAGGACCGGCCCAACGCTTCGAGCAACTCGGAACGGACCTCAGGGGCGTTCGCAAGATCGTGCTCGAGACGTTCCACCCCTCCCTGCAAAACCGAACGGACAGTGGTTTGCTCCCCCGACCCCTCGAAGGGGTCCGGGGCCCGGAACAGTTCAACCAGAAATTCGGTGACCTGAGTGGAGACGTGCTGCTCGTGAAGCAGCTGACTGCGTTGGTGCCACAAGGCCGAAACAAGTGTCAGCAAGGCGACCGCAGCGATCGTGACGCCACACGCAGCTACCTTGTGGCGACCGATCAGCTTGCCCAACTGGTAGCCAAGCGACTCCCGCCGAGCGCTGATCGGCCGCCCAGCGAGATATTGCTCCAGGTCCTGGGAGAGGCTGATCACGGTGGCATAACGACGCTCCGGCTCCTTACGAAGGGCGCCGAGCAGGATCGTGTCCAAGTCGCCGGCAAGTTGCCGTCCGAGTTTCCTCGGGTCGCAGCCGCGGGCTGCGCTGGCCGCCTCGAGAGCCGCTGCTCTGCCGTGATCTGTGGTGTCGATCAGCCGGCCGACGGCGACGTGTGACGGTTTTTCAGCCGGTGCCTCACAGACCGCCTTGATGATCTGGCCGGGTCCGCGGCCGGTCCGTCCGTATGGCCCCTGGCCGGTGAGCAGCCTGTAAAGCAGCACTCCTAGGGAATAGACATCGCTGGCGGTGGTGATCCGCTCCCCCAAGACCTGCTCTGGACTGGCGTACTCGGGTGTCAACGGCGCGAACCCGGGGGCAGTGACCGGTACGGTGCATGGAAAGGGTTGCGGCGCTAAAATCTTAGCGATACCAAAATCCAGCAGCTTCGGCTCGCCGTTAGCCTGCACCAAGATGTTGCTGGGCTTGAGATCTCGATGCACGATCAGATGTTGATGGGCATAGTGGACTGCCCGGCAGACCGCGAGAAACAGTCGTATCCGAGCTCTGATCGATAGCTTTCGAGTATCGCAGTAGTGGTCGATCGGCTCGCCGTCGACATATTCCATCACCAGGAAGGGTCTGCCCCCCGGGGTACTGCCGCCATCGATCAACCGTGCGATGTAGGGATGCTCGAGATCTGCCAAAATCTGGCGTTCAGCTGCGAACCGGCGAACGATTTCGTCGGTGTCCATACCCCGTTTGAGGATCTTCAGCGCCACCCGCTGGCAGAAATCACCGTCTGCGCGGTTCGCCAGGTAAACGGTGCCCATGCCGCCGCGAGCCAGCAGTCGATCGAGACGGTAAGCGCCGACGACCTCGCCGACGCTTTCGCCGACCTCCTCTTCCGGGTCTGAAAGCGTGGCGATAGGTCGGTCGATGAAGGTGCCAGCGGTGTCGTGTGCGGCGACCAAAGACTCCACCTCCTGGCGTAGCTCGGCATCATCACCACAGCCACGCTCTAGCGCTGCCTGACGTTCGCTCCCGGTTCGCGCCAGCACACCTTCGAGAATCGAGCGCACTTGGCGCCAGCGTTCGGCGGCAGGCGATGGCTGGGCCCGTGAGTGCTGGCCTTCGGAATCAAGATTTGCCATATCGCGTGATCTCTGTGGGCATCCATTCTCGCCTAATGGTCAGCACGGCTGCTTGCGCCCTGCCAACCCTGGTGGCGACTCTTGGCAGCCATCTAAGAGCCGAAGGCATCGCATTCAATACATTCCAAGGAGATCATCATGCAATCGATCGACCCTCACGGCGTTGCAAATCAAGCTTTACACGACCCAACTCCCCCTGGCCAGCCTTCTGCCCCCGAGGTCCTGCGAGTGCGCCCTATTCGAGCTCGGTCGATGCTGTGGTTGCTGCTGTTGACATCGATGCTCGGAGCGCTGCCGTCCGCAGCTCAAACCTGCCCCAGTCACCTCCTCGTGCCCATTCGCCTCGAGACTTCGGGCACCTGCTTTGCGGCCGTAGAGGATGCGAGTCAACTGCCGGGCTCATTGAGTCTGCACCTAGTGGATTCACCGGTGCACGGGGTGGCGGAAGTGATCAACGGCCAGATCTGCTACGTCCCAGGGGATAACTTTTGGTCCTTGCGACGCGACCGTCTGACCTTCAGTTATCTCGACGAGACCCAAGTTCAAACCGGGTTCGCACAGTTGGTTGCCGACCTCGCGACCCTCTCGACGTGGTCCGAAGGTTTTGAAGACTCGCTCACTCACTGTGGTTGGACGGTGCAGGATCCTGCCGGCAAGCTCGGTGTCTCGGAGGCAGCAGCGATCTCGGGTACCCAGGGCCTGGAGATCGCGGCGGGAGACGTGCAGCCGGCATTCCTGACCCTCGCCGCCGAGGTCGATGTATCAGGCGGTTCTCGGTGGCCGCCCAGCTGTCGGTTCGATCTGAGTCACGGTACCGCCGATGATTGCTTCGAGATAGGAATCTCAGGAGCCGCCATCGCAACCCAGAGTTTCTCCGGCAGCGTAGTGTTGTTCAGCGCCGACCGAGAGTCGGGAGAGCAAGCGCTGCAACTTCGTCTCGAAAGCCGGGCCCCCGACCCGCCGTGGCTCAGCGCCCGGACCTGGGATGCGGCCGGTGTGCCCCACGACACGCCGGGGGTAGAGCTCGGTGCACACAACGCGCGGCTGCAGTTGGGCTGGTGGCACGATGAAGGTGAAGGGGCCGGACTGTTCTTGACGATGGATGGTCTCTTCGCGGGCGCCATTTCCGGCCTGGATCATTCGATCGACAGCTTGTCTGCAATCCATGTTGGGCTGAAGGATCCGGCGGTTGATGTCGGTCCGCGGCTCGAGCTCGATGAGCTCGGCATCGGTGATCGGGATCCCGAGTCGGGTCCACCCTCGCCAAGCCCTGGGCTGATCGATACCTTCGAATGCTCGACGTCCGGACCTTGGATCGCTCATGGCTCCCAGCTGCCGCAGGTCACCTCCTCGGCAGCCCTCGGCGGATCCTTGGGTTTGGCGGTTGATCTCAGCGCGATCGCGGGCTCGAGCCCACCTTACGGCTTCTTACATCACACCGCTCTGCAGGCCTCTGAGAGCTTCAACCTGCGGTTTAGGCTCGACCCTCACACCGTCTCCCTGGCCAACGGCGCCAGTGTCATCCTGGTCGGCGGCGCCACCACCGACAGACCCCAAGGTGACGAGGTTCTGAGGCTCAAGTTACGCCAGTTCAGCGGCCAAACGGAGCTGCGCGCCGAACAGAGACTGGGTGACAATTGGAGTCAGCTCGCGGCCACCGCTTGGGTTCCGCTCGCGAACGGCCCACGCACCGTCGCATTACAGAGGCGTGCAGCCAGCGATGTGAATGCTGCCAACGGGTATCTCCGGCTGTGGGTCGACGGCTCGCTGGCGGCCCAAGTGTTGGGACTCAACAGCGTGCACCGCCTGGAGTCGTTCCGTCTCGGTGGGATCTGGGTGCCGGTGAGCGGCTCGGGCACGATCCACATCGACAACGTTGAAGCCTGGCACTAAACCGATGCGCACGTCTCCAAAGGGTATGTCTTCAAAGGGTACGTCTCCAAAGGGCGTCCGCGCTGGTGCTTTCGAGGCTGGACCCGTCGCGGCCGGACCCGTTGCGGCCGGACCCGTTGCGGCCGAACCTGTTGCTGCCGAACCTGTTGCTGCCAAACCCTGCGGGTCGCGGCCCATCACCGGCCTGCTGTTCGATTGGAATCAGGGAGACTCCGCCGCCCTCGGGCAGCTCATACCGGTTGTTGTGGACGAG
>JAJCXO010000036.1 GCA_029263395.1 Acidobacteriota bacterium | reverse complement strand
CAGCCTTGTCTGAGGTGACGATGTCGTGAAGGAGCGGGAAGGCACAGTCTCTCAGCTCCATGACGACGCCCTCGAGCGCACCGAGCGCAGGCGTAATCTCGAGAAGATGCAGGCTGACAGGTTGGTCCGGTCCGAGCAACTGGCCCGAAGCGATCCGGAACGTGAGGGAATATCCGATCTGGCCTGCTGCGCCAGTAACGGCCACGCGAACAGGTTGTTTCATTGTTGAGTCCTCCAGTGGGCAAAAATTGAGTCAGGGTCCGTCGGCGACTAGTTTCCGGCCAACGTGTTTCGGCGGACATGTTTTCCTGTGGCCCTGCATACTGCGGCCTTGCTTCCAGCGGCGTTGCTTCTTGATAACCGTGCGGGGCGACGCTAGCGAGATACAGCGTTAGGAGATGCTAACACTTGCCGAAGGCTCGTAGAAGCATCCAGTTTATGATAGAACGTCATATTGATAAGGTCCTATGATCGAAAAAACGCACCTTGGAGGACAGAGACTTGAGCTGGCGATTTTCAGGCGTTGTGGTGAAGTTGGTGATAGCCCTGATGCTGGTCAGTGGACTCGTACGATCAGCAGCGGCGCAGGTGGTAGAGACGGGCAACAATGAGATTTCTGGACCGCAGCAACTGTCGGCTCCGCAGAGCGGCTCGCTGATTCTCAACAAGGCTGGGACAACCGCGTCGCGACTGCTGTTGCCCCTTTACGTCGTCGACACCACCTCGACAGGCGGCCCTACGACGTTTTTTGCAATCCTGAACGAGTCTGGGAGCTCGATCTCGGTTGATGCCAAGTATTACGACGCTGACACGGCTTACGATCCAATGTCTCCACCCACGCCACGATTCACTCAGTCGCTGAGCCTGATGCCGAAACAGATCCAGACCATCGACGTCCGGAGCAACATCCAACAGCTCGCGATTGACGGAGATGGTGTTGCGCGGGGCTATATAGTTTTCGAGACGGTAGGTGGACCTGCGGCGATTCACGGTGACTATTTCCGAATCGACGACGACGGAAACTTCGCCAGTGGCTCGCGTCTGCTGAACATAGATCCGGCCAGTAACGGCAATGATCTCTGTGCACGGTTCAGTATTCGTTTTCTGGATAGCGCCCTGCTCTTCGACTCTGGCACCGTGTTCAACGTGTGGTTCCAGCCTGACCTACCCTATGAGGGGCAGGCCTTCGCCTATTCGCCTTTTGATCTCTCTGGTGGCGATTCCTTGTTTGATTTGAGCTTTCCCTCGAACAACTTTGCGTTCGAGGTTCCTTCGAGCCTGTTGCTGACCGGGGTTTCTACCGAGTTTGGGTCGATCGAGTTCGACTTCGGCGGCGGTATTGGGCATATCTCGGCGATCATGAGCGCCCTTGGTCGATTGTCGGTTGGATTCGAGGCCACTTGCCTCGACCCCATTTGAGTCTGGGCCGCTGGCTTCGGGGGGTAAGGCGGTCTGCCCTAGGGGCGAGTCGCGGCGGTACTGTCCCCTTTTAGGGACAGTGCAATAGTTATGATGGTTTCTGAGGGATCCAATAAACGTATTGTTATCAAAGTCTTAGCTGAATTCTCGGCATTCTTTCCAGAGTTGGCCCGACTTTCGCAATAGGAACGGGTAGGAGGTCAGCCATGAAAGAAACAACAGCCCAGAGATCCACACTGCCGTACTTCGGAAAATCACCACGGTTATTGGCCGGAGCCTTTCTTCTCACTTTTCTTGCCATCCCAGGCACCGCTGCGGCGGAAGCCAAGAGCGAATCTGGAAAAGCCTACGTCGAACATCGAAAGGGAGAAGATCGGCACCAGCGCGATCGGGCTCGCGGTGATCGACACCGAGGCGAGAAGCGCTACGATTCAAACGATGATCGGCGTCGGCGTGACGGGCATCGTCGCGGTTACAACGATCGTCGGGATGACCATCGGGGGCATCGCGATCGGGACCGCTATCGCAACAATCGCGACCGTCATCGGTATGACAATGATCGGCATCGCTACGATCGTCGTCACAATCGCCAACATGATCGCTACCGTTACGACAACCACCGCGACGGCTACAGATACGATCGTGGACGTAACCACCGGTATGACTCACGTCACCGTTATGGTCACAATCAACGGCGTTTCAGTGTGCCTCGCCGAATCTTGCACGATCTGATTCACACCTACCATGAGTACTTGTATGGCCGGGTTTTCTACAAAGCGCATGGGCATCACCACGATATCTATCGCTTCCCGGTTTACTACGAGAGCCACGTAGAGTACCGACCCTATGCCTATTGTGAAGGTCAGTACTTTGCGACTGGCGTGTTCGAGCGCAACGAACCGAGGTTCGATATCCATCTGAGCTTCTGAGGCCTAGCGGATTCCAAGACCTGACGGGGCTTCTTGCTCATGGCAAGGGGCCCGTTCCCTTAGTGCCAGTTAGGGCTTAATTAGACCCGCCCAGCTACTTTCAGCTCAGTGAGGAAGGTCTTGTGGAGCGAGCAAGCAGCGAGCATGTTTGAGCTTCGCACCAATCGGCATCTCGTATCCGATGGCGCCAAAAGGACTTTGGCGTACTGCAAGAGATCCGGCGAGTTCTGGATGCGGCGCAGCCCACAAGATCGACCGAATTCTCGATGCGTTTGTAGATGGGCTCTAATTGGCTCCGCCGAACACCAGAAAGAGCTGGGCGAGGCCGGCGAGAAATCCGAGGGCGGCGCCGACGAGGATCAGTTTCGTCTCGTCTTCCTGAAAACAAGGCCGAAGCAAATCCTGAAATTGGTCTGGAGGCATCTCGATCATACGTTGGCGCAATAGTCTCTCGACGACTTGAGCGCGCTCGGTGTTGAAATGCCAGTCATCAAACGGATCTGTAGAGACTTGAATGGATTTGTCGCCGACGAGCGCCATCATTTCATCGAAACTTTCCTGCCCGACGGTGAGCTGTGTTGGCAGGCGCAACAATGGATCCAACGCTTCGTTGACAATCGGTTCGATATGCCGCTTGATCAAGGCCTTGGTGTTCTCTGATTTAACGCCACCCATCATTGCGTAGATGATGCTGCGAACGTTGACTATCTCGCGAGTCACCAAGACACACCAAACGGATGCAACCTCCTTTTGGCGCTTCAAGAAGAGGCCTTGCAGCGTCCAAGGTCCAATCTTGGTCGGTAAGAGAGGGCGAAAAATAATGTTGAGCGCGATCCAATTGGTTGCATAACCCACCAGCAGGCCGAACGCTGGAAGTACCCACCAAACGGGATAGGCGATCCACACCGCGAGTTGCACCAGCCCAAACAGGAAGCCGAAATAGAGTCCTGATCGGACGATGAACTTGAATTCCTGACTGCCGGATTCGAGGAACAAACGATTCAGGAGCGCTCGGTCGTTGACCAACCGTTGCGTGATCATGTGCTTGAAATCGATCAAGTCCTCGATCTGCTCGCTAGCGTCGGACATCAGGTTGCCCACCAATAGCGGGAAACGTTGCTGGATCCGATCGTAGATACGGTTCTTGACGATCTGCGGAGTGCGTCGCCACAGCACGGGGTTCTCCGCCTGAACGATCTCATCGGTATACCGAGGCAGACGAGGGGTGATCACCTTTTCGATCTGGGCTGCGATTTTGGCCGGCTCCATCTGTTCGAAGAGCTCCGGCAACGTGCCGAGTTTGACCATTGTCGAGTCGACGAAGATACCGGCCATACGTTCGGCCTTGGAAGGGATGATGCCTTGCCAGCCGAGATAGGGTTTTCGGCCGATGAACTCTAAAGGCAGGAAGGTGAGCTTGATCGCTGCCCAGTTGGTGGCCCACCCGACGATACCTGCGACTACGGGTATGCTGGCGTACTTCCACAGGTCTGGGTGTTGGAGAACTGTCTCGAGCAAAGGCGTCATTCTGCAGCTCTTGACCGAGCTACTCGCTGGCTTCCGAAGTCACAAGCTCGCCAGTGGAGGACGGCGGACCAAGAAAGCGACCTTGGCCTAGGCGGAAGCCCAAATCCTGGCATGCCTCCGCTTCTTCTCGGCTTTCGATACATTCAGCGATCGCGATGATGTCAAGATCGTCCACCATTTGCAGCAGGCTAGAGACCATTTCCCGGCGCCTAGTGGATGCCAGATGCAGATTCTCGATCCACACCGCGTCGAATTTCAGATACTTCGGGGAAATCTCGGTGAGTTCGAGCAGGCGCGCCTGCCCGGTCCCGAAATCATCAAAGGCAAGGTCGATTCGGAGCTCTTCGAGAGCATTGCGCAGAGCCCGTAGTGAGGACATCTCCGTGACCGCCGCTTCATGGATTTCGAGCACCAGTTCTTCTGCCGGGAAGTTTTGGCGAAGGCCTTGGATCGATGCGATCAACTCATCTGGCCTCGCTAGTTCAGCTGGATGGGTATTGAGGAAGAACAACGGCTGAGATGGTCGCTCGGAGCGCGGCAGCTGCTGGGTGAGATCGAGGCCGACATCACGAAATGCTTGGGACAGCTCGATCTCGTCACCGAGTTTCTCGGCAATGTAGAACAGTTCATCTGGAGTCGCGTCCATCCCGCCGAGTTCTGCGCGGCCCAGTACTTCATAACCCGTGACTTGCTGGTCCGCGAGTTGAACAACTGGCTGAAAGTCGGTTCTGAGATTGCGTCTTCGTAACATTTCGCGAAACGCGGCAGGCGCCCGGACTTGAGATTCTAGCCGCTCGCGCTCATCGAGCGAGAAGACCTGGGTGGTCTGCATAGTGGGTTCGGACGGCAGCTCAACCGCCCGCAGCTCACAATCAGCAAAATGCAGGATGTCGCCGTGATGGAGCTCCTGCGGAGCGTTGATGCGCTGGCCGTTGACCGAGGTGCCGTTGGTGCTCTCGAGATCACGTATCCAAAGCTTGCCATGTTGCTCAAAGAGCTCAGCATGACGCTGAGAGCCGTGACTCGAGTTGAGAAACAAGTCGGAATCCACTTGTCTACCGATCCGGAGTGGCAGCGGGCGCACTACAGTTCTGCGGACTCTCCCGCGTTCGTCCTGGCGGCTTTCGAGGTACCAGGTCGAGCTCGTCATGGGGTGCTCCGAACGAGTTGAGTCGCGGCGAGCCGTTGAAGGTGATACTTGTTGGGGAATCCTGAGCAAGCTGGGCTCATGAAGCTGCGCAAGTCGATCTCGAATTGACTGGCCATCAAGGTTTCCTGGCCTGGAATCGTAGCATTATCATGCTGCCGCAGAAACCCGAGGTGAACGATCTCTGGGCTCCGGCGCAGTGGACCCCAAGAAAAGAGTATGAAGTGTCAGCGATGAACGACCGGCAGGCGTAACGCCGCGGTTTCCTGAATCGGACCTTGGTTGAACCTTTTCTCAGGATGATGCGTATAGTCTGGGCAAGCATGTAGACATGAGCATCAAGAGATAACTCCATCCGAGCCGAAGGTTCTGAGGGCAGCTGAGACGAGCAGCTGAGCTCGAGCAGCCGATCGCTAGACGAATACACGACGGGCGCGTGTAGCCGTTCGTCGTTTTCCGGTCCACCTCTTTCTCAAAGGAGAAGGGTCATGAGACGTCGTCTAGCCTACGCAATGATCGCGATTGTCGCGATCACACTTTCGACCGCGGCAGGAGCCCAGTTTGCAAACGCTGATCTCGCCGGGGCTGTCACGGACTCCAATGGCGGAGCACTGCCGGGCGTCACGGTCACGGCACGCAACGAAGCGACGGGGCACATTCGCACCGCAGTGACTGGGGCGAATGGGTCCTATGCCATCAACGGTCTGAAACCAGGCCTCTATGCCGCGAGCTATCAGCTCGAGGGCTTTCAGCAGGTCGAGAAGTCTGGGGTGCAGCTTCGGGTCGGGCAGGAAGCGCGAATCAATGTCACGCTTCAACTCGGCACAGTAGAAGAGGTGATTACCGTGGCTGGTGAATCGCCGGTGATCGAGGTGACGTCGAAGGAGATCGGCGGTACCTTGACCACTGAAGAATTTGAGGCGTTACCCACCCAGAATCGTAGTGCGTTGCTCTTCGCCAGCCTGATGCCGGGAGTCACGCCGTCGCCGTCGACCGACTCGACCGCCGGTGATGCCATTTTCGTCAACGGTCAGGACGACAACAACAATGGCTTTTTCATGGACGGTGCCAACAACGATGACGACGTGATCGGTGCCCGTGCTGGTGCCCAGACCCGTACGCCGATGGAGGCGATCCAAGAGTTCCAGGTGTTGACCACCCAGTTCGACGCTGAGTTTGGTCGCGCCGTTGGTGGTGTGCTCAACGCCGTCACTAAAAGCGGCGGCAACAAGTTTCTAGGCTCAGCCTTCTACTTCTTCCAGGACTCGAGCCTCAACGAGGAAAACTTTTTCACCGCCCGCAACAATCTGCAGCACCCCGATACATCGTATGAGTCTACGGGCTTTACGGTGGGTGGTCCGATCGTGCGGGACAAGTTGCATTTTTTCGTCAGCTACGAAGACAACTTGAATGAGGAAGGGATCGTCGGCAGTTTCCCGACTCGACCAGAGTTCAACTTCACGACCACCGAAGACAATGACATCGACAACACATTGGTCAAGCTCGACTACCAACCGTTGCAAAACCATCATCTGGCCTTCCGGTACTTGTTGGAGGAGTCGCCTCAGTTTAACCAGATCATTCCAGTGGGGGGTGTCGACATCACGCTGGCGGCAGCTCGTGAAGAGGACGACACCGACTCGAATTGGGTGTTCACGCTGGATTCTGTGATCAGTGATCGATCGATCAACAGTGCTCGGATTTCGTTCACCAAGGAAGATGTGTCCTTTGCCAATCCGGGCTTCAACAACGGCGGACAGGACTTCGCCTCGCAGCGCGGTCAGGATGTCCAGGAGCGCCATCCAGGGTTTGTTGGTGGTGCCAGCACCGTTGCCCAATCCCGTTTCAACCGTTCCACGCAATTCGATGACACCTTCTCTCTCTATTTGCCAGAACTGCGAGGTGAACATGAGTTCCGCTTCGGCTTTCAGTATTCCGAACGCGAAGAAGAGTTCACCAACTTCGGCACCCTGAATGGAGAATTTCGGGACTTCAACGGGGATCAGCCATTTGATCCCAACAACATCACGACCTATCCGGGTTTCTTCAATGTTCGGGCCCTGGGCGGGGCGACGGCGGATATCCCCAACAACGAGACCATCGGAGTTTTTGCTCAGGACGATTGGCGGATCAACGACCGATTGACCCTGAACCTGGGATTACGTTACGACAGTGAAGACATCACCGACGACGACAACATCGCACCGCGGTTGGGTTTCGCCTGGGAACCCAAGGGGGATGGTAAAACCGTGGTTCGAGGTGGTTACGGTCGCTTCTACGACCGGTTTCAGCTTGGGTTCTTCGCAAACTTCTTCCTCGACTCGGTCAGCCTGTCCCAGGGTTTCTTGTTGCGTTTTCCAGATGCCGGCTCCGACCGTCAACTGATCTTCGATATTGGACAGGCGGCCGGGGTCACGTCGCTGAATGGGTTACGTGATGTCCTGGTCGGTATTCTGGAAGGTAACGCCGGTACGTTGATCAACTCCCAACCGACGGTCGACAACCCTGACCGTCAGCAGGGTTACGTTGACACGTTCTCGCTAGGGGCCGAACGTGAATTCTGGCCGGGCATTTCGATCGGTGCTGATCTGATCCACTCCGAGGGACGGGACATCTTAGTCACTGCTGACCTCAACCCGAACTCGAGCGCCCAGGGAGGCCGACCGAACCTCAGCGTCTTGAACGGTCAGCAGGTCGATATGGGTAGCATCACGACCTACGTCAACGCGGGTGAGACCGATTACGATGCTCTTCAACTGTCGGTCCGTAAACAATTCAACGGTCGATTCGGAGGTCGTATCTCCCTCACGTTGGCCAACTCTGAGGGCAACACCGAGGGAGGCGCTGGCGGCACGGCCTCAGCGTATTTTCAAACCCGTACCGAATCCGGCTACAACTTCGACACCGGTGAGCTGATCGGCGCCCCGCTGGCGCTCAATATGGGCGACCCCCGCAACACCGATATCCCGGTGCGTTGGCATCGTGATCACAACGTGGTGATCTCGGGTAGCTATCGGGTCCCCAAGACGTCCTGGCGAGAGAATCAAGGCCTTGTGGTCTCCTGGGTCTATCGCAACATGAGTGGCGACCAGGTGCGCCTCTTGGCCGACAGCTCTATCCCAGGTGGTTTTCTCGACAACGGCAACCGTAACTTGGCGCCGTCGGGCAGCTACCAGCCCCAGAATCCGTCGGACATCGGAGTGCCGACGAACACTGACGGCAAGCTGCGTGGGGTCGAAAATCCGGACTTCGAACGTCTCGACCTCTCCCTGCGCTACGAGCTTCCTTTTGCCACACGGTACTCGGTGACGTTGCTAGCTGACATCTTCAACGTCACCGACGAGACCAACTTCAATGGTCTTGGCAATACTGCGGGCGATAACCGAGTCGGTACCGGGACTTTCTTGACGCCGACCAGTGCCTTCAACCCCTTGGAGTTTCAGATCGGCGCACGGTTCGAGTTCTGAACCTAGTTCCCAGAGCGTCCATCAACCAGCCCCTCTTCCCGGTTTGAGAGAGGGGCTGTCTGCCCCCTAGCCTTCGTCGGCCAACGCACTCTGGGCTGCGGCCAGCCGAGCAATCGGTACCCGAAATGGACTACACGAGACATAGTCGAGGCCAACTTGGTGGAAAAACCTGATCGACGCCGGGTCGCCACCGTGTTCGCCGCAAATTCCAATCTTGAGGTCGCTGCGGGTGCTACGGCCACGTTCGGTGGCCATGGCCACGAGTTGACCGACGCCGGTGCGGTCGAGGCTGGCGAAAGGGTCGAACTGATAGATGCCGCGCTCCAAGTAGAACGGCAGGAAGGTCACGACATCGTCTCGGCTGAAGCCGCAGGTCATCTGGGTGAGGTCGTTGGTGCCGAAACTGAAAAAATCAGCTTCGGTAGCGATCTCGTCAGCGAGCAGTGCGGCCCGTGGTAACTCGATCATGGTACCCACGAGGTATTTGAGATCTTCGACGCCGATCTCGGCCATGACCTCGGCAGCAACGCTTTGGATGATGCTCTTCTGGTCCTCGAGCTCTTTGATGTGGCTGACCAAGGGCACCATGATCTCCGGGCGAGCGTCGACGCCTTCCAGCGTGAGCTCAGCCGCCGCTTCGAGGATCGCGCGTGCTTGCATGCGGGTGATCGCCGGATGGGTGATACCGAGACGACAGCCACGGTGGCCGAGCATCGGGTTGAGCTCGTGCAACTGCTCGATCCGGAGCCGAACCGCCGCTTCATCTTTACCGGTGGACTTGGCGATCTCGCGGATCTGATCAGGGTTTTGAGGCATGAACTCGTGCAACGGTGGATCGAGCAGCCGAATGGTGACCGGCAAACCCTCCATCACTCGTAAAATGCCTTTGAAGTCCTGCTTCTGGTAGGGCAGCAGCTTGGCCACCGCTTCCTCTTGCTCCTCCGGAGTGTCGGCGAGGATCATCTCGCGCATTGCCAGGATACGTTCTTCACCGAAGAACATGTGTTCGGTGCGACATAGGCCGATACCGCGGGCGCCAAAGCGTCGTGCCAGGGCGGCGTCATCCGGGCTATCGGCATTGGTGCGGATGTTCAGGCGCCGGACACGGTCACACCAGCCCAAGAATGTCGACAGAATCGGATTCTTCTCAGGGTCGGTATCGACCAGCGCGAGCTCTTCGGAATAAACGGCACCGGTTGAGCCGTTGACTGTCAGCCAGTCTCCTTCACGTAGAACGGTCTCGCCATCCGCACCGGTCACCGTGACAGTGCCGGCCGCGAGTTGGATGTCGAGCTCGCCACAGCCGACGACACAGGTTTTGCCCCAGCCGCGGGCAACCAACGCCGCGTGTGACGTCATGCCACCTTTGGCGGTCACAATGGCCTGGGCCACATGCATGCCGTGGACATCCTCTGGGCTGGTTTCGGCTCGTACCAGGACAACTTGCTCGCCCGCCTTACCGAGTTTCTCGGCGCGATCCGCGGTCAAGACGATTTTGCCTCCGGCGCCGCCAGGGCCAGCGGGGAGCCCCCGCGCCAACGGCGTGCAGCTGCCCTCGGCCACCGGGTCGATCATCGGGTGTAACAACTCGTCGAGCTGAGACGGAAGGACCCGCTGGATCGCTTCGCGATGCTCGATCAGGCCTTCTTCGACCATGTCGACCGCGATGTGTAGCGCGGCTGCTCCGTTGCGTTTGCCCGTGCGGGTTTGCAGCATCCACAGGCGCCCTTCCTGCACGGTGAACTCGATGTCTTGCATGTCGCGGTAGCGTTGCTCGAGGGTCGTACGGATTTCGACCAACTGCTGATATGCCTCGGGCTGGATATCCTCGAGGGTCGGGAGCTCGGTGTTGGTGTTGGTTTTGCTCTCTTGGTTGAGAGCATAGGGAGTGCGGGTGCCGGCAACCACGTCCTCACCCTGGGCATTGGGCAACCATTCGCCGTAGAAGACGTTGCTGCCGGTAGCCGGGTTGCGGGTAAACGCGACGCCGGTGGCCGACGTTGGGCCCATATTGCCGAAGACCATCGCCTGGACGTTGACCGCCGTACCCCAAGCGTCCGGGATGCCCTCGATCCGGCGATAGCTTTTGGCTCGTTTGCCATTCCACGACGTAAAGACCGCGCTGACGGCACCCCACAACTGTTCCAGCGGGTCATCAGGGAACGGGCATCCAAGAACTTCCTGGATTCGATCACGGTAGCGATCACACAATACTTTCAGCTGGTCAGCGGTCAAGTCGGCGTCGGTGGTGTGTCCGTGCTCATGCTTGACCTCCTCCAGCATCGCATCGAGCTGGACCCGAATCCCTGCGTCTTCTCCCGGGTTGATGCCAGCACCCTTTTCCATGACGACATCGCTGTACATCGTGATGAGGCGACGATACGCGTCATATACGAAGCGGGGGTTACCGGTCTTCTCGATCATGGCCGGTAGGGTGTTCGGGGTGAGACCTACGTTGAGCACCGTCTCCATCATTCCCGGCATCGACTGTCGAGCCCCGGAGCGTACGCTGACCAGCAGTGGATCGTCAGGATCACCGAAATGTGAGCCCATCACTTCGCCAATTGCTGCCAAAGCCTCCTCGACGTCGGCGTGCAACCCTTTGGGATACTCTCCCTTATGGGCGAGGAAGTGGTTGCAGACTTCGGTCGATAGCGTGAAGCCCGGCGGCACAGGTAAACCGAGTCGGCTCATTTCGGCCAGGTTGGCTCCCTTGCCACCTAATAGCTCGGGACCGTCGCTGGGAGTACTGCGGTGCTTGATGAAGAGGTAGACGTGGTGGGTCACGAGATTCTCCTAGTTACTCGAAAGTCGACGCCTGCATTCTTGCGATGTTGGAGCATATGGCAATAGGCACTCGAAATAGGATCACAGAGTGACAGAACTGTATCTCAATGAGCGGAGCCTAATGAGCGGAGCTTGGTAAGATCCTCTACGTCTTGCCATATTCGGCTCCGTGAAGGAGGTTTTGTGGAGCAAGCAGCGAGCCCACAAGACCGACCGAGCTCTCGATGCGCTCTCGGACAGGATCAAGCTGTGACCTAATAAACACCCCGGACCGAGGGGTTACCTGATGAGGGAGGCGGCTCCCAGGAGACTGACGCTGTGAAGTATGTGAACCTCGGGACAACCGGCTTGAAGGTATCGCGCATCTGTCTCGGGTGTATGACCTACGGTGATCCGCAATGGCGACCTTGGGTTCTCGATGAAGCGACCAGTCGGCCGTTCATCGCTCGGGCTCTCGAGCTCGGCATCAATTTTTTCGACACCGCCGACATGTACTCGCTCGGACGGAGCGAGGAGATCACCGGTCGTGCTTTGGCCGAGCTAGCATCGCGAGATCAGGTGGTGATCGCCTCTAAGGTATTCTTCCCGATGGGGGAAGGTCCCAATGATCGTGGGTTGTCTCGTAAACATATCTTCGATGCTATCGACGCTTCGTTACGCCGCCTCGGTACCGACTATGTCGACCTTTACCAGATCCATCGTTGGGATCCCGAGACACCGCTCGAAGAAACCCTCGAAGCATTACACGACGTGGTGCGGGCGGGCAAAGCGCGCTACATCGGAGCCTCCAGCATGTTTGCATGGCAACTCTCCAAAGCGCTTTACACTGCTGATCTTGGCGGCTGGACGCGTTTTGCCACCATGCAGAACCATTACAACTTGGTGTACCGCGAGGAGGAGCGAGAGATGCTGCCGCTCTGTGATGACGAGGGCCTGGGCATCTTGCCGTGGAGTCCACTGGCGCGTGGTTTCCTGGTCGGCAATCGGCACCACGACAAGGACGGCGGTGGCGACGGTCGCAGCGGTGAGACGGTGCGCGCCAAGACCGACGACTACGCCCAGGATCTCTACTATCGTGACGATGATTTTGCTGTTGTCGAGCGTAATCTCGATCTAGCCAAACGCCTTGGCGTCTCTCCTGCCCAAACCGCACTTGCCTGGTTGCTACACCAGCCGACGGTGACAGCTCCGATCATCGGTGCCAGCAAGATTCATCATCTCGAAGACGCGGTTGCTGCTGTCGACCTCGAGCTTGATGAGGCCTCCCTAGCGCTCCTGGAAGAGCCTTACCAGCCACATCCGGTGTTAGGTCATAGTTGAGCTGACGTTGATATTGGCCGAATTTGACGACGAGTCGGAATCTGACTGCACAGAACCTGCGAACAAACCTAGTAGACTGTGATCTTCTAGACTGCGACTCCTGCACAACCGCCCAACCTCGAAACAACTTAAGCGGGAAGCGATCGCTTCGACCAAGCCGGGGCATCTCCGGCTCAGAAGGAATTCGTGAGCTCCAATATTCAGTTGCCAGCGGCGGCGTTCCAGGACCGTGATGGATCCGACGAGGCGCTCACGACGTCCCGGGATAGCTCGTCCCGGGATAACACGTCGCGAGCTGAAGCTGGTGTTCGGAAGACCGGCCCATATGGAGTTGCCAAGGCTGCGGAGCGGGTCTCGCTGTCGGTTGTTATTCCGGTTCGCAACGATCCTGCCAACCTCGAGCTCTGTTTGCTGGCCTTGGAATCCTCAGAATATGTCGACTACGAGATTATCGTGGTGGACGATGCCTCCACTGACGACACAGCTGAAGTCGCCCGTCGACACGATGTTTGCCTGATCCGTCAAGACACCCGTTCAGGGCCGGCGGCCGCCCGCAACCGTGGCGCTGAAGCTGCCCAGCATACGACTCTGTTCTTCCTCGATGCGGATGTCTGTGTGCAGCCTGGCACTCTCGGATTGGTGGCGGCGAAGTTTCTCATCGATCCCGCTGTCGACGCGTTCTTCGGCTCCTATGATGCCAGCCCTGGAGCCCCTGGCTTTCTTTCTCAGTACCGCAATCTGCTGCATCACTTCGTGCACCAGGACGGCAAACAAGACGCCTTCAGTTTTTGGAGTGGCTGCGGGGCGATCAAAAAATCCGTGTTTCTCGGGTTGGGTGGATTCGATACCACCTATTCCAACGCCAGCATTGAAGATATTGAGCTCGGCTCGCGCTTGCGTGATGCCGGGCACCGCGTCGAGCTCGTCAAGAGCATTCAGGTCAAGCACATGAAGCGCTGGACCTTTTGGCTGATGATCCTGACCGATATCAAGAATCGGGGTATTCCTTGGACATTGTTGCTCCTGCGCCAAGGCAAGATTCCCAATGACCTCAATTTGCGCCACAGCCAACGCCTGAGCGCGGTGATGTCCGCTGGGCTGGTTGTTGCTCTGAGCCAGTTGTGGCTGCTGTTGGCGTTGGCTTTGACGTTCGGTATCGTGGTCCTCAACCGACGTTTCTATCTGTTCTTGTACAAGGCGAAACATCTATGGTTCGTGATCCAAGTCATTCCCGTCCACGTGCTCTACTATCTCTATAGCAGCGTCGCCTTTGGGGCCGGATTGATGGTGCACTTGGGACAGAAGTGGCGCCGTTAGCAGTCGGGGCCAACGTGATCTGGGATTCCTGACTCGGCATGACCGACACTCACCTCATCCACTGTTCGTACCACAAGTGTTTGACGGTCTATTACAAACGCGTCATGCATGCGGTGTTCAACCGCTGCTTGCCGTGGAGTAGGGGCTATCAGCACTTCAACAGTCATCTCGACGACTTCTACGACAGTTTCCAGCGGCTTCGCATCGCCTCGGTCAACAATCGAACCCTGGAGTTGAGTCGGTTGGGGCAGTTCCGACTGTCACGTTTTGTCCGCGATCCGCGAGACCTTGTCGTCTCCGGTTACCACTATCACCGGCGCGGCGCCGAAGCGTGGGTGAACATCGAGGCGCCGACCGCTGAGGATTGGTACTTTGCCAATGGTTGTTTGCCCGAGGGCTTACAAGCCCAAGGAGGGGCTCGCTCAGCTGGTGGCTCTTCCTTCGCGAGCTACCTGCAATCGATCCCCGAAGAAGACGGGCTCTTGGCAGAGTTGGAGTTTAGGCGATACCACTTCGAGTCGATGGCTAACTGGCCGTCTCAGCACCCGGACATCGTGACTTACCGCTATGAAGAGATCCTGGGTGACGAGGCACGAGTTTTTGACGAGCTGTTCACTTTTTATGACTTGTCGTCCCTCGAGCGAACCCTGGGTCATTGGTTCGTCAAACGCTACTCGTTCCGGAAGATTGCATCCGATCCTCATGTGCGAAATCCGGCCTCCGGGCAGTGGCGCAAGCACTTTACGCCCCGAGTGAAGCAGGCTTTTGATACCAGGTATGCCGGGTTGGTTGAGCAACTCGGCTATCCGCCCGATTGAAGTATGGCGACGATCTTCTGCGTGACGAGCACGGTACCTGGCGTACTCTTCGCGGGGGTCGAGTTGGCTCGCCGTTTAGCGCTGGCTGGGCACCGGGTGACCTACGCCAGTTTCTCCGAGGCTCGCGCAACCGTCGAGGCACAGGGTCTCGAGTTCATGGCTCTGGAGACCAGCCGCTATGACGAGTTTCTTGCCACCGACACCAAGACCGGACAGGTGCAGCGGTTACGTCATCTGAGGGCTCGACGGACACGAGCCTTGGATTCACTAGCTGTCTCCGGCTTACTCAGAACGGTCCATTCGAGGGCCCCCGATCTCATCCTGATTGACGGAGAGATGCACGAGCACATCATTGCGGTAGCAGCTTGCGGTGTACCGATGGCCCTGTTGAACAGTTTCGTCTCGATCTGGCGGCAACCCGGTTTGCCTCCTCCACACTACCTGGTGCGTCCCGGTGTCGGCTGGAAGGGCACCCAGATCGGGATATGGTGTTTATGGCAAGCGCTTTGGCTCGAGAAGCGGCGCAGAGCGCTGATGCACAAGGTGCAACGTGTCGGGTGTGATCGCCTGTCGCTGCTGCGCCAGTTGGCACGGGACAACGGTTTCGACTTTCGTCGCGAAACCGATAATAGCCAATGGCTCATGCCACTGACCTACCGACGGTTACCGGTGTTGAGCCTCCATGCCCAGGAGTTTGAATTTCCCCATCGTCCGCCTGAACGGGTGCGTTATGTCGGACCGATGTTGCTCGAAACCCGCAACGACCCACGCGTTGACGACACCGTCCATGCCAAATTGGACATGCTCTTCGAGCGTCGTCGAAAGAGCCAACGGGCGTTGATTTATGCCGGGTTCGGGTCTTTCTTTTCGACCGATCTAGGCCTCCTTCGGCGGTTGATCGAGGCGGTGCAAGCTCGCGATGATTGGGATCTTGTGATATCCCTCGGTGGCCGTGTCGATCTGGCAGAGTTGGGTCAGTTGCCGGCACATATCACTGCCTTCGACTGGGTGCCCCAACTCGAGGTGTTGCGACATGCTGACGTTGCGGTCACGCATGGCGGCATCAACACAATCGATGAATGTGTGCTCTCTGGCGTTCCGATGCTCATCTACTGTGGCCATCACACGGACATGGCTGGAAACACCTCGCGGGTAGAGCACCACCAACTCGGTATCGCCGGTGATCGTCAACGAGATAGCTCACAAGCTATCGGTGAGCAGATCGAGCGCCTGCTGAAAGAGCCACGGTTTGCCCGCAACGTTCAGCAGCTGTGCACACGTTACGCGGCCTATTCTGAGGATCGAGTTGCGGAGCGGGCCGTCGAGCGGCTGCTCGATCAAGCTCGTCAACAGACCAGCCCATGACTGATACCGCCGAACGCGATACTGCCAAACGCGACACTGTCGAACGCGGTACTGTCGAACGCGATACCGCCAAACGGGTGGCGACTGGCGCTGGCTGGCTTTACACCTACCGCTGGGGGGAGCGTTTACTCGATCTGATCTCGATTGTCGTGTTGGCGCGTCTGCTGGCCCCGGAAGACTTTGGCTTGGTAGCCATTGCCGCCTCCATCGTGGCTATCGTCGATGGCCTCAGTGACTTCGATGTCAACAAAGCGTTGATTCGAATCCGGGAAGATGTCCCCACAAAGGAGGGGAGCCAACACGACGTAGATCGCTCGCTTTATAACAGCGCGTGGACGTTGTCCGCCCTGCGTGGACTCCTGTCAGCACTGGTCATGGTCTTGATCGCTGTGCTCTTGACCGATGCTCGGATTGCTGCGGTGTTGTTCGTGTTGGCCTGGAGTCCGCTGCTGAAGGGCTTGTCCAATCCCCGGTTTGTCACGTTCGAGCGCAACCTGGTCTATTCCAAACTGGCCTGGCTGACTCTCGGCGCCAAACTCGTCGCGTTCTGCGTGACCTTGGTCATCGCCGTCTTTTATCGCACGCATTGGGCGCTGGTGATTGGGATCCTCGTTGGCTCGCTGGCTAGCTTGCTGTTGAGTTATGCCCTGCGGCCCTACCGTCCCGGCCTATCGTTTGCTCGATCCTCGGAGATTTTTGCCTTCAGTGGCTGGATGTCGTTGACGACCATCGTCACGACGTTGTCGATGGAAACCGACAAGATCATCGTCGGCCGTTTACTCGGCATCGCCGACGCCGGGCTGTACTTCATGACCCAGCGAGTCGGAGTCCTGCCCACCAGGGAGTTGGTGAGCCCGCTGCAGCGGATTCTGTTTCCGTCCTTCAGCGAAATTGCGGACGACCCAGCAAGGTTGCGACGGGTGGTCTGTGAGTCGGTCAATGTGCTCGGCAGTCTCAGCCTACCTGCCGGTTTTGGCTTCGCTCTGGTCGCCAACGACGTGGTGCCTTTGGCGCTTGGTGAGCAGTGGCAGCCGATTGTGTTGTTGCTGACGATTCTGGTGCCGTTTCTAGGGCTGCGCGGTACACTGTCGATGACGTTGCCGTGCGTCATGGCTTTGGGAAGAACCCGGCTGCTGTTTCAGGTCAGCGTTGTCTACGCCTTGATCCACATTCCGGCGTTCATCGTCGGCACGATCTTCTTCGGGTTGGTAGGGGCGATCGGTAGCATCGTTTTGGCCGGGTTTTTCTACTCGTACTTGAACGTCTGGTTGCTGAAACGGACCCTCGATATATCGCTGGGCGATATTCTGCGGCAGCTCAGACGTCCCCTGATTGCTGCCATGCTGATGGTAATTGCTGTCATGGCGCTCGGCGGGATCCAATCCCTCGAGTTGTTCTCAGCTGCCGGCTCCTGGCTGGCTTTGGTGACTAAGATCGGCGTGGGCGGTGTGGTCTTCTGCACCATCCAATACACGATCTGGCGATCTGAGGGGCGGCCGGCGGGTATCGAACGGCGATTGCTTCAGGTGTTGTCTCGCTGATCGACGAGCTTTCTGAATGCACCTTCGGTCTGTTCAGCGATCGACGGCCAGGAGTGTTCTTCTGCAACTCGTAGGCCGCCCTGGGCTAGTCGAAGTCGCAGGCTGGCATCACCGAGTGCCCGGATCAAAGCTTGTGCGAGAGCACGGGGTGATTCCGGCTGTACCAGGAGTGCGCTGTCGCCATCTTGCAACATCTCCGGCAGTGCTCCCACCCGGGTGGCGACGACGGGTACGCCGAGCGACAGCGCGAGGTACAGCACGCCGGACTGGCTGATGTGGCGATACGGCATGACAAGCACGTCGGCGGCCGCGAAGTACTGTGCTACCTCAGAAAAAGGGATGTAGCCGAAGTGATGGATTGCCCCCAGGTCTGTCGCCCAGCGCTCCAACTCGTCACGTCGCTCCGCACCGAGTTGAACTGGATCGCCAGCGACGACGAGGCGTGCTGCTGGCTGCGCCTCCGCAACCGTGGACCAGGCTTCGAACAGCACATCGAGGCCTTTGTACTCTCGGATGTAGCCGAAGAACAATGCAACCTTATCCTGTGGTTCGAGGCCAAGGCTTTCCCGAGCCGCTCTGCGATCGGTCTTTTCCCCGCCGCCCTCGAAGAAACTGTATTCGCCATGGGGAATCACCGTCACCCGCTTCGCGTCGACGGAGAATTCCTGCAGCAAACGTTGCTGGTCGAATTGTGAGTGGGCGATGATCAGTTGGCCGAGCTTGTGGATGCGTCGGTAGATGACCTTTTGCCAGCGGATCCGCTCATGGGGTGTCACGACGTGGGCAGTGGCAACCAGGGGGTGTCCCAGTCTCTGCAAGGCACTGAGGTAGACCAGCACAATCGGATTGGTGCAGTGGATATGAATCACGTCTGGGCGGAGACGGTGCGCCAACCTGGTCACGGCCAGGGCGTCGAAGATGGCTTCGAACTTGCGGAATATCTTCTGCACCCATGGTAGGCGTCTCAGCCGATGGCTGCCGCGTGCAATCGTTGTGATGATCTCGACGTTGGGCTGGTCGGGTCGCCCTTCGAGCTCAAAGGCAGCAGCGGTCACCATGGTGACCTGATGGCCACGCTCGGCCAGCGCCCTCGACAGATTGTAGGCATAATGCGTGAGTCCACCGCGACCGAAGGTTTCGATCTCTAGAATTCGCATTGGGGTGTGTGGCGGGGCGCTCATCGCATCGGTCGGTGATCGTAACATCGCCAAGCGTTCCGATAGGACCAGTCACCATCAAATTTGAGCCATCCCCAGATTCGCCATTTCCGGCTCGGGGAGGGAGCCCCCTGTGGAGCGAGCACGCAGCGAGTATGTATGAGCAAGAGAATAGACCGTCGCTCTCCAAACTATTGTAACCAATAGGTTTGGCGGACACTAAAGCGCCGAGACGAGTTACGCAGCTGCGCGCGCAGTCCACCGGGGGCGACCGGACAACCACGGTCTTGGACGAGACTCATTAGAATCGTCAACAGAATGCGTCTGGATGGCCAATCCTTTCGAAGGACTTGAAGTGACCACCGAAAACCAAGCTAGCCGCACCGAGCGGCTGCAGCAGGCTATCCGATTGAAGCGGGCTGCAGCACGCTCACGGACGCAGCAAGGCTCCGGTCCATCTGGTGCGGTGACTCAACAAGGCACTGCAGCGCTTCCGTCCCGGCCTGAAGCTTCGGACGCAGTCCTCGGCGAGCTACAGCGTAGCCTTTGGCTGCTGCACCAGCTGGAACCGGCCTCACCCGCTTACAATCTCGCCAGCGCGTTTCGCGTCTCGGGCTCTTTCGACGTGTCCGGGTTCGAGCGCAGTCTGAATCACGTTGTGGCGCGTCATCGCCTGTTGCGGTCAACGTTTCGTGCGCAACAGGACCGAGTGTTGCAGGTCATGAATCCCCATCGTCCGTTGACGGTGGAGACGATCACTGTCGAATCGCGGGCGCCAGGGCAGCACAAAGTTTTGGCCAGAGCTGTCGCTGAGGTCCGCAGGCCCTTCGATCTCGAAACAGGGCCACTGATCCGATGTGTGCTGATCGAGGCGACGTCTGGGGAGCGCCTGTTGGTCCTCGTCCTCCATCACATCCTCGCTGACGAGAGGTCGCTCGGCTTCCTCTGGCAGGAATTGGCCGCGGAGTATGACGGCCGATCGACCGAGGTTGCAGAGCTACCGCAATATGACGACTACGTGTTTTGGCTGGCCGGGCAAGCGGCACCATCACGGCCAACGGAGCTCGCCTATTGGCAACACCAGCTAGAGCCCATGCCCGAGGCTTCGATGCTTCCTTTCGAACGTGTGGCCAGCACGACGGCCAAAGGGCTAGACGAGGTTGTGCCACCAGGGCGTCTGATGACTCGGCTTCTCGGAGCCGAGGAGCAACGGCAGATCCGACAAGTTGCCGCCGCCACCGAGACGACGCCATTCATCGTGTTTGCCTTCCTGTTCCGATTGCTCCTACATCGTTACACGGAGGGGCGAAACGTCGCCTTTGCCACACCGGTGTCGCAACGCTCGCATCCCGCCACCGCCGCAATGATTGGGTATTTCCTGAATCCGGTGGTGATCTGTGCGCTGATCGACGAACAGCGGCCCGTTGACCAGGCAATCCGCGCCTTCAGTCGCCGAATGAGAGACTTTCTGACCCATGGCTCAGTCCCCTTC
Source organism: Acidobacteriota bacterium (assembly GCA_029263395.1). GTDB lineage: Bacteria > Acidobacteriota > Thermoanaerobaculia > Multivoradales > J023 > JAAELT01. The sequence goes on along the minus strand of JAJCXO010000036.1, from coordinate 49,499 downwards.
GATCTGCTGGTCGAGGAGTTGTCGCCGACCCGCCAACACGATCGGCACCCCATCTTTCAAACGATGTTCGTCTACCAAGAGACGCCACCATCGCCGGAGATGGGAGGGGTTCGACTCGAACCGATCACCTTGGATCTAGGCGAGTCGAAGTTTGATCTGACCCTGTTTGTAACCGAACGGTCCGTTACCGAGCGCCCCGAGACGGAGGGTGCACCTTCGCTCGAGATTGCGGTCGAGTATCGTACGGATCGTTTCGACGAAGTCTGGATGCAGAATCTGCTCGGTCACTACCAAACCCTGATCGAGCATCTGGCGGACGATCTCGAGCGACAGACGGCTGAGGTGCCGATGCTGCCTCTGGAGGAGGCTGGCGTGCTGCGCGATTGGGCGCAAGGGGCACCCACAACCGAGACCGAGGATTCGTTCCTGCCGCAGCAGATTCGTGCCCAAGCCCTTCGTTTGCCACGGGCTTCGGCGGTGATCAGCGGTGATGAACACTGGAGTTATGCCGAGTTGGCCCGCATCGCACGCTGTATTGCTCGTGAGTTGACCCATCGCGGCGTACAGCCCGGGGACCGAGTGGGGCTGTTTCTCGATCGCTCGCCGTGGATGATTGCCGGTCTCCTCGGCAGCCACTGGGCAGGTGCTGCCTATGTGCCACTGGACCCGGCGTATCCGTCGGCCAGGAATCGAGACGTCCTCGAGGATGCCGAAGTGGTAGCCGTCCTCACCAGTTCCGCTCTGCATGATCGGTTGCCTACTCAGGTACCGTTCATCATTGACGTCGACACCCTCGCGGTCGGCAGCTTGGAGGACAAATCGACGGAGGGCATCCTAGGACCTGACCTGCAGGCTAAGCATCCAGCCTACATCCTCTACACCTCGGGTTCGACCGGGCGCCCCAAGGGGGTCGTGATTACGCACGGCAACTTGAGCGTCTCGAACGGGGCGCGTTCCCAGGTGTATAACACGCCGCCGAAGCGTTTCTTGTTGTTGTCGAGCATCGCTTTTGACAGTTCGGTTGCGGGGCTCTTCTGGACGCTGGCGACGGGCGGGGCACTGGTCATTCCAACCGATGAGGAAGCGGGCGACCCGCGTCGTCTAGCGCAGCTGATTATCGAAGCCGAGGTTACCAGCCTGCTCTGTGTGCCATCACTCTACAGCCACCTGTTGGACATGGGGACAGAGCAATTGCAGGGGCTCGACACGGTGATTGTCGCCGGTGAAAGCTGTCCTCCGTCGCTAGTCGAAGCGCATTTCCAACAGCTTCCACAAACTCGCCTGTACAACGAGTACGGGCCAACCGAAGCGACGGTATGGGCGACGGTGCACGAGATCAAACCTGAAGATGCCGGACGCTCCGTTGCGATCGGTGGTCCGATACCCGGCGTGCGAGTTGACGTGTTGGATGGGATGGGGCGCCGGGTACCGGCTGGAATTCCAGGCCAAGGCTGGATCTCTGGACCAACCCTAGCCGAGGGCTACTGGCGACGCCAAGACCTGACCGACGAACGTTTCCTCAGACGTCCCATTGAACCGGGTCCGAGAGCCGAACCAGACGTCCGGATGTACCGCACTGGCGACCGCCTCTGTTGGACGGACGATGGAAGATTGCTGTTCCTGGGGCGCGTCGACGACCAGATCAAGCTGCGTGGCTTTCGCATCGAACCTGGTGAGATCGAAGCAGTCCTGCTTGAACTCCCCGAAGTCGAGAAGGCTGCTGTTGTAGTGCGTGAGGGAACTCAGTTGGTCGCGTTTGTCGAGGTGCCCGTAACGGTGCCGCCCAATACGGTTCCGACTGCAACCGTCGCGGAGTCCTGGCGGGAACGGTTGGCCCAACGTCTGCCGGACTTTATGGTCCCGGCTCGACTCGTCGAGCTTGCTGAGTTGCCGACTTTGCCGAACGGCAAGGTTGATCGCAACCGGCTCCGCAAAATGGTTTTGGACCCCGAGGCGACACTTGTGGAGGGGTTGCAGACCTCCGATCCTCCAGTGCTCGACGAACGTGAGCAGGCATTAATCTCACTGTGGGAGGGGTTGCTGGGACGGCCCGGAATCCGCTCCTCCGACAACTTCTTTCAACTCGGTGGGCATTCGCTGCTCGTTGTCGAGATGACGACCGCCATCGAGCGAGACTTCGGAGCCGTGTTGGCGCCAGCGGAGGTTTTTCAGCATCCGACGGTGCGAGAGTTGGCTCAGCGGATCGAGCAGCGCAGCGATTCCGGAGCACCCACCTATTCGCATCTCTTTCCGATCCAGCCGGGAGGACGGCAGACGCCGTTTCTCTTTTGCGTGCCCCACTTCTTTTCGGAGATGGTTGCAACCCGATTCCGCGGTGAGCGGCCGGTGTATGGCCTGCGTGGGGTCAGCCTGCGACCGGAGGGCAACCGGGGTCGATGGCGGACGATGCGAGAGCTGGGTGACGAGTTGGTGCAAGAAGTCTGTCGCCGTTTTCCCAACCAAGCGATCATCATGGCGGGTTATTCTTTCGGCGCCACCATGGCGGTCGAAGCGGTTCGCCTGATGGAGGAGCGTGGGATCCCGGTGGAACGCCTGATCTTGATTGCGCCGATGCCGGTCGACTTCTATCGCTTCGGCCCCTGCCGTCTGCAGATCGATGGCCTGCGTCAACCGGTCGAAGAGCTGTCTCTCGGACAGGCGATCCAACGGTTTGCCCGTGACAACCATCCACTCACTCGGCGTGCCTACCAGCGTCTCTGGCGATACCTTGCGATCCAGCCGTGGCGTCGGCTGCTGTGTTGGATCGGGCGGCTACGCGGCCTCGCCGGATTGCCGCTGACGGCGCAGATTCTCCACGCTGATGTGCGGTTGGAGCGGTTTCGTCTCCACTCCCACTACCAACCCGGTATCCTTCGCACGCCGACGGTCATCTTCAACGCTCGGGAGCCCGCAACTGATGCTGCGGCAACTTGGCGTCCCTATTTTCAAGGTCCGTTCACAGTCCACCAAACTCCGGATCCGCACCTGGACGAAGGGTCAGTCCGGACTGCCAAAGAGCAGATCTTGCACCACCTCAGTGATCTGGGGCAGCCATGAGTAGAGCACTGACAACACCATGTTGAAAGAATCCGAACCGTGGCGATTTCCGGAGCGGAGCTATCGGTTGCTCGACGCGATCGCCTCGAACATCGAGCCGGATGATGCTGCCCTCGGGAAGTGGTTCGCGGGCTATCGGCAGCAACATCGGACTCGACTCGCCGCGGATCTACGGATCATCGAGCAGCATGTCGAACCGGGGGCACGGGTCCTGGAGTGTGGAGCGGTGCCGCTGTTGATGACCGGCGTACTGGTCGAGCTTGGCTACGAGGTCAGCGCTGTCGACCTGGCGCCTGAGCGATTCATGGCGGCCATCACAAGCCTGGGGATCGACGTCAGGCAATGTAACCTCGAGACCGAGCCGGCACCCTTTGCGGACGAGACCTTCGACGCAATCGTCTTCAACGAGCTGTTCGAGCATCTCAGAATCAATCCGATCCTGACGCTGCGCGAGGTGTGCCGAGTGTTGAAACCGGGTGGCGTGCTGTTGCTGTCGACTCCCAACCTGCGGTCCTTCCGCGGCATCCGCAATCTGTTGCTCCACAACCAAGGCCATGCAGCATCCGCCGGTGTATACCGTCAGTACGAGAAGCTCGAGACGTTGGGGCATATGGGGCATGTGAGGGAATACACCACCCGCGAGGTTTCGGACTTTCTCAGCCGGGTCGGTTTTTGCTCCGAGAAGATTGTCTACCGTGGTGGTTACGGGCGGGGTATCGTCGGACTCGCGGAGCGGCTGGCACCCTCCTTCCGCCCGTTCTTCACTCTGGTCGCTATCAAAGTTGGCGCGTGATCTCGTGACTCACGGTACTCTCAAGAAGCCTACCGAGGTGAAACGACGGATCTTCGTCGTCGGAGTGCCACGCTCCGGCACCACCTTGGTCCAGAGCCTGCTAGCCGCGCATAGTGAGGTGACGTCGTTCACCGAAAGCCATTTCTTCAGCCGCCACTTCAAGCTATTGCCTGGGTCGTCGGTCATCTTGACGAAGAATCCCAAGTCGCGCCTGGTCGAGTTCCTGGCCGAGAACGACTTCGACGCCTCCAGCATTGCTGGTGTGATGGGAGATGGTGCGTGGGCTTCTCTTGTCGAAGGAGAGCCCACCAGGTTGTTGCTACCTTTCCGCACCCGCGAAGTGGCACAGCAGCTGTTACGAGTTCTCGACCAGTTGGCATTGTCCAGGGGGCAGTCGACATGGGTCGAAAAGACACCGAAGCACCTGCGTTACATCCCATTCCTCGAAAAGCTGGCTGGCCCCAAGACACGCACCGACTTCGTGCACGTCGTCCGTGATGGATTGGAGACCGTTGCTTCATTGCACAAGGCTTCCAAACATTGGCAACACCCGTATGATCTGGAAACCTGTGTTGAACGCTGGAACGCAGACGTTCGCTTCTCGTTGAGTCGGGTCCAAAAGGCTAACGCGGTGGCTAACGATCACTTCGTTGTCTATGAAGACCTGACCTCCCAGCCCGAGTCGACCCTCGAACGACTCCTCCAGGACCTCGGCCTGGCGTGGGATCCCGAAATCCTCGAGCGATATGGCCAGAGCTCCAGTCAGCTGGTCACCCCAGAGGAAACCTGGAAAGCTGGTGTCGACCGAGGCGTCCGCCGCTCTGGTACGTCTGAGCAGGTTTTGACCGCAGCCCAGGGAGAGTGGGCGAGTCAAGCCTTGCGGCATGACCTCTACACACGACTGCGTGAGCATGCGGCATGACTGAGTTACGAGGCAAGACTGAGTTACGTAGCAGCATTGAGTTGCGTGGCAAGACTGAGTTACGTGGCAAGACTGAGCACCCTTGCATCTCGGTGGTGGTGCCGTTCTACAACAGCGAGCGCACGCTTGCGGCATGTATCGAATCGCTGCTCGCGCAGGAAGACTGCCCGGCGCCGTACGAGATCATTCTCGTCGACAATCGATCGTCCGATACTTCCGCGACCATCGTCCAGGGTTATCCCGAGGTGATATCACTCAGCGAGTCGACTCCCGGTGCCTACGCGGCGCGCAACACGGCTATCCAACACGCGAGCGCTCCTGTGATTGCCTTCACTGATGCCGACTGCGTCGTTGATTCTGATTGGCTGCGGTCGATCCTGGCAGGCTTGCGGGAGCCACAGACTGCGGTGCTGGTTGGACATTGTCGATACCCAACCACGGCGTCGCTTGCGCTGCGATGGCTAGGCGCCTACGAGAATGCAAGAACCGACTATGTGATCAGTCGCTGCGCCGCCGCCCACCATTTTGCGTACTGCAACAACATGGCGGTTCGGGCTTCTCTGTTCGACGAGTTGGGGCCGTTCGAAACGTGGCAACGCGCTGGCGACAGCGAGTTTGTTCACCGCTTGGCCGTGCGTCGCCCCGACTTGAGGATGGCCTATCGTCCTTCGATGAAGATTACCCATCTGGAGTTCGAGCACGCCAGGCAACGCGCCCAACGCCTAAGGCTTTATACCGGCACAAACTCGCAGATTGAAACTTTTCGCGAGCTCAGTGCCGCGCAGCGCCTCGGGGTGCTGCTGCATCTCCTGCGGAGTTACCGAACGGTTGCTTGAGATCCGTCGCGGTCCAGCACCTTCATGATTTCTGGGGAATCAAAGGGTTTTATCAGCCATGACTCCGGGTTTTGTACCAGCAGAAGATGCTCCTGGTACTCTTTATTATTGCCCGCCAGGTCAGCAAGTCGTGCGAGGCGGCTATGGACACGCCTGAGTAGCCCGAGTTGGATACTTGGATAACGATGTAACGTGCCCTCTGTTGCCATCGTTTTCAGAAAGCCATAGTAGAAGTGGTGCATCGGTTCGATCAACGCCTTGGGGCCGGGAGATAGGCGTGGAGAAACTAAAACAATAATGTTGTGTGTGTACCCTGGGCCGCCCACCTGATAGCCCTCAAAATACTCTAGCCACCAATTTTTTACTTTGGGAACGGATCGGAGGATGATGATCAATCTTCCTGGGGCCGGTAGCGACGGTTGGTTGACCAAGGCAGAGAGCTGGCCGCCGTTCAGATCACGATGCAGATCGATCATCGCTTGGTAGTGGCCTGGATAACTGGTCACCACGTCACCGGGTTGTGCAATTTCGGCCACGTGACGGAGAGTCAGACTGCTTGGCTCTGACTGAATAAATAGCTGGTTCCGGAATGCGTTGGGTATCAGGGTCAAAATCAACGCGATAGAAAAAGCGAATGTCGGTGAAAGTCGTTTGCCGAAAGGTACGAGTTGAACGATCCAAAGAGCACCCAAGGCGACCAAGAGGATCTGGGCAGCTACCACCGGGACGAGATACCGAGCGATGCTATCCGGCACAAAGCCGAAGGGGACGATAAGGTAGAAGAAAGGTGGAATGACCGCCCACAAGACCAGTAGTCGCCCGCGAGCTCCATACCAACGACAGGCAACAAAAACTCCGAGCGCCAGGCATAACAGCATGATCACTGGCGAAGCCGCGTGATTCCAAGAAAACGGCAGCCACAGTTGTAAGAAGACTTTGGGGCGATATTGGAGTGGGCTCGACAGCATCACAGATGCACTGGTCGAGACCGACGAGGCGGTGAAGAGTGCAATAATTTTGGGGAGCGCGCCAGAGTAAAAAAGCAAGGATAAAACAGCCGACAAACCCAGGCTTGCGGCGAGACCTGCCAAGCGACGGAACGAGATTCTGGGAGGGCAGAGAAATTCGAGGGCAGCACTCGCCGCTTGGATAATAAAGATATACACCGCATGTAACGACAAGGCCATGAGGCTCGCGTTGACTATGGCATTCAATAATAGATATTTAACGGAGCCAGTCCGCAGGGCGCGAGAGAATATCATCATCGAGACGACAACACCCAGCGCGAGTAGGGCATACACTCTTGCCGTCCTCGCGGTGTTGATGAGCGGGCTGCTGGTGACCAAGATGGCGATCGCAACCGCCGCGGCCTGGTGATTGAACCACCTGGAGCCCAAGCGGGCCAGCAGCGGAATCAGTGCAATACCGGCAACCAACGAAGGGAGTTTCATGGTCCATGGTGAATAGCCCACGAGCGTTCCCCATCCCTTCATCAGGAGGATGTAGAGATGCATCGTGATCCCGGGGCCAAAGCTCGATTGGATTTCTCGAAACGACTTCTGGCACCACTCCAGGGTGAAGAACTCGTCGCCGTAGAAATCGAAATGGGGCGCGATCGCTAGGCGAACGATGGCTCCCAGCACCACTGCGACGGGGATCCACAACGATGGAGAGTCGAGCCAGCGCTGGTTATCGGCTGCTGCCGTCATCGGTTTCTGCATGATCGGTTTCAACTAGACTAGATCCCGTCCAATGACGTGGGTTGTCCGGTCGCACCCTGTGGACTGCGCGCCCAGCTGCGTAACTCGCCTCGGCGCCTTAATGTCAGTCAACCCTATTGGTTACAATAGTTTGGAGAGCGATGGTCTGTTCTCTTGCTCATACATACTCGCTGCGTGCTCGCTCCACAGGGGGCTCCCCGGGAGGCGCGAACCGGTTTCTGCTTTCAACTAGACTAGCCTCATCAGATGACGACTCTCGCAGGGTTGTCGATAACCGTTGGATGAACCGAAATGCGACGCGATACAAAGCCCCAAAGCGTGCTGGCCATCGGCTTGTTGCTGTTCTCCGTGTTTGCCGTAGGAGGGCTCTTGTGGCTCAGCGGTGCCCGCCCGGGTGCTGCGTGGGTCCAGCCTCTGGAGAGTTCTTCAATTCTTGCGTCGATGTCAGAGATCACCGCAGAAAGGCTGGTCGAAGGGGTGAAGTGTGGTTACGTGGATGGGGTTCGGCTGGATGCGAACGGCGGTGTGATGATCTGGGGTTGGGCGTTCGATCCGCGGTTCGACCGACCCGCGCAGGCGGTGATGGTGTCGATGAATGGCAGGCCGCTGCGGGAATTGGCGCGAGTCGATTTGCCACGGTCGGATATTCGACGGCTCGCCGCCAAGCCAGGATTGGAGGCCAGCGGCTGGGGACTCCGTCTGCCGACATCTGTGCTCAAGCCAGGGAAGCACGTTTTTGTAGCGCATGCACGGTTTGATGACGGTCGCCTCTGCAAGCTAAGGAAGGGTGGACGGAATTGGATCCGGGTCGAGTCACAGCGGAACGACAGCTGAGTCAGCCTCAACCGAGAAGCTCGCCTTCAACGATTAGGTTTTGCTGTTCGTCCTCGGTCAAGGCATCGATGTCCGCCATGATCCGGTCTTCGGCGACGCGGGCCAGCTTGCCGAGGGTCGGATGCGAGAACAACGTTTCCAATGGCAGGTCGATGTCGTATTCCTGGCATAGGCGGATCATGACCTCCATCGCGCCGAGCGACGTACCGCCGAGCTGAAAGAAGCTATCGTCGGCGCCGACCCGGGTAGTGCCGAGCTGTTCTTGCCAGACGTTGGCGAGATATTCCTCAACCGGGCCTTCGGGCGGCCGGTACTGTGCCTCGGTGAGCCGAATGTGTTCGATGGCTGGTAAGGCTTGTTCATCAACTTTGCCGTGGGCAGTTAGTGGGATGGTGTCGATCCGCTGGAGATGAGCTGGTATGAAAGGTGCCGGCAGACGCTCGGCAAGCTGTCGACGAAGCTCGTCATCGGACAGGCCTTTCGAAACGGCGTCTTTCGAAACGGCATCTTTTGAAACCACATAAAACGCGACCAGCTGTGGCTGGCTGCCGTCGGCGGTCAAGCCTTCGACATCGCTGCCGATCTCGGCCAACGTTTTGCGCACGAACCCGACGTCGATGCTGTCATTGAGCTCGTCGTGGGCTTCGTCCCGGGTTTTGTGGCCCATGCGCACGTCCCAGCTATAGGGCAGGGCATAGTTGTGGTAACCGAGCTGTCGGTTGTGGACATAAATCCCGACATCGTTGATCAGGCAATTGGTCGAGCGTCCAGTATCCCGCGGGCGTACCCAGGACACCTTACGCTGGAGATAGGTATGGAGCTCACTCAGGCCGACATCACAATAGCGATAGAAGTCGACATACTGGATCTGCTCGAAGATTTGATCGTCCTGAAAGATCCGTACATCCAGCGAACGGGAGACCTCGTCGTCGAGTCGGTGGTAAACCTTGCGCGCCGCCAGCACCGCGGCGTCAACCTCTTCGGGGCTACACCGACCGTCGCGAAACATCTCCTCGGTCAGTCGGGTTTCGAACATTTGCCCGCGCGACAGCCCGGTGACGATGATCGGAATCCCCAACGCATGAGCCCGTTGGGTACTCAAGGTGTAGATCGTCTTGAAACAGCCCTGGCAGACGTTGGCAAAACGGGTCAGGCTGTCCCTGAAGATGGCGTTCATCGCCGGTGTTGTGGCGAGTTCAACCGGCACGCCGAGTTGTCCGGTCACTCGGCGAATGTTGTCTTTGGCTTCTTCGGAGATAAAGCCGTTGTCGAGGCTGAAGGCATAAACCGATAAGCCCATCTCGACCAACCGACACAGCGCGTAGGTGCTGTCTTTACCGCCGCTGAGCAGCATCATGCAATCGTACGGTGGGCTGCTAGTTTTTGCCTGGGCAGACCTGGCGAATATCTCGCGTAGGTCGTCCATGGTCTTGAAATAGCCTCGAGCGTGCTCCTTGATCGACTCATAGGAACGACAGACGCTGCAGACTCCCTGGCGATCGAAGACTGCACGAGGGTGGCTCGACGGTAGGCCGCACCGAATACACGTCGGGTCTGCCGTTCTCGACAGGGCTACAGTGCTCGTCAGGTCTGCCGTGCCCGTCAGGCCGTCACTGCTCGGCTGACCGTCTGCACGGTCCAAGCGCTCCTTGGACGGGGAGGCGGTGCGCCGGCGTGCGATCACCGCGCACTGCTCGATTCCGGGCAGCGACAACAAGGCGTTTTCGATCTCTGCCGGCTCGACGCGAAAGCCTGAAATCTTCAACTGCCGATCGAGACGTCCCAAATATTCAAGCTTGTTTGGACTCACCATGCGCACCCGATCACCCGTCCGGTAGCGCCGCCCGTTGCTGTGCTGCGGGCGGGCCTGAAACCGTTCAGCCGTCAACTCGTCGAGGCCTTGATAGCCACGGGCCAGACCGTAACGAGAGATCCACAGTTCCCCTGGAACCCCCTCCGGTACCGGCGATTGTGCCGCATTCAGGATCTCGATCTGGACATGATCCGCCGGCACCCCGATCGGAACCCGAGGACTAGGGTCCCGAAGATCATCGTCGACCGCGGGGTCATAACGGTGGGCAATACAGCCCACAACCGCTTCCGTCGGCCCGTATTCGTTGGTGATCTCGAGTGAATTTCCAAACCGAGCGCTGACTTCGGTCGCCAGTTGCGTCTTCAGATCCTCGCCACCGATCACCATACGCCGGAGCTGCGATGGGGTCGGGTTCATTTGCAGCAGCAGCGAAAGATGGGACGGGGTGAGTTTGATGAAGTCGACAGCGTTGGCTCGGACGACGTCCATCAGCGCCGAGTCAACGGGGCCGGCCGGCTCAGGATAAATCTCCAGCACCCCGCCGGTGATCAACGGCAGAAATAGGCTGGTGACGGTCAAGTCGAACGACAGCGAGGTGAACAGCGGGAATCGCAGCCGGTCTCCGCGCACGTACTGGCGCTCCGCCCACTGCAAATAGGCTGCAAGTCCGCCATGTTCGATCAAAACCCCCTTGGGTTGGCCGGTAGAGCCGGAGGTGTAGAGCACGTAGGCGAGATCGTCGAGCGTTGGGTGCGGTCGGTTGAATGGTGTATCCCGTCCGGCGCGGATTCCCTCGCGGATCGAGAGGACGGGGACGTCGGGGTTCGGGTTACGCGAGGCTGTGCCTGACGCCGCAGGGGCTTCTACGTCCTCGCCGACCAGCACCAGACAGGCCGCGGAGTCATGGAGAATATGGTCTCTGCGCTGCCGGGGATACGCCGGGTCGATCGGGACGTACGCTGCGCGGGCCAGCAGCGTCGCCAGGATAGCGACGACGGTATCCATCGAACGTCGGGAAAGTATTCCGACACGGCCCCCTGGCGTAGCACCGTCCCCTGGCGCAATAGCGTCCCCTGGCGTAATACCAGCCTGAACCAGCGTGGCTGCCAAGGCTTCGGCCTGACTACGGAGATCCTCAAACGATAGCTCTGCCTCACCTTGACGCAACGCGATCCGTTGGGGATTGGTTGCGGCCTGTGCCAGGAACATCTCGACCACCGTTTGATCCGGCAGTGGTGAACCCGCCGTCGCATTCAGCTCTGCCAAGGCCAAGGTTTCGTCGTCGGTCAGCATGTCGACGGCCGCAATGCGCCCATCCACATCGTCGAGCAGCGCCGTGACGATCCTCTCGAAGTGCCGAAGACTTCGACGCCGCAGGCGATCCGATAGCGCCCGATCATTGAAGTCGAAATGTAGAGTGGTGCCACCCGAACCGGCGAAGTCGTGAACCTGGAGGCGCAATGCGTGCACGCTGTCACCGTGACCGGGATGGACCCACTCGACCGCGGCCGGGGTCCCAGCGAAGTCGCCAAAAGTGTCGGGGAAGAAGTTGAGCACGACGTTGCTGGCGGCCGCACCGGAGGGGGAGCTTGTTCCAGGCAAGGCGTGGCTCAGGAAAAGCTCAGCCTCCGCCAGGCACTTGGCGCCGAGCGTCCTGAAGGTATCCTGTGGCTCGACCGTCACGGCGAACGGGAACATCTCGATGAAGAGGCCAAGAGCCCGTTTGGACTTGGCAGTCGGGCGGCCGCTCACCGGTGCGTCGAAACCCAGAGCCGCCTGCCCGCTGACCCGGTGGAGCCAGCTCAGCAGCAGCGTCGCAAACAAAGCGAAACGCGACATCTTGCGCGACAGGCTGGCGAAACCGGTTTCGGCGCACAGCCGATCGAGTGCTCGCGTGCGCTGCGGGTCGAGTTGTAGGGTTAAGCGGGTACTGGCCGTCCCCACCGGCTCGGCCTGACGACCGTACAACGGAATCAACCGATCCTGGCGCTTTAGCCGGTCGGCCCAGTGCTGGCGGGCGGTGTCCGACGGCCGCGTCTTGGCTGCCAGATTGGCCAACGTCGGATAGTAGTCATAGAGCACCGGAATCGGAGCCTTGCCGTCGATCAATGCGGCATACTCCGCCGCCACTTGGCGGTAGAGCAGGACGGTCGATGACGCGTCGGTGATCAGATGATGCAGGTTCAGATACCAGCCTGTTTTGCCCTCCCCGAGCTCGACCAGCACGCTGTCGACCAGTTGGTCGCCGTAGTTCAGGGGGCGAGCGCAGCGCTCGCGGCACCAGCGGAGGAAGTGTGCTTCCGGGTTGCTGTCGCTATCGGGTGGTAAGTCGAGTACCGTCGTGAGGCAGCTGCCTCCTGGGCTGATCCGTCGCAGGCCCACGCCGTCGCGTTCCACGATCTGGGTCCTGAGGGCATCGCTGCCATCGGCGACCCGTTGCCAGGCTTGCTGAAAGAGATCCGTGCGAACATCTACTTGGAAAATCCAAGCGAACGTCATGTTGTAGAGCGGACTGTCCCGATGCAGCTGTTGCCCGATCCAGATCGCTAACTGGTTGTGGGCCAGCGGTGTTTCCTGCTCTGTCTGAACGTCCAATAGCAACTCCAACTGTGAATACATCGCGGGCCGACACAAAGTCTGCCGGTTGTTTAGTGTGTCTTCGCCAACTGTATCGGGTCCGATTCAGTCTAGGCTCGATCAGGCAACGAATGTTAAAATATAAAGGTGACTATGACTCCTGCTTTCGACGAAGAGCAGTTAACCCGCCGAGAGCAGACGCTCGAGTTCGCCCGTAGCGAGCTCGGTTCTCAGCTGCGCGACCACGACCGGACCAGTACCTTTCCGCGGGAGGACTGGCACCGTTGTGGCGCCCAGGGCATCTTGGGTAGCCACATTCCCGTCGAGTATGGCGGCCAAGGCTTGGACGCCGTCACCACAGTTTTGATCCTGGAGGCGTTGGGTTACGGTTGCCGCGACAACGGTCTGACCCTGGGGGTTGGTGGCCAGACTTGGAGCGTGCAAGAGCCGATTTTGATCTACGGCAACGAAGAGCAGAAGCAGAAATTTTTGCCACGACTCTGTTCCGGCGAGTGGATCGGCTGCCACGGCGTCAGCGAGGAAACCTCAGGATCCGACGCCTTGAGTCTGCAGACCACTGCCACCAAAACAGACGGCGGATATCTGCTCAACGGTCGCAAGATGTATATCGGCATGGCGCCGGTGGCAGATCTGGCGCTGGTCCTCGCCAACTCCGACCCGGAGTCTGGCAAATGGGGCGTCTCCGCGTTTCTGGTCGAAACCAGCAGCCCCGGCTGCTCCCGGAGTGAGCCGCGGGCCAAAACTGGTACCCGCACCAATCCGATGGGCGACCTCCTCTTCGAGGATTGTTTTGTTCCTGATGAACATCTGCTCGGTGGCGAAGGCATCGGCATGAGCCTGTTTACCCAGACGATTTCCTGGGAGCGGGCCTTCATTCACGCCGGCCACCTCGGGGCGATGCAGCATCTGTTCGAGCGCTGTTTGAAATATGCCAAGGAGCGTCGACAGTTTGGCCAGCCGATCGGCAACTTCCAATCGGTGTCGAATCGCATCGCTGACATGCGTCTGCGACTCGAGACGTCACGCCTGCTGATGTACAAGGTTGCGGCGATGAAAGACGCAGAAGAAGACGCCGGGATTGAATGTGCGATGGCCAATCTGCATATTTCCGAAGCCCTGCTGGCATGTGCGACCGACGCGGTACGAATCCACGGGGCGCGGGGTTATCTCGAGGAACACGGCGTCGAACGGCAACTGCGCGACTCGATCGGTGGAGTCATCTACGCTGGCACCTCGGATATCCAGCGCAGCCTCATCACCAGCCTGCTCGGCCTCTAATCCACCCCTCAAACCTCGCGAGAACCCGTGGGCTTTCTGCTCCATCACTCGATCGACGAGGCGGCAGACCGCAACCCTGAGCGCGAGGCGTTCCGTTTTGCGCGATGCAGCCTGAGTTATGCCGAACTGGTGGACCGTGCCAACCGCCTGGCCAACGTGCTGGTAGAGCAGGGGGTGGCCCCCCACGACCGCGTCGGCATCTACATGAACAAATGCCTCGAGCTGCCGGTGGCGCTTTATGGCATCCTCAAGGCAGGGGCTGCCTACGTACCGATCGATCCGACCGCACCGCCGGCGCGGGTGCAGTTCATCGTCGAAGACTGTGGCATTCGGCATCTCATCACCGACCCGTCGCACGCCCGTAAGGTGGCCCGGGTGGCGGTGGATGTGCCGGAGCTCCAACATGTCATTGGAGCAGACGCGCCCACCAACGTTGCCGCCGAATCGAAGATCTCGTTTACTGCCTGGCAGGCCGTCGATGCGGTAGTCGAGGCCGTGCAGCGAGTCGACCCCGTGCAGCGAGTCGACCCCGCGGTCCAGCTGGTCGAACAAGACCTGGCGTACATCATGTATACCTCGGGTTCGACCGGAGTGCCCAAGGGATTGATGCACACTCACGCCAGCGGTCTTGCGTATGCCCGGCTGTCAGCCCGCGAGTACGGCGTGATGCCTACGGATCGACTCGGCAACCACTCGCCGTTGCACTTCGACATGTCGACCTTCGAATACCTCACCGGCCCGCTGTGTGGCGCAACCACCGTGATTATTCCCGAGGAAGTCACCATGTTCCCGCGCAGCCTGGCGGAGCTGATCGAGCAGGAGCAGCTGACCTTCTGGTACTCGGTCCCGCTGGCGCTGATCCAGCTGCTCGAGCAGGGGGGGATCGAAGACCGTGATCTGAGCAGCCTGCGTTGGGTGCTTTTCGGCGGCGAGCCTTTTGCCCCCAAACATCTGGCGCGGCTGGCCGAGCTGTGGCCGAACGCTCGTTTTTCGAACTCCTACGGCCCCGCCGAGGTCAACCAATGTACCGCCTACCATCTCCCTGACGACTTCGACCGCGAGCAGTCGATCCCGATCGGTCCGGTCTGGCCCGGTGCGGAAGGTTTGATCGTTGATGGCGAGGACCGCACGGTAGAGCCCGGTGAACCTGGCGAATTGCTGATTCGGGCTCCCACCATGATGCGCGGCTATTGGGCGCGTCCCGATCTCAACCAACAAGCGTTCTTTCGCCAGGTTCTATTTACCGACTTCGAAAAGGTCTTCTACCGCACCGGCGATCTGGTGCGAGACCGTGGTGATGGCCATCTGATTTTCCTGGGGCGCCGGGATCGCCTAGTCAAAGTCCGCGGCTATCGTGTCGAGCTCGACGAAGTGGAAGCTGTGCTCAATGCGTTGCCCGACGTTGCCGAAGCTGCCGCAGTCGACCTGCGTGACGAAGAAGGCCAAGTGACGATTTTTGCGGCGGTGCTGTTGCGTGAAGGGTCTAGGGTTGACGCCAACGCCCTGAGGCGCGGCGCAGCAAAACGTTTGTCGGTTTATGCCGTGCCGTCGCGGATCGAGATTCGGGGTGAACTGCCGCGCACCGGCAGCGGCAAGATCAACCGGACGGCCCTCAGAGAAGACTTGGGCTAACGTTGGGCTACCAGCGCGACTGGCTTGATCGTCCTCGAGACAGGTGCGATCAAACGCAAGCGTTTGCTTGATCTAAATCAAGACAGTTCCGATCAATCGCAGGGTCTGCTTGATCGAACCCAAGACAGATGCGATCAAGCATCAGGGTATGCTTGATCAAAACCAAGACAGATGCGATCAAGCACACAGCGTTGCTTGATCGAACCCAGGACAGATGCGATCAAGCACATAGCGCTGCTTGATCGTCTCGGCGCCAGGAAAGGATCCGCCGCGATGCAAACCATGTAGTCCCACCAGCGTCTAATCCCCTAGAGACGACAAGGAGGCACCATGGAAACGATTTGGCAGGATGTGACGTATGCGTTGCGAACGCTGGCCAAGCGCCCTGGATTTACCCTGGTTGCGGTCTTGACGCTGGCCGTTGGGATCGGTGCCAACACTGCAATTTTCAGCCTGGTCAACGCGGTGTTGCTCGAGGCGTTGCCGTATCCCGACGTCGACCGCTTGGTGCAGGTGGTTGACGTCCAATCGCAGCTTGCGGAAGCACCAGCTTCCTTTCCCGAGTTCATCGACTGGCGGGACCAGAGTGAGATCTTCGAAGGTCTCGGGGCCTACTTCGATGACGTCGTGACGCTCACCGGCGACGCCACCCCCGAGCGGCTCGATGCGGTACGAACCTCGGCGTCGGTGATGACTATGCTCGGTCTGAGGCCGGCGTTCGGCCGTCTACTGGCAGTCGACGACGAACCACCTGGGGCCGCCCGAGTGGCGGTGCTGAGCCACGACCTATGGCAACAACAGTTCGGCGGTGATCCCGACCTCATCGGACGTAGCCTGCACCTCGACGGTGAAAGCGTCGAGGTGGTTGGCGTGCTTGCCGCTGGTCAGGCGGCGCGTCGACCGGAAGACTTTTACGCTGGCGCTGAGCGTCACGTTTGGCTGCCGCTGCGGCTCGAAGAGGAGGGGGCACCGCGCGGCCTGCACTTTCTCAGCGTACTGGGTCGATTGCGCCCCGAGTTGGCCTTGGCAGGAGCTGCCGGAGAAGTCGAAGCGATTGCGGCGCGGCTACAAGACGAGGGTAAAACACGGCATGGTATCGCGCTGAATGCGCTCTCCGAGGTGTTGACCCGGGACGCGAAGTCGCCCCTCCTGATGCTCTTCGGCACCATGGGCCTGGTGTTATTGATCGGCTGTGCCAATGTCGCCAACCTGCTGCTTGCCCGTGCCGCCTCGCGGCGTCGCGAGATTGCCGTCCGGATGGCGATCGGCGCCAGTCGCTGGCGGCTGATCCGACAGCTTGGAACTGAGAGCTTGTTACTGGCCTTGGCGGCGGGTGGATTAGGAGTCCTCGCAAGCTGGTGGAGCTTGCGAGCTCTGGCGGCTGCCCGCCTCGATGATCTGCCGCGGCCCGAGATGTTCACTCTCGACCCGAGAGTCCTGGTATTTGCCTTGGGGCTCAGTTTGATGACGGCGGTGCTTTTTGGCTTCGCGCCAGCCTTACAGGCGACCGCCGGGCGACTGGCGGAGACCTGCCGCGAAGCCGGTCGTCAAGCCGGCGGTCTCAGCCGTCATCGTACCCGAGACGCTTTGGTGGTCGCAGAGGTGGCCTTGTCGTTGATGCTGCTGATCGGCGCCGGTCTGTTGGTCCGCAGTTTCAAGGGCCTGATGGATCAAGAGCTTGGCTTCGAACCCGCACAGGTCCTGACCTTTCGTCTCTATCTGCCGGAGGTGAAGTACCCTCAGGCCGACCAGCAAGTGGCCTTTTTTGATCAGTTGCTCGGTCGACTCGAGACCCTGCCAGGCGTCGAAAGCACGGCGATCACCAACACGCCACCCCTGACCGATGGTCCCAGCGGCGGCTTCGCCGTCGAAGGGCTGACCTGGCCGGAAGACGGGGCGCCACACGCCGAGAAACGTCGGGTTTCAGCCGACTACTTCAGAGCCCTCGACATCCCGTTGATTGCGGGACGCTTCTTCGACGCCGACGACCGCGCCGAGGCCCAGGCCGTAGCGATCGTCGACGAAGGATTTGCCCGCCTGTACTTCCCGAACCGCAGCCCGATCGGCCAGCGTATCGATTTTCAGTGGAACAGCGAGGGTCTCCAAGAGATCGTGGGCGTGGTGGGTAACGTTCGCCATCGTCAGCTCGGCGAAGCCTACCGTGCGGCGACCTACGTACCGTTTGCGCAAAACACCCAGTCATCGATGCGAGTGGTGGTGCGTTCCAAAACCGATCCCGAGACTCTGATCGAGGTGGTCCGCCGAGAGGTGCAGGCGATCGATCCCGAACAAGCCCTGTCCGCGGTGCGCACCCTCGAAGCGGTGGTCGCCGGCTCGGTTGGCCAACGTCGCCTGGCAACCCAACTATTGAGCGGCTTCGCCACCCTCGCCATGGTGTTGGCAGCCATCGGTATCTACG
Source organism: Acidobacteriota bacterium (assembly GCA_029263395.1). Lineage (GTDB taxonomy): Bacteria > Acidobacteriota > Thermoanaerobaculia > Multivoradales > J023 > JAAELT01. The sequence goes on along the minus strand of JAJCXO010000036.1, from coordinate 31,596 downwards.
GAGTGATGAGCTATTCCACCGCCCAGCGGAGTCATGAAATGGGGATCCGCATGGCGCTCGGGGCGCGCCGTTGGGGTGTTGTCGGATTGGTGATGAGCTGGGGGATGAAGTTGGCAGCCATTGGCGTTGTGCTCGGCATGGGAGCTTCCTTGGGCCTCACCCGTTACCTCGCCGCGAGCCTCTTCGGCGTGGCACCCACCGATCCGGTGACCTTCATCGGTGTTGTCATCGTGCTGCTGGTGGCCGCTGCCGCTGCCTGTTACCTGCCGGCTCGTCGCGCTGCCCACGTCGACCCGATTGTTGCGCTGCGCGACGGGTGATTCGACCGCTCAGTCGCCCGTTAACAACCGACCTTCCAGATAAGCCGCCATGATCCGGATCGTCCGGAAGTTGCTCGGCACCAGGTTGTTGCAACTTATGTGGTGCCGAGTATGTGAAACGGGGGGTGGCGCTCTCCCGCCTTCCGAACAACAGCGATCGGGACCTTCGCGCCCGGCGGTGTTTGACGCAGGCCACGTTGAGGTCGCCAGCGAGTTCGAGCTGGGGTCCGCGGTGCGGTGGGTGATTCCTGGCCATGGCGGAGTGATAACGTAGCGTGCCCACAGCGAGAAAAGATTATTCCGATTCGCAGAGGCCTTGTCATGTTTTCCGGGAACGTGCTGGCTGAACGAGCACGGCTCGAGTACCGAAGGGTGTTCACGGCCGATCCGTTAGAATTACGGCTTTAGTGGTGAAATATATGGAAGAACGCTCGACATCGACGTCTGGGGGCGTCGATTCGGAAGATCTGAAGCCTGAGGCATCCACCTTCGAGGCGCTGGCGAAAGCCACGGATCCCATCGAGCGCATCGGCGATTTCCGTATCGAAGGCCGGCTCGGCCGTGGTGGCATGGGAGAGGTCTGGCGCGCGTACGATGAAGGGCTCGATCGGCCGGTGGCAATCAAGGTCGTCAAGGCCGGAGAGATTTCCAGCGTCAATGCGAGAGAGCGCTTTCGTCGAGAGGCGCGGAGTGCAGCGGCCCTGAACCACCCGGCGATCGTCCAGACCTACCAGGTGTTGCTCGAGGAAGGCCGGGACTGTATCGTGATGGAACTGGTCGAGGGCCGCAGCCTGGCCGAGGTCCTGAAAGAGGGGCCCCTGGCGCCCCGGCGCGCGGCAGCGTTCTTTCGAGAGGTCGCGGAGGGACTCGCGGCCGCCCACGCCAAAGGTATTGTTCACCGGGACCTCAAACCCGGGAACGTGATGATGTCGGACCAGGGGCAAGCGAAGATCCTGGACTTCGGTCTCGCCAAGCAAGCAGACACGCTCGAGGCGCCGCTGACAACCAGCGGGATGATCGTCGGTACGCCGCATACGATGTCACCGGAGCAGGCGCAGGGTGAGAAGGTTGACCACCGTTCCGATCTGTTCGCGTTCGGAGCTGTTTTGTATCAGGCGCTGACCGGCGAGATGCCGTTCGCAGCAGATAGCGGCGTCGCGATCCTGACCAAAGTATGTATGTACCATCCGGCGCCGGTGGCGGAAGTCGATCCCCGGATCTCGCTGGAACTCTCTGATCTCGTCGTCCGACTGCTGCAGAAGGATCCGAAGAATCGGCCGCAGAGCGCCGCCGAGGTCGCCGCGGAGCTCAGTCGTCTGTCCATTGAGGATTCCACCGTTCGAAGCCCGGTTCGACCTCGTCTCGATCCGCCATCCAGAGTGGCGCCGAACCGCCGGCAGTATGTCTTGGTGGCTCTGACCGTGGCGCTGGCGGTCTTGGCGGCGACGGCTTTTTGGCGCTTCGGCCCGGTCGGGACCGACCAGAAGTCCCCAGCTTCGGCCACGGCCGAAGTGCTGCGCCCTCCGGTGATGCGGCCGTCGGTCGCAGTTTTTGGTCTCGAGGCCGTCTCCAAGGTGCCGAACGATGCCTGGCTCGCCGTCGCGATGGCCGAGATGCTGGTCACTGAGCTCGCGGCCGGGGATCAGATCCGGGTGGTCGGCAACGGTGACTCGGCGCATGCCGGTCTGGAGCTCGGAGTGGGCGATCCAGCAGGGATGACCGCTGAGGACTTCGTGCGGCTGGGCCGGAACCTAGGCGTCGATTTTGTGGTTGAGGGAACCTTCAGCGACCTGGGGGGGCAGGCCGCCTCGCTGCTGCAGCTCGACCTGCTCTTGAAGAGCGCGACCAGCGGAGAGACGGTGGCGACCGGTAGGGCCACGGGCACTCCACAACGGCTCTTCGCCCTCATCGATCGGGCCGCGGCGGGGCTTCGCAAGGAGTTAGGGGCGGGGCCCCTGAAGCCTGCGCAGGCGCTGGCTGTCGAAGCCTCCCTACCAGTCGCACCGAATGCATTGAGGAACTATGCGGAGGGTTTGGCAAAGCTCCGCGAGTTTGATGCCCTGGCGGCGCGCGACTTGCTGCAGGCGGCAACCTCGGAAGAGCCCGAATTCCCCTTGGCCCATGCGGCGTTGGCTGAGGCCTGGTTAGTCCTGGGGTACGACGACGAGGCACGGCAGGTCGCCGGCAAGGCGAGAGAGCTTGCCGGCGGTCTCTCGGGCACGGTACGCCAGCGGATCGAAGCACGCTTCTTCGCCACCGCTACGGAATGGGACGAGGCGGCACGGATCTACGGTGACCTGTTCGCTGCTTTTCCGGACGATATCGACCTCGGTTTTAGGCTGGGGGAGGCTCAGATCAAGGCCGGAGAGCCCACTGGCGCATTGGTCACGCTCGAGCAGCTGCGACGACTTCCGGAGCCCTGGCGCCTCGATCCGCGCATCGATATCGCCCGGTCGGTCGCTTTGAAGAGACTGGGGAAGTTCGAGCAGGCGCAGTCCGCTGCGTTAGCAGCAGTGGAGAGGGCCAAAGTGGTCCAGCTACCCCTGGTGGAGGCGAGAGGCCGCCTCGAGATGGCGGGAGCCGAGCTGGGGTTAGGAAACAACGACCGGGCGCTCGATGCTCTGCAGGAGGCGAGGCGGATCTTTTCCGACGCCGGAGACCGGCTGGGTTACGCCAAGACCCTCGAGGCGATGGCGATTGCCGTGCGGAACCGGGGTCAACTGGCAGAGGCTCGGAGACATCTCGAGAATGCCCTGGCGGTTTACCAGGAACTGGGCACCCGAGGTCGGGAAGCGAGTGTTTCGGCAACGCTGGCAGCGATCCACGCGGACGAGGGGCGGCTTGAGGAGGCATTCGAGGTCTTCGAGCAGTCCCTAGCGACGTTGCGTGAGATCGGCGATCGGTCCGAAGAAGGGCGCGTCCTCATCGCAATGGGCTACACCCTCAGCGCCCAGGGCGAGCTTGATGATGCGATCCTGAGGTACGAAGAGGCTTTGTCTCTCTTTGACGGGCTGAGCGACAAGAGGGGTGCGGCTATCGCCACGACCAACATCGCCGAGATCCTCTATGCGCGTGGCGAGCTCGAGGAGGCGCGACGAATGCACGAGGATGCCCTGGCGATCAATCGCGAGATTGGCGACCGGGCTGGCATCGCATATGACACGTGTCGCCTGGGCAAGATCTTCGCTGCGCAGGGCGATCTCATAGCTGCGCGCCGGAAGTTCGAAGAAGCGCTCGCCATGCAGAAGGACGAGCCTGCGGCAGCGGCTCAGACGCAGCTGGAGCTGGCAGTGCTCGATCTGTTGATGGGGAAGCCGAAATCAGCCGTGGACCTGGCTCGGGAAGCTGAAGAAGTGCTGCGGACGCAACAATGGAATGATGCTGCCGTGATGGCGGGGGCGGTTCTGGTACGTGCGCTCGTGGACTCCGAACGTACCGAGGAAGCAGCGCGGGCCTTGGCTCGTGCAGAGGCGCTCACCGAGAAGAGCGCAGATCGGCGGAGTCAGCTGGTTGTGGGCATCGCGGCAGCGAATGTGTGGGCCGCTTCAGGAAGGGGTTCTGCCGCGGCGGTCGCGAATCTCGAGCAGATCGCTGCGGATGCCGGGGAAGCAGGCTACCTCGAGGAACACTTCGAGGCTCGGCTCGCGGCAGGGGAGATCGAGATGCGGGTCGGCCGCCGGGCTTCCTCGATGGCGCGTCTCGCGGGCGTGGAGAGTGAAGCCCGTGGCCACGGGTACATTCAGATCGCCGACCGCGCGGCGGCGGTCGGCGGACCTGACGGCGGCTGAGTCTGCGCGTTGGCGCGCCGAAGCGCGCCAACGAATCCGTTTACGGGACGGTCGCGGACCACTCCGAGGTGTCGCCGGACTCGAAGCTGTCAGCGAAAATCTGCTGCTCGAAGAGGAGAAGGTCGTCGAATCCGACGTCGAATCCGGCTGCTGTCCCCGCCTGGACCACGAACGAGATCAAGACCGATCCAGCCGCATCCGGTACTTGGAGCGCGCCCGCCGGCAAGACCTGCCAAAGGTCGCCGCCGTCGCCGGCGAGGGGTACCGACGAGGCCCCGGCAAGCGGTTCGCCGGTGCAGTCGGGCGAGGCAAAGGCCTCGAGCAAGGCGCCGACGGCCGGCTCCTGAGCGCTCGGACTGGCGATCCGCGCCGCGCCGCCGAAGGTCAAGATGGCGCCGGCGTTGCCCGCCAGACACTGCGACAGCGCGGCCGGCTCGGGACCGCTGAGGTCGATGACCAGGGCCGATCCGGACGTCGTGGCTTGGTCGAAGTCCTGCGCGCTGTGGACGGTCGACGTTGGGGGCGGGCTGTTCAGCAACCACCCCACGAGGTCCTGATCGAAGTTCGGGTTGAGCAGCAGGTGGTCCACCAGGATCCTGAAGTCGTGTCCGATTTCCGGCAGGGAGTTACCCTCCAGGTCTTCGATGCCGCCGCACGCGAAGATCCGGTAGGCTCCTCGGGGCAAGGGCTGGCCGCCGTGGAGCCACAGGTGGGCGGTGTCGGTGTCGGTGTCGTAGTCGACCCCGTCGATAGCCACTGCCTGGTCGTCGCCCTGCAGGCTGCCGGCACAGGTGTCGGTCTGGAAGTCGCCGTCGGCCCCGGTGGCGACCAGCAGGTAGTTAGCGGCGACGTCGCCGCCAACGACCGGTTCGCTGAAGGTCACAGAAAGCTGAGTGATCGCAGCGATTGTTTGCTCGCCAGGGTCGAGCCCGCCACCGCCGGTGCTCGCGACCGAGTGGAAGCGCTCCACGACCGGCGGCGCGATGATCTCGACACGATAGTCCTCGACTTCGCCGTCGCTGGCGGGGCCGGTTGGGCCGGTGATCCCGGTGCTGCTCAGACGGAAGCGGGCGAAACTGACGACATCGTCCGTCGCGTCGGTCGAGACGTCGAACGGCACGTCGTTGCTGCCGGAGATCAACGCCAAGCCGTCGAGGATTCTCTCGCCGGCATCGCTCCAGTCGCCGTCGCCGTTGAAGTCGATCCAGGCATCGAGTACTCCGGCCATCGACGCGACGACCGTAATCGTAACCCTATCGTCCGCCACCAGCGGGAGGGTGAGAAGGACACCGTCTTCGTCGTCGCCACGGGCCAGGTCGTCGCCCTCGGCGTCGACGGCTGGCTGACCGTCAGAGTCGGCGTCGACCCCGTTACCGAGATAGAAGCCGGGGCGAATCGTGTGGCGGGCCCCATCACTGGCCATCAGTGTCGGGTAGCCAGGGTCCGGAGCGTCGCCGTAGTCCGTTCCGACGACGGAGACCGTCGCCGAGTCGCTGGCGGTGGTGGCATCGCCCTCGTCGTCTTCCGCTTCGACGGTGACGTTGGTGGTGACCGTATCGCCAGCATCGCCCGCGACCTCGCGGTTGTAGCTGCAAGTGTAGATGTTCCCGGCGTCCAGGGGCGGCGGTATCAGGCAGTCGCCCACGCCGTCGAGATCGCCGACATCGTCGAACAAAAACAGGAGGGTCAGAGGATCAGTCGGGGAGCTGTTGTTGGCCACGACCACTGTGTAGGTCACGGACTCGCCCGGTTCCTCGACGGTCGGCGGATCCGCGGTCAGCGTCACCTCGATCGACGGCGGGGTCTCCAGGACGTCGGTGTCCGCATCGGCGTTGTTATCGGGGTACAGATCGATCACGCCGGACCTTGGAGTGACCGAGGCGGTATTGACCAGTGTTCCGCTCGCCTGTGGATCGACGGTCCCGTCGAGGGTGAGGGTGACGTTTTGCCCGGGTCCCAGCTCGAGGCCGGTCCAGGTGCCGGTGTCGCTGTCATAGTTGCCGGAACTGGGCGTGAAGACGGGTTCGAGGATCGCTGCTGGGAGGTCGTCGGTCACCGAGAGGTCGGTCACCGTGCCCGGCCCGACGTTGGCGACCGTGATCAGGTAGCTGATCGCCTCTCCGGGGACCGCGATCGTCCGTCCGTCGTCCTTGGTCAAGGACAGATCGGCGAGATCGATGACCTCGGTAGTTTCGCTCGCCCCGTTATTCGCCGGATCGGGGTCAATCTGCAGAGCCTCGACCGAGACGGCGTTGGCGAGGGTTCCCCTCGCCGATGGGGCGGCCAGCACCACGTTGAGCGGCGGTGCGCTCGCCCCTGCGTCGAGGAAGCCCAGGTCGCAGGTCACAGTTGTGGCGTTGCCAGTGCACTCCCAGGTTTCGTCACTAGCCGACACCAGACTCGCCCCTTCGGGAAGCGAGTCGGTGACCGTCACCTGAGAGGCCGGATCGGGGCCCAGGTTCTGGACCGTGACGGTGTAGATCAAGGGGTTCCCGGCCTGAACCGGATCCGGTGCGTCGTTGACCGCGATGGCCAGGTCGGCCGTTCCCAACGAGATGTCGACGTCGATCGGATCTGGCAACCCCAGCGGGACGCCGCTGGCCGGCAGTTCAGCGGCGGTGAACTTGAGCCAGCTGACGTTGCCGCGGCGGTCCACTGCCTGCACCATGTAGGTGAGCCGCGACGCTCCTGCCGCGTCGATGCTGCCTCGCCACGTGCCACCTTCATCGGCGAGCTCGATCGGCAGCCAGCGCCCTCGGCCCTCGCTGTCGAGCGTGTGGTCGTTGTAGGCCACGATGACCCGCCACGCCTCTTCCTCTGGGAGGATCGGTACCGCCCATTCGACGGTTGTCGCGACGACCTGGTGGTACTGGCCACCCAGGGGACCTGGCTCCATGAGTGGACCTTCTCGGTCGCAGTTCAAGGTGCTGTCCACGGTGTTGTTGTAGTAGAGCAACTCGACATCGACGGCGCGATAGAGTCGCTGGATGTTGTAGACCGGGTCCGATAGCTGATGCTTGAGCACCTCTCCGAGGGTCACCACCATGGAGTTCAACTCGCGGTCGCTCGACCGGCAGACCGCCGGATTTTCGCCAGGAACGAGGTGCAGACCGGTGGGTACGCTGTGGTACAAGCGGGGAGTGGCGCCGAATTCCGAGGCGTCACCGCCATTCGACATCAGCTCGGCGACGATCGGCACCCAGTCGACTTCCTCGTCGTACTCCCCGCCCATCCACAGAATGCCGTGCTGGCTGGTAGCGGAAATCCGCGAGTCGTAGATAAAGAAGGGCTGGATCGGCAGGTCGGTCTTGCCGGTGGCTAGGCCATTGAAGGTGTAGTAGCACCCGTCCGGGTTGGGACAGCCGTCGGCCGGATTGTCGATGACTTCGCCGCCAGCGTCATACTTCGTATAGAAGCCTTCGGCATTGAGGTCGAATCGTTGGGGTAGGCGAAGGAGATATTCCGGAGGCGGTGTCTCGAGTCCGATTTTGGCCGTCGCCACGTCGAGGTCACGCGTGACCTCGAGGCTGTCAAAGCTCTCGGTCTCGGGCAGCTCTTCCAACCGCCTCGGCCTATCGTCGAGAGAGGACTCGCCTTCGCCGCCGCTCGGGATGCCGGTGTTGACGGCATACATCGGCAAGCCGAAGAGGGTCCACTGCATCAGGGTCTTTTCGTCGTAGGGATCGAAGCGCGGCGACTCCAGGAAGTAGCGTTGCTTGGCGAGCTTCACCGCCTCACCGACGCCGATCGTGCCCCCCTGGCTCATTGCCTCGGTAAAGAGCTCGACCAGCCGCTCGCTGTAGCCGACGCCGCTTTTGAGTCCCCAGCCGTAACCGGAGTTGGCGGCGTAGGCGACAGCGCCCAACGATAGGAAGGTCTGAGGCAGGTCGAGAGAGTGGTCGGCATCCGCTGGGTCGCTGCCTGCAACCGGCAGGCCGCTGTGACAGCCGATGGAGTAGAGCACGCTGCCGGAGAGGTCGAGGGGGCCGCCGCCACATGCGGCGGGATCGACGAGGTCGGCGGCGTCGAGGCCACGGATATCAAAAGGATCGCTGCCTGGGATGCCTTCAGCGTAGTGGACAGCGTGGCCGTTGAGGCTCAACAGGCCGTAGGGCGCATCGCCGTTGCCGCAGAGATGCTCGAGCAGATCCTGGTCGTCCCAGCTCTGGCTGATGAGCGTGCCGTCGACAGGCGCCAAGGACTCGGGCGCCGTCAAGCGTTCGAAGGCTGTCTTCCATCGCTGCCGAATCCTCTTCGCGCAGTCTTGGAGAAAGTCGTAGCCGCTGACCTGCACCTTGTGCCCCGAGTCGGCGTTGAGTTCGGAGAGATCGAGAACGCCGTTCTGACTGATGTAGGTCGCGATGGTGCCAATGATCTCCGGTGGGGTCTCGACCAGACGCCCGATCGCAAGATCAGGTATGAAGATGCTCGAGTCGAGCTCATCGGTGTGAATCGGGTCGAGGACGGTAAGCGGGTCGTCGCTCAGGTACATGTTGGCGGCCAGCGCCTGGCCGACCGTGGTGCCGTCGGGCGTAAGGTCACCGTTCCGCGGGTAGTCTTGCTCGGAGATAAGGGTGGTGCGATCGGCAATCCGAGTCATGGGGATGATGCGATCGTCGCCGACGAGCACGATGGACTCGACGCTGTCGTAGATTCGCAGCAGGCTTCGAAGGCGGTCGTGGATGCCGTCTATGTCGGTGTCACAGTCGGCCGGGAAGGGGTCATGACAGCCGAAGAGAATTCGGTTGGCGAGGTCTGCATTGGCGGGATCGTCGTCCCATTGAGAGTAAAGGGTCGCCAGGCTGGTGTTGACGTTGAGATCGACCAGGAACCCACGGACATTGGGATGATTGGCGAGGTCCCGGAGGTGAGTGGCCAGAGCGTCGGTCTCCGATCCCCAGATCTCCCTCATCCTCACCAGGTTCGAGACGATGAGGGTCTTGAAGTCCGAGCCGGGCTGCACGATAAAGAATGGGTTTCCACTCTTGGCGATCGTAGTGTTGCCGGCCTGGTCGGTCACTTCCACCTGGATCAGGTAGAGCGAGCCCGCCGTGCCCGAGGGAGGCTCGGCGGGCAACTCGTAGATGACGTTGGTGTCGAGCTCTCCAGGGTGCGCACACGCCCCTCCGGAGCCGGAGTTGGCAGGCAAGCCGCCGCCTTCAGGAGCGGGGTGGTAGTTGGCGCCGCCGTCATCAGAAAACAACAGGCTGACGCGGACCTGGCAGACGCGGACGTTGTCGCTCATCTCCCAGGTGACGACTTCCCGGTTGGGCTCGGAGATCGCGGGGTCGGACAGCGGCAGGTACTCGCCGCCGTTGGGCGACACGACGGTGGCGACGGGCGGAGTCTCGTCGAAGACATGGAGTGTCGCGGCGTCGGAGGACTGGATGACCTCCTGGCCCTGCAGATCGAGGCAGCGGCTGTCGGCGACGACGCGATACTGCGCGCCAGCGTCGGCGGCTGTGACCGGAGGGGTGGTATACGTCGACCCAACGGCGCCGTCGATGTCGGCGTAACCCTCTTCGTTGGCGCCGGGCGCGCCGATCCCCAAGAACTTCTGCCACTGCATGGCACGGGCGCCCAGCGCCACGACGGAGAAGGTCGCCGGAGTACCGAGCGGCACTGCCTCCGCGTCCGTCGGCCCTTCGGAGATCGCGAGGCTGCAGGTGAGCTCTACCGCCCGTGCCTTGGACGAAATGCCGTTGGCGAAAACGGTCACTAGATATCGTCCTGGATCGTACTCTGGAGGCAGCTCACTGAACTGGAGCTCGATCGGATCTTCCCAAAAACTCGACGCAGGCGAGGGTGGGTCGAAAGGCAGCCAGTCGAGATCGCCGCTGTCGACGTGGTGGAGCCGGACTAGGGGATAGTTGGTGGCCGAGCTTGCGCTGGTGCCGCCGTCGGCCTCCGAGTCGCCACGGAACAGCAGGCCGGTGATCGAGAACGGGACGCCGTGGCTGATCGCTGTCGGAATCGACTGGATGATCGGCCTGCGCACCTCCGTGCCGGGAGACGGGTTGTACAGCTCGGCCTGGTCTTCCCCGGCGACCAGCACCTTGCCGGTGGACAGCAATGTGGCGGTGTGCCCGCTTCGCGGTATCGCCGGGGAAGCGGCAGCCTTCCAGGTTCCCGTGCCCGGGTCGAAGACCTCGGCCTCCTCCCCGCCACCCGTCACCAAGACATGGCCGGACGGCAGCAAGGTGGCAGTGTGCCGGAAGCGCGCCGTCAAGAGCGAGCCAGTATCCGCCCAGGTCTCGGCATCGGGATCGTAGATCTCGGCGCTCGCCAGGGCGTTGTCGCCATCGAATCCCCCGGTCACCAGCACGTTGCCCGAGGGCAGGAGCGTTGCGGTTGGCCACGCCCTGAGATGGGTCAAGAAGGCCGTCGGTTCCCAGGTCCCGTCATCGGGATCGTAGATCTCGGCACTCGCCAGACTGGAGCCTGAGTCGAAACCGCCGACAACCAGCACCTTGCCCGAAGGCAGGAGCGTTGCGGCGTGCCGCTGTCTGCCCGTATTCATGCCACCGGTAGGGTCCCAGGAGATCCTGGCCGGGTCATAAAGCTCGCAACTGGACAGGTAACTCGGCACTCCGTCGTCGCCGCCGGTGACCAGGATCTTCCCCGAGGACGGCAGCAGGGTAGCGGTGTGCTGGTACCTGGGAGTCTGGAGTGAGCCGGCGTCGCTCCAGATCCGATCGATCGGATCGTAGACCTCGGCGCTCCTCAGTACTTCGCCGTCGCCGATCCCTCCGACCACCAGGATTTTGCCCGACCTGAGAGCTGCCGCGGCGTGCTCCGATCGGGCTTCGTCGAGGGACCGAGTGGTCATCCAGGCTCCGCTGTCTGCGTTATAGAGCTCGACGCTCGACAACCGGCCGAAGCCACTCTGATGGCCGCCAGCGACCAGCACCTCGCCGGAGGTGAGCAAGGTGGCGGTGTGTTCTCTGCGGGGGGCGGAGAGGAATCCGGTATCGCTCCAGACTCCCGGTTCCGGGCGATAGAGTTCGGTGGTCGGAGTGGTATCTTCCAGGCCTCCGGCGACGAGGACGTCTCCCGACGGCAGCAGGGTCGCGGTGTGTAGGTATCGTTCACTGCCCAAGAGACTCGTCCGGCCCCAGGTGCCGGCGAGGTGATCGTAGACCTCACCATTGAATGAAGACGGTTCATACCTGCCGCCGGTGACCAGGACGTCCCCCGAGGGAAGTTGCGTTGCGGTGTGAGCGATCCGGGAGTAATTGAGCGAGCCGGTTGGAGTCCAGGACCCGGTCACGGGATCGAAGAGCTCCGCGCCGGCCAACCGGGCGTTACCGAGGTTGCCTCCGGCGGCCAGCACCTGGCCCGTGGGGAGCAGGGTTGCGGTGTGGCGGGCTCGCGGACTGCCCAGAGACCCGGTGCCGGTCCAGGTACGGGTCTGCGGATCGTAGATCTCGGCGCTCGCAAAGTGAAGGCCGCCGCCCCGCCCACCTGCGACCAGGACCTGACCATCGGGCAGAAGGGTGGCAGTGTGCTGGTAACGGGCCGAACTCAGGCTACCGGTGGTTTCCCAGTCGCCGGTTTCCGGGTCATAGAGTTCTACGGTTGAAGGATCGTCGCCGAGGCCGCCGGCTACTAGAATTTTGCCCGAGTGCAGTAGAGTGGCGGTGTGTCCTTGCCTGGGGTTGGTTAGGAAACCGGCAGATTTCCAGATTCCGGTGTCAGGGTCGAAGAGCTCGGCGCTGCGTCCGGTCTCCGGCCAGCTGCCGGCGCCGCCCCAGCCTCCGACGATCAGCACCTCGCCCGTGGGCAGGATCGTCGCGGTGTGCTCCTCCCGAGCGTAGCCCATCGCCCCGGAGAACGTCCAGCTGCCGTCCTGCGGGTCATAGATCTCTGTGCCACTCAGAAATCCACCGAACTCACCACCGGTGACCAGGACCTTGCCCGACAGGAGCAAGGTTGAGGTGTGATTCTTGCGCGGCGTCCTCAGCAGTCTGGCGGGTTGCCAATCGGACGGCGCCAAGTGCTCGATGGTGACGGAGGCGGAGCTGTAGTTCGTGACCGGCGCGTTGGTACCGTCGTCGATTTCGGCATAGAGGTAGTACTGACCGGCTGGGATTCCGGCCGTGTTCCAGATGAACTGGTCGGACCCGTCATCCTCGTCGATCGGCCCGGAGACCGTGATCAGGGTGCCGTTCTCGCCCGACGCGTCGTCATCGTAGAATAGGCGGACGGCTGCGTTGTCGTCTGGATCCTCGTCTTCCCAAGTGATGGTGTAGACGGCATCGGCGACGTCGCCGATGCCGTCCGGCTCGAGGAGCGTGATCGTCGGCGACGAGTTGGCGTGACTGATGGTGACCGGCCCCGAGCTGTAATCGACGACGACTTGTGCACCATCGTCGATCCTGCCGTAAATGTAATAGGTCCCCGCCGGTACCATGGCCGTGTCCCACACGAATGTGTCCGCGGGATCATTTTCATCGATGAGTCCGGTGGTGATCTGTGTGCCGTTCGCTCCGGTGTTGTCGTCGTCGTAAAACAGTGTGATTGATGCGTTGTCTTCAGGATCGTCGTCGTTCCAGGTGATCGTGTAATTCAGGTCGGCGAGGTCGTCGACACCGTCCGGCTCGAGAATCGTGATCGTCGGCGGGGTGTCAGGGTGGCTGACCGTGACCGGTCCGAAGCTGTAATCGACGACAACTTGTGCACCATCGTCGATCCGGCCGTAAACGTAATAGGAGCCATCAGGGACTTCGGATGTGTCCCAGGTGAATTGATCCGCCGTGTCGTCTTCGTCGAAGACGCCGGGGATCCGAATCCCGTTTTCACCGCTTCTGTCGGTATCGTAAAAAAACGTTATGGACGCATTTTCGTCGTCGCTGTCCGTCCACTCGATGTCAAAGCTCTGGTCCGCGAGGTCGCCGAAACCGTCCGGCTCATCGATCTCGAGTTCGGGGGGGCAGTCGACGGCGAAATCGAAGACATCCACCACCTCCAGTGCGTCGGAATTTCTGGCTGCGACGAACGCATAGTCGCCGTCGACAAAGACTGCGAAGGCTCCTTCCAGCATGGCTCCGGCTGCGCCGTGGGTCAGGCTGGCCACCTTCTGTGGGGCTGCGGGGTCAAAGATATTGACAATCTCTAGGGAATCCGTTTCGGAGGCCGCGATGAAGGCATAACCGCCGGCGATGAAGAGTCCGGCCTCCCTTCTGTTGCCGCCGGTCGAAGTCCAACCCAGGTGGGTGGGGTTGGTGGGGTCGCTGATGTCGACGATCTCGAAATCGTTTTCACCGGCGACGTAGGCATACTGCCCGCGCACTCGAACGGCCGAGGGGCTATCAAAGACGGCCCCGCCTTCGTCGTCGGCGATCGACCCGGCGAGGACCGGTACATGAGGATTCGACACGTCGATAACAACCATTTTGTTTTCGTGCCGCGAAACGACATACGCATAGTCCCCGTCGACGACCACCGACCACGGGGTGTCGACCGGAGAAGACGCGACATGTGCCGGCGCTAGCGGGTTCGAGACATCGATGATCTCGAGGACGCCATCCTGGAACGCGGTGACGTAGGCGAAACCATCGCTGACATAGACCGATTCGGCGCCGCCCAGGGAGGCTCCCCCTTGGCCGTCCGTCAGGGCTGCGACGTGGCTCGGGGCGGTGGGGTCGGAGACGTCGACCACTTCGAACGTGGAATAATCGGACGAGGTGACGTAGGCGTATCCGTCGGAGACGAAAACGCCTGCCGGATCGCGGAGTTGGGCACCGCCATCGCCATGCTGGATCACCCCAGCGTGGACAGGCGTCGCCGGGTTGGAGATGTCGATGATCTCGAGCGCACTGGCGTAGCGCGACGCGACGTAGGCGAAGTTGCCGGAGACGAAAACATCCTGAGCGGTGAAGAGCAACGCGCCACCAGCGCCGTCAAGGAGGCTACCGGCATGGCCGATGTTCTCCGAAGTGCACCCGCCATGGCTTGGCGTGGCCCAGGCCGAGCTGAGCACGATGGCCGAGAGCGCAAGGATCTTGCGTGCCGCGAAGCATCTTGCCTGAAATTCGGATTTTCGAACGCTGTACTGTCGATGAATCACTTGCATTGTTCAGATACCCCTTTGCTGCTCAGGACTGACCGGACGAAGATTCCGGCACGTCTAATTCAAGACGTGCGAAAAGCCGCTCGGAAGAGGACAAGGCTCATGCCACGGATGTGGTCACCCGCCTGCCTTCTGACCTCAGGACGGCGTGAGATTCAGGCCAGCTCGAGGCCGCTTGGGATGGCCTACAGCTGCAGACCGAGGAACCATTGAATCTGCCCGTCTCTCCCTACCTAAACCATAACCAGGTTAGCTCGAGCGCCTTGCTCGGCACCTGCAAACACAGGAATGCAAGGCCGCCGCTGCATAGTTGGCGGCGAAGCCCCGCAACTTCAACTCTGCGTAAAGCGCTTGGCGCTTTATCGCATCCATAGACCTCTGTTGTCGCTGTGACGTCCAGAGGATATCATCAGGATCTTTGTTACCGCGAGCATGATCGCCATCCCTTCAGTGATGCCAGTCGGAGCCATCCATGACAGAGGGTTCGTCAGATAGCGAAGGCCGGCGCGACTCCGAGAGTCTGGTCGCCCTGCCGAGTCAAGAGAGTTCGGAAGCCAAGGCCAGCTCGGGCGAGCCGGAGCCGCCGGAGAAGGCCACGAAGGACGCTGCGCTGGTAGATTCCTCGGGTGACATTACTCACCTGTTGGTCGCCTGGAGTCAGGGTGATATTGAAGCTCTCAACGCCATCTTTCCACTCGCCTTCGAGGATCTGCGGCGGCTGGCGCGTAAGCACTATGGTCGACTTCCAGTCAAGAGTATCCAGCCCACCGCGCTGATCGGTGAGCTCTACGAGGTCCTGCTCAAGCAGAGGTCCGTCAAATGGGAGAGCCGTGGTCAGTTCTACAATTTTGCCGCTTTCCTCATCGAGCGGACCCTGCGCAACTACAAGCGCGCACTCAATACAGAGAAACGTGGTGGGCAGGCGACCACGGTTCCGATCGTCGAGGCTCTAGATCTCGCTGTTGGCAGCGACGCCTCGTCCCTGTTCGTCGGACCTGTGGCTCCGCTGCCGGAGGCTTCGAGTCGCGAGGCAGCGATACAGGTCATAGGCGTCGCAGTCGACATCGCGGAGAAGCTCGCCGACCTCGCCAAGCTCGATCCGGTTCAAGCCGATGTCGTTCGTCTGCGCCACCTGATCGGGCTTACGCGAGAGGAAACCGCCGAGGCGCTCGGTGTTTCGGTCAAGACCGTCAGTCGGAAGTGGCGTAACGCCAAGCGCTTTTTGGCCCGCGAGCTCGACGAGTATTCTGACGAACCATCTGACGAGTGACCCGCTTTTCTTGCGGCTGGCACGTCTGCCTAGTGGAGGAAGACTATGGGGACGTTGACCGCTGAGCGCTGGCGCCAGGTCCAAGACGTGCTCGACAGGTTTGATGACCTACCGCCGGCTGAGAAGCCTGGGCTGCTGGACGAGACGCGCCGCGACGACCCGGATCTCTGCGATCAGGTCCAGGCCTTCCTTGAGTACGACGATCGACTGGACCACTTTCTAGAGAAACCACTCGTACCTCTAGGTTCCGAGAACATCGACGACGGTGTGCTGGTTCCCAGGATTGGGGCTTACCGGCTCGCTAGGGAGCTCGGCGAGGGCGGGATGGGCACCGTGTACCTGGCGCATCAGGAAGAGCCCTTCAAGAGACGGGTCGCGTTGAAGCTCATCCGGCCGGAGATTCTCCACCCGGACACGGTTCGTCGCTTCGCGGAGGAGCAGCAGATTCTGGCCGGGATCCGGCACCCCAACGTTGCCCAGCTCTATGACGGCGGCACCACCCTTGACGGCCGGCCGTACTTCGTCATGGAGTACGTCGAAGGCAAGCCCATCGGGGAGTACTGCGATGAGCAGCGGCTGACCACCCGCCAGCGCCTCGAGCTCTTCCTCCAGGTTTGCTCGGCGGTTCACTTGGCCCACCAAAAGCTGCGAGTCGTCCATCGGGATCTGAAGCCGGGCAATATCCTGGTCACCGGGGAAGGCATCCCCAAGCTGCTCGATTTCGGCATCGCCAAGCCGCTGGACGTCGAGCGGTCGTCCGGCGCAGTCGGCGAGTCCCTCGACACCGTTGGGGAAGACTCGCGGCCGCTCGCCAGCGGCCTGACACCCTTCTATTCCAGCCCCGAGCAGCTCGCCGGGCAGCCCCTGACAACCGCGTCCGACATCTACTCGCTCGGCGTCCTCCTGTACCAGCTGCTCACCGGTCGATTGCCCTACCGGCTCGAGAGTAGCGAGCTCGAAGCGATCCGAGCGGTCATCGAGCGGCAGCAGCCTGAAGCGCCTAGCGTCGCCGTCCTGCGCGTCGAAAGCAACGCCGAGAGCGTTGCCGCCCGCCTCACTCCGGAGGAGATTAGCCGTGTCCGGGACGGCAGCCCTCGCCGGCTCCGTCGACGGCTGGCCGGCGACCTGGACGCGATCGTGCTGAAGGCCATGGCCCGCAGGCCCGAGGACCGGTTCGCGTCGGTCGACCAGCTTGCGGCGGACATTCGCCGGCATCTGACCGGGATGCCAGTCGAAGCCCGCAAGCCGACGCTGGCGCATCGCGCTGGCAAGTTCGTCCGTCGTCATTGGTTGCCGGTAGCCGCTGCCGCCGTCCTAGTCTTTCAGGGTGGCGTCATGGTGTGGGATCAGGCACAGGAGATCAAGCAGTCGCGCCGAGTTTCGGAATCGCTGCTTGGCCTGCTCAAGGCACTGCAGCCGGCGACTCCAGACCAGCGGGTCGAGCTTGAGGAGGCCCTGAACCGAGCCGCCCGCATCGTCAGCGATCCGCTCTTCGCTGACCACCCCCTCGATCAGGCCTTGCTGATGGACTCCTTGGGGAGGGGATACACCGCCCTCGGCCGCTATGAGCGCGCGTCAGCGTTGCTCGAGCGCGCTCTCGAGGTCCGGCTTGAGAACCTCGGTGAGGACCATGTCCTAGTCGCCGAGAGCCTGCACAACCTTGCTTTTCTCGACCAGCACACCGGCGAGACCGAGAGGGCCGAGGAGCGCCTGCGCGAGTCGCTCAGGATACGCGCCAAGAGCTCCGGGCTGGACGCTGGCGGGATCGCGGAGAGTATCAATACGCTGGCGATCACCGCCTACGATCGGGGGTTGTACGCCGAGGCGCAGGCGCTGTTCAGCCGGGTTGTGGACATGCGTACTCGGAGTCTCGGTGAGGAGCATCCGGACGTCGTTCTAGCACGCAACAACCTGGCCACCGTGCTATTGGAGCAGGGTGACTACGGTGCGGCCGAGGAGGTCTACCGGCGGAGCCTCGAGATTCGCCTCGCTTCCGTTGGGCCGATGCACAAGAATGTCGCCAATAGCCGCAACCAGTTGGCAACCGTGCTCTATGCTCAGGGTCGACTCGGGCTCGCTGAGGACGAGGCGCGGCAGGCACTGCGGATCCGCCGCGCGGTCTACGGCTCAGAGCATCGCAACGTCGCCGTAGTGCTCAACAACCTCGGCAAGATCCTCCACGGCCGAGGAGCTCTCGAGGCGGCGGAGAGCGCCTACTTGGAGGCCTTGTCGATCTACCGTGAGCAGTTGGAGGACGGTCACTATGAGGTAGCCCTGACCAAGATCAACCTGGCGGTGACCCTGATCGCGAAGGATGATCCAGAAGCCGCCCGAACCCTGGCCAGCGAAGCCATCGCGACGCTGCGCGCCAGCCAGAGAGCGGAGTCCTGGCGCATGGCCGACGCCGAGAGCGTTCATGCCGCCAGCCTGGCGCGGATGGGACGGTACGCCGAAGCCGAGGCGCCCCTCGAGCGCAGCTTCGAGGTCATCCGCGAGGCTCGCGGCGAGAACGCTCCCTACACTCGGGCCGCAGCGTGCCGTTTGGTCGAGCTCTATGAGTCCTGGGACAAGCCGGAACTCGGCGAAGTCTACCTTGCAGTTGCGGCCAGGTCCCCAGGCGGACGATGCTAGGCGGTCAGCCGAGTCTCCTCGGCTGACCACCGTGTCGCGACACCTACCAGGCGGACGTCGTGAAGCTCACCGTGTAGCGGCCTGGTGCTCCGTCTCGTCCAGAGACGCGCACGAAGTAGCGCCCCGGGGCCAGGTTGCGGACGAAGCGGAACGGAATGTCGCCGGCGATCTCCGGGAGCGCGAGTCGTTGACCTCGTCGATCGTAAAGGGCGCCGGCCGTGGCGACCTCGCCGCCGGTTTCGAAGATCACCGCCCGTCGATCGCCGAGCCAGAAGGTGAAGACGTCGTAGTCGTAGGGCCAACCGCCGTCGAGCTCGCCGAGCAGGCTGCCCTTGGCTCCCAACGGGGAGGCACAGGCGAAGAAGTCGGCGTGGTCATCCGTGGGATGGGAGTCGCAGACGTCGTAGAAGCGAACCCTGGAGTCTCCGGTTTCCGCGCGCAGCACGAACTCGTCGCCAGCCTGGACGAGGGCGGCGCCTCCCGAGGCAAACAGCAGTAGACCAGAGCGTACGGCCCGCAAGTTTAGGTCGCTTCGCCGCACGCTGAACAAAACCGGATCAAACTCGTCGTCTTCCTTGGCGACGCAAGGTGCCGGCGAGGGGTCGGTGAGCAGCACTTGATCGATCTCGTCACCCTCCTTGGTTTCAAAGACGACCGGCGGCGCGAGGTCGATGAGCAGGACTGGATCAATCTCGTCGCCTTCCTTGGTGACGCAGGTGAGCGGCGGATCGAGGATGGTGAGTAGTACTGGATCGATCTCGTCGCCTTCCTTGGTGAAGGTCGGCGGCCTAGCATCCTTTAGATCCAGCTCGACAGCGTCCACCTCGGCGACGAACCGGTTGGTAAAGACGAGCCCTGCGAAGCCCTGCCGGGCGTCCTGGGGAGCCACCTCGAAGACCAGGGAACCGGGCTCGCGGACCCGCAGGATGAGGTGATGGCCGAGGTCAGTCCCGGGCAGGATGGTGGCACGGGCAGAACTGAGATCGTCGCGCAGGCGCAGCTTCGTCGCCGCCGGGTGGGAGTCGACGGAGGCAAGCAGGACGCCCGAGGCGTCGACTTGCAGCCGATAGCAGGTCGACCGGCCGTCACCGCCGAGCTCATCGGTATACGGATCGCCCAAGGGGATGGAAATGGCACCGGCGCAATCGAGGTCAAGGTCCGCGTCGAGGGGTGGGTCCGCGTCGAGGGTACCTACGAAGCAAAGGGCAAAGAGTAGTATCAGGGGCAGTTTGTGGGCACACTTCGGGCTTGCTTCATGCATGGCATTCTCCTAGATAAGATGTCGAGGGGTCTTATTGACCCGTGGTCATGAAGCGTCGGCGGGCCCGTCTCCGCTTGTCAGTCAGCCTTTGTTAGAGCAAGCAGCTTGCCAATGTAGATCTCTTATTTAGTTGTTATTTCTCCTTTTTGTGTGGCTTGATGACGCATTGATCACGAGTCATCGGACCGCCCATACCGTCCACTACCGTTCGCGAACAGTTCATCAGCTACACTTCCGTGATGCCTGAAGATGATCAAACCTGGCGCGACGACCTAGAGGCCACGACGCGTGCCGCGCCAAACGTCCGGAGCCGGATCGGCGGTATCGGCGTCCCCAGCCTGACGGTCCTCTGTCACCCGGATCCGCGTCGCGTCGGCGAGGTCGCGTCCCTCACCGGGCTGGTGGCTGGGGGGCGTGAGTCGCTGTCGCGCGGAGAGCCCTATTTCGCGCAACCGGCGGGTGGCACGCCGCGGCCCCTGGCCGATCCCTACGTCAGCCGCCGCCCGATGGTCGAGTTCAGCGCCACAGCTGACGGTGGAGTGCGCGCTTCCCTCAGTGCCACAGCCTCGGCCGTCGAGGTCGACGGCCGTTCCCTGACGCGCTCCCGCGAGTTTTCATTGGTCGATCTCGAGGGTGGGGTCGTCCTCGTGCTCGGGCAAAGTAGCGCGCTTTTGCTGCACTCGCTGTTGCCCCTCACCAGCCGTCCCGGGGATTTCGGGTTCATCGGCGAGAGTTCCCCGATGCTCCGCTTGCGCCAGGAGATCGAGCGCCTGGCAGAGCTCGACTTCACGGTCCTCCTGCGTGGCGAGACCGGGACCGGCAAGGAGTTGGTAGCCCGCGCCCTGCACCAGGCTGGGCCGAGAAGTCGACAGCCTTATGTGTGCGTCAATGCCGCCGCTGTCCCTTCCAACCTTGCCGCGTCGGAGCTGTTCGGGGCGACCCGAGGCGCTTTCACGAGTGCAGACAAGCAACGTCGAGGCTACTTCCAGAGAGCTGATGGTGGCACGCTCTTCCTTGATGAGATTGGGGAGACGGCGCCTGATGTCCAGGTTCAGTTGCTGCGCGCGATCGACAACGGGCAGATCCAACCGGTCGGCGCTGCCGAGCAGGTGAGCGTCGACGTCCGCTTGATCACCGCGACCGATCTCGATCTCGAAGGAGCCGTCGAGAGCGACGAGTTCCGAGCACCCCTCTTCCATCGGATCTCCGAGTATGAGATCAAGCTGCCGCCGCTCCGTGAACGGCGCGACGACATCGGTCGTCTCTTCTTCCACTTCCTCTCAGAAGCGCTCGATTCGGCAAACAAGTCCCAACGGGGAGTAGCGAGGTACGAGGCGCCGGCCGTGCCGGCTGAGATCGTCGCCCGACTGGTTGGCTACCCGTGGCCCGGGAACGTGCGCCAACTCCGTGCCGTCGCCCGCAGATTGCTGGTCGCTAGTCTGGAGCAGGAAGAGTTGCAGCTGACGCCCGCGATCGAGGGGCTACTGAGTTTATCGAGGGATCCCAGCGGTTCCTCTGATGATGCGGTTACCAAGCCCGAGCAAACGAGCTATCGCGCAGTGACTGAGATCGGTGAGGAAGAGCTCCTCACCGCGCTTTCCGAGCACGGCCAGAACATCACGCTCGCGGCCGCCTCTCTCGGCGTCTCCCGTTCCTCTCTCTACCGGCGGATCGACGAGAGTCGGCAGGTGCGCAAGGCCGCGGACCTGAGCCGCGACGAGATCGTCGACGCGATTCGGAGCGCGAGCGGGGCCCTCGACGCGATGGTCGAAATCCTCGGGGTATCGCGGCGGGGCTTGAAATTGCGGATGAGTGCTTTGGGCTTGAGCTTGGATTCTTAGAACGAGTAGCGGCCCACCGTCGAGATCGCGTTCGTGGGCGGCATCAGCCCCGCCTGATTCGTCTAGTTTGAGCTTCGTCACTTCACTGGCCTGCTTTTGCACGGGTTCGTGCGTCTCTTTTCAAGGGACTAAAAGGAGGAGTGAATGACGAAGTCGATTTCGAGCTTCAGTCGGCTGTGGAATTGGGCTTCACCAAAGACTAGGCGTTGAGCGGCTCAAATTGAATTCATTGGGAGGGCTCGGAGGCTTGGCAGAGCGGGGCCGGTCTGGTCGTCCGGCCGGGCTCCAACCGAAGGCTCTTTAGAGAATTCGATTCTTGACGACCCAGAAATGCCTGAACAAGGCAACTCCTGCAAACACGATGCAAAATTCTCACGCTGGCAATTTCGGCTCAGCCAGTCCTCGATGCCGAGTAGTAGGGGGGGGCCACCGACGATCCGTTTGGCTTTGGATCCTGTTTGTCTGTTTCCCTCAGGTTGGCAAAGCGGATTACGTCGATCTCTACAAGGAAGGCCTGCGTTCCGCCGCCTTCTCTAAGTGGCGAGAGGCACTTGCTTTCTTTGCCGCTGCGTCTAGAGAACAGCCGAGGGAAGGCGAGATGATTCGACCCTACGGTATGAGGTTCGAACCCTACCTGCCTTACTTCCAGCAAGGCTTGGCTCTTTATAATTTGGGAAGATATGACGCTGCGCTGGAGGCATGGAAAGAGTCCGAAGATCAGGGCGCGATCGACCATAAAAAGAACGGGAATTTGCGGAGGGCCCTTGAGGAGCTCAAATCCGAGCTGAATCTTGCGCTGCCTCAGCGGGCCGAACGGTTGCTTGTTGAAGTCGCGCAGGCTCGTAGGGAGATGCAGCGCCAGCGAGCGTCTGTCAGCAGCATCACAGGTGAGTTGGCTACAGGTGAGTCGGCGTCTTCCTATAGGGACAAGCTGGCGGAGATCCAAGAGGGGCTCGCCGCCGCCGCCGAGCTGTTAAAGAAGAATCGGGTTGCGGCCACCGATACTGGCCAAGCTGAGGTCATGGTTCGAACGGCATGGGAGCGGCTGGCGGCGTCCCACGAATCGATTCGAGACCTCGCCCGGCGAGAAGAAGAACGCCGAGTTGAGGCGGCGCGAAGAGCGTCTGTCGATAACCTTCTTGGCCAGCTAGACGAAATCGCTGGCGAGATCGCAGCCGAGGCCGACTGCCCTGCAAGCGCCGGCGCCAGAATCAAGCGGATTATGGTCGGCGCGAAGCGCCTATCGATCGACTTGGCGACCTCTGGCAGGGCTCCCCACTTCTGGTTGACGCAGGTAAGCGTGGCTTGTGGTGAGCTGGAAGAGGCCCGGCTCCACCTCGAAGAGGCCCGCAGTGAGGCGGCGGTTGCGAGCGAGATCCCGGCGCTCGAGGAATTGGTCCGCAAGGCGGTCGCCAGGGCGGAATGGAGCAAGCGTTATGAGCTCGGCCGCGAAAGAGTCGCGACTGGAGCGTGTGACCCACAGCTGGTGGAAGATTTGGCCTCGCTTGAGTCAGCTCCCGAGGCCAGTACTCCGCTTCCCTTGCCCACACCTCGATTGCTGATTGCGAACGCGGAACTGTCCTGCCAGCAGGTCAACGATGCGGAGGCAGCCCTTTCAAGGGTCCGCCATGCGGGGCTCGATCTACCGGAGCAGGTCGCTCAAGTGGCTCGGCGACTTGAAGAGGTAAAGTTGGACGCCGAGCAGGACCCTTGGCAGGAGGTTCCCGTCCAGCAGAAGCTCGAGGCCGAGGAGCGACGCCATCGCAGGCTGCTCCTGGCTCGCCTTGAGGAGATCGAGAAGCTACTGACAACTGACTCTTGCCAGCGAGCACCGCTGTTGAGGCTCGAGGCCATGGTCGGCGACGGGTTCTTTGGTGCGCTCGCCAGCGAAGGACTCTCGCAGGCTCGGCCGTATCTTGCCCTAGCGCACGGCTACCTAGCGTGTGGCGAGCTCGACGAGAGCCGTCGCTACATCGCGCAGGCGCGATCGACTCCCACAGATGATCTTCAGGAGCGAGCGATCGCCTCGCTGGTGGAGGCCGTCGAAACCGCAGACCACGAGCATGCGCTGCAAGCGATGCAGAGGCGGGCGATTTCCACTTACACGGCCACAGTCTCTGAGATTGGAGAAGGATGCGATCGGAGCGTCATCGACGAGATCGATCGAGTACACGCGGCGCTGGGCGAGACGGCAGCGCTCGCCAACGTCGAGGCTTTGGAGA
Organism: Acidobacteriota bacterium; assembly: GCA_029263395.1. GTDB lineage: Bacteria > Acidobacteriota > Thermoanaerobaculia > Multivoradales > J023 > JAAELT01. Next base: position 8,191 of record JAJCXO010000036.1, on the reverse strand, counting down.
CTGCCCTCGGCATGCCCTACACCCCGTTCCTCCATCGGGTCCGCGTCTATCTTGAGTGTGGTGACAAGGCAGCGGCGAGAGAGAGCCTTCTCTTGGCCCGTGGGTGGGGCCGGGCCCGCCCCTCTACTCTCAACGCCTTCGAGAATCTGCTATCCCGCGACGACCGGCTAAAGATCTACGCCAACAGTTTCGCCCTGCTGATCGGCGCCGTTGACTACGTGCACGGCTGGGCGCAGCTACCCGGAGTGAAGGATGACATTAAGCGCGTCCAGGCTGTGCTCGAGCGCCAGGATTTTGAGGTGGAGGTTGTCTGGAACCCGAAGAAGAAGGAGCTAGCTAGCAGGCTAGAGGATTTTATCGCCGGGCGCGGTACTGAGCCCGACAGCCGCTTGATCGTCTACTACGCAGGCCACGGCTGGTCTGAAGCCAATTGGGGACGAAGTCTCGGCTATATCGTTCCTGTCGATTCACCGACGCCCGGACAAAGCAGCGAACACCTCAGGTTTCTCGTCAGCATGGAGGACTTCAAGAAGTACGCGGTCGAAGCCCGTGCGAGAGACGTAGTCTTCATTTTCGACAGCTGTTTTTCCGGAACCGTGTTCAACGCTGCCAAGGCTCGCTTGATCGAGAAGGTTCAAGGCACCTCGGTAGATGATCTGCTTTCCCGTCCTGCTCGTCTCTTCCTGACTGCTGGCGATGAGCAACAAGAGGTCCCCGACGAGAGCGCATTCCGAGTTGCCGTCGTTGCTGGCCTCGGAGGTAGCGCCGACGCCAACCTGGACGGCCTGGTTCTCGGACGTGAGTTGGGGCGCTATGTCGCGGAAATGGGGCGTTCACCGCGGAGCAATCCACAATGGGGTTTTCTCGATGATCCCAGCTTTGGAGAGAGCGATGTCGGCTTCAAAGCTCTGAAAATGAGTGTGCCAGCTGAGTTTTAATGAGGAGAGCATGCGGTTTATGTCGCGATGCCCTCAAGAGCAGACCAATTCCTAGAGGACACAGATAATGCCTATATATGTCAGATTTTGTGCAGTGATATTCATCACGTCGACGATCGCTAGCGCTCAGACGAATGATGAGATTAACGCTGGGCTCCAGTTCAGTTTCGCGCCACCAGGAGCGCGAAGCCTCGCGCTGGGAGGGGCATTTACGGGGCTGGCTGACGATTCCACCGCAGCGTTCGCCAACCCAGCGGGGCTGATCTGGATCTACGAGAGCGAGGTATCCACCGAGGGCAGATACCGTAACTACAAGACCAAGTATCCCTTCGGGGGAAGCGCTAACTTCACACCGACCAATGTCGGCATCGATACCAATCCAGATCTCGAGTTGAGGGAGTTCGAAAGTGCTGTCTCTGGGCTCTCCTTCTTGTCCTATGCTCATGTGCTCGGTGAGAAGTGGAGGGTTGCCCTTTATCGACACGAGCTGGCGGCTTTCGAGGTTCAACTCGAGAGCCAAGGATCGTTTATCCGTAAACCGGTGGCTGCGGGTGTCACTCCGACCCAATCCCGCAGCCGCTTGTCCGCTCTTAGTGGCCGGCTCGATCTAGACATCGTGAACTACGGTGCGTCTGCAGCCTATAGCGTGACCGAGAATCTGTGGTTAGGTATCGGGCTGTCGTACTACACTTTCGACTACGATTCGCTGACTCGTCGTTATGCGACCAACAACTCGGCTCGCTCTGATGGCGTAAGTGAAGTCATCACCACTGCCGTGGAGTTGGTTCCTGCGAACGAAACCGAGCGATCCACACAGACAGGGGACGATAGCGACGTTGCTGCTACAGTTGGCCTGATTTGGAAGGGCAAATCGGATCGCTGGGGGCTCGGCTTGGTCTATCGCCAAGCTCCCGAGTTTGATTTCGACTACGGATTCAATTGGGGACCGCTCAACGAAGCACGAGCCCAATCGGCTGGGCAACCGAACCCCAATCTCACTGACCCAGGTGTCGTTAGGGACCTCACTGGTACGACTCAGTTTGCAGTCCCAGATGTCGTCAGCGTCGGCTGGATGGTCAAGCCGACGCAGAAACTCACGGTGTCATTCGAATACGATCGAGTCGAGTATTCCAGCCTCACGCCAGCGGCGAACGTCATTACCACGGCAACGCGAGGCGCACCAAGGCCGGGCACGGCGAATGATCTCCAATTGGGTAGCTGCGGAGATTACAACATCGATGGCGATCGCTATCCGACTCCCCTGGCCAGTCCTCCGGAGCTGAGGTCCAGTGTTCCGTGCATCTCCCGATTTCTCAAGAACTTCAAGATTGACGATGGCGACGAATTCCATCTGGGGGTCGAGTACGTGTTTGTACGCCAGAATCCGATCGCTTTGCGTTTCGGACTCTGGTACGACCCGGATCATCAGCTCTACTACGATTTCGAAGGCAGGGACCCTGACGCCATCGGTGAGATCGAGGATCGATTCGCCTTTCGGTTCCCGCGTGGCGAGGATGAGCTTCATATCACTGGAGGGCTGGGCTTCGTTGGCAAAAAGGTGCAGGTCGATCTCGCCTTCGATCTCTCGGAACGTTCCGACATCGTCAGTCTGTCGATGGTCTATCGATTCGGTGGTGCTACGAAGAAGGAGGCAAGAAGCCAGAATCGTCCTGCTTGGGCGAACGACCGGACGCCGCGCCCGGGGAGCTAGAGGTGTGGCAACCACTGAGGTTTCTGGGTCTCTCCGACGTCGAGCTGACCGTCACGGCGGATTCGGCGACGACCAACCCGGCTTGCACCGCACTATCGGTCGGCAGGGCGATCGGTCCATGGTCGGTCGTATCGATCGGTAGGAGGTTGGTCTCGACCCCGGTGTAACGCTTTTTGGGGACCGCGGGTATACCTCGATGAATACGGCGTCTGAGACGCCGAAAATAAAACCTGAATGGGAAGGAGAATCCAATGAACACAGGCACTAGAACTCTCATGTTTGCCGTAGTCCTTCTGACTGCAGCCATCGGAGCCGAGGCGCAAGTACTGTCCGGCGGCGGCAGCCGAGTCGAGGGCGACCTGACCGCCCGTACCGAGGTCAACGGTGCGGTGCTAGCCGCAGGCACCAACGCGCTCGCTCAGGTCGGCGGGATCCGAATCAGCAGTTCTCAGGTCGATGGTGACATCGACTCCAACGTACGGGTCAACGGTGCGGTGCTCGCCGCGGGCGAGAATGTCGCAGCCCTGGTTGGCGGCGTACGGATCGTTGGCTCGCAGGTGGAAGGTGACATCACCGAGCGCACTGTCGTGAACGGTGCGGTTCTGGCCGCGGGTACCAACGTCACCGCCCATGTCGGTTCGGTGCGGATCAAGAATTCACGGGTAACCGGCAACATCGATTCCCGCACCGAGGTCAATGGTGCCGTACTAGCTGCCGGGACCAACGTCGAAGCCCAGGTAGGTGGAGTCTGGATGGACTGATCGGGAAACCGGACTGACGATCCTGTCAGCTGTGGCACGGCGCTTTGTCGTGCCACCTCCTGCCTTTGGGGTAAGGAGGTCTCTGGCACGGTGCAACCCGCCGAACCGAGCATCACAACAAGGAGGCATTAATGAAACCTGATCTGATGGCCATGTCGTTGGCCGCGATACTCACTGTTTCAGCGGTTAGCTCAGGCGCCCAGGTACTGTCCGGTAGCCGGGTGGACGGCGACGTCACCAGCCGTGCGACCGTCAACGGGGCAGTGCTAGCGACCGGCGTCAATGTCGGTGTGCAGGTCGGCGGCGTACACCTCGACGACTCGGTGGCTGGCGGCGATGTCGCAAGCCGCACGGCCCTCAACGGAGTTGCCGTGGCGGCTGGAACCGACGTTGGCGTCCAGGTCGGAGGGGTGAAGCTAAGTGATGCCCGTGCCGGCGGTTCGTTGCGTGAGCGCACCCGGATGAGCGGCGCGGTTGCCGTCGTCGGATGGGGCGTAGATGCCCAAGTTGGTGGTCTCCAAGTTAACTCGGCCAGGGTCGGCAGCATTTCCGCCAGCACTAGTTTCAGCGGCGCAGTTGCGGTTTGGGGCCGGAACCACACGGTGCAAATTGGCGGGGTTCGGGTCGAATGACCCGAACTATCTGGCGGGGAGTACCTTTGGCACACGGCCGGCGGAACTCCATTTCGAGAGCGTCGGCGGAACAGTCCATCAACTTCAAAGGAAGCGAACCATGAACCTCCCAACCTGCTCAATTCTTGCCGCAATCATTGTCCTTGGGCTGCTGGTCCCGGCGCGGTCGCTCGACGCACAAATACTGGGTGCACCCTCTCGGCTTGCTTCGGCGCGTGCCCCCGGCATCTACGAGCAGCTGCTGATCAAGAATCGCGGCCGATACTTTGGCGGCCGGGTGAGCCCGAGCGGGGAGCTCTATCTCTACCTCGACGATTCTCAGCTACAGGGCGCGCAGCGAACCGGCAACCCGCAAGTGCTGAGTCCCTCGCTTACCGACACCGACGGAGTGCGCAAGGTCTCGCTGGCGTTGGTGTCGCACGTACCGCAAACTTTACGCGTCGACCGGCGCCAGGGGCGTGAGCTCGAGATTGGCGTCCTCAAGCTGCCGGAGGAGCGCCGTCGGCGTCGTCCGATCGAGGTCGAATCAGTGGTCGAGCTTGCCTCACTGCGGATTCATGGCAGCGGCGGCGCCAATGCCCGTCGCTTGCTCGACGGCGCGTCCTCTCCTGGCGTTACCGGCGGGCGTTGACAGTGAGGCGGTCATCATGAAGCGTCTCGTTCCCAAACGGAATGATGCTACGACGTGCACGGCTCTTCTCCTTTTTGCGCTCACCGTGGCGCCGCTGTTGTCGGCGTGCGCGACCACGCCGACGCCCGGCGCGGTGATTCTCGAGCAGGACGAATCAATGGCGCCGCCGGCGCAGAACTTCACCCGGTTCGGTGGCGCGGTCGCTCAGTTTGGCACCATGCTGCGGGCCTACCCGCGGGCGCTTACCGATCCAGTGTCGATCGAGGTTCCGCCGATCCTGAATACTAGTGGCGTCACCGACGGCTTGCCGACCGACTTGGCTCCAGTCCTGCGCACTATTCTGGCGAAGATCGGGCGCCCGATCGAGGTTGTGGATCGCACGCAGGTCCTGACCGATTTACGGTTGATGGAAATGGGGCAGCTCGACCACCAGACTCTGATGCGCCGGCCTCTTCTCAGCGTTCGCGGCAGTATCACCGAGGGGGAGACGCGGTTGCGCAAGGGATGGGGCGTGCAGATGGATGCGCTGATCCCAGTAAAGAGCGGCAACGAGACGATCACCAACCGTCCCGGCGGCTCGGTGACTGCCGCCCAGCGTGACGAGGAGCTGGACCTCGGCTTTGGCACCGATCGAGACATCGAGCTTACCACCCTGGCGATCGATCTTCAGATCTACGACAACTATCGCATGACGGCGATCGACCGCCTAGCCGAAAGCTACCGCGTCAACGTCGCCCGCAGTGACAAGTCCTACGCTTTCGGCATCTTCTTCGAGGGCAGCGGCCTCGGGTTCCGATCGCGGGTCGTCGGCATTCAGAGCAAGAGCCGGGCGCTGCGCATGGCCAGCGAGCTGGCCATCATCCATCTACTCGGCCGCTACTTCCGGGTACCGTGGTGGCGGATCGTCACCGACGTCACCACCGACGAGGAACTCGTCCGCTGGTATCGCCAGGAGCTTGAGGTGTCTGACGTGGCTGACGCGGCCGGTAGGCTCAAGCTCCTGCTTTACGCACACGGCTACGATGCCGACATCGGGGTCGAGGGGCTGACGCAGCAGGAGGTAGACATCAGCCTTCGTATTAAGCAAGAGCTCGGAATGGACCCCTACGCCCAGAACGACTACAAGTTTATGGCGCAGCTATGGCAGACGGTGCCATTCGAGAGCACTGAGCAGCGGATGGAATCCGTGCGTCGGAAGTGGCAGGAGCACGTTCTGGAGGCCCGCAGGACTCCTCCAGCAGCTGCGCCCGGCACCGCCCCGCGGACCGATGGCAACCAGGTTGTCCAGGCTCCGTCTCCCTTGCCACCCAGCTATCCAACGGTTGCCAAGTGCTGCCCGTTTCGGTTCGAGCAGGCTCCACAGCCTTATTCGCCCGACGAGTGGTGAATCATGGGCCACTGCACGCGCAAAACCGATCCTGCCCTGCTTGGTCAGCTGGACGGCCGGGGCGGCGACTGGGAGACCTTCGTCGCCACCTATTATCCGCAGGTGGTGAGGATCGCGGAGGCTAAGCTCAAGAACCCTGACGAGGCACAGGACGTCGCCCAGGACGTGATGATGAAGCTGGTCTGGCGGCTGCGAAAAGGCTGGAAGGACGATCCGGAGAAGGGCGGTTTTCAGGCGCTGCTCAACGTCATCATCAGCCAACGCTTGGCGTCCCATTGGCGCCGTAAGGATCGACAGTTGCGCGAAGGCGACGAGCTACCAACCGACGATCAGCTGGAGCAGGGGTTGCAGCGGCTTCAGAGTGGCGCTGAGCCGACGGTGGTGAAGGTCGAGCTAGCCGGCGAGCTTCCGGAGGATCGGCGGCTGATGCAAGGAGCACTCACTGACCTCACCGAGGCCGATCGTGTGGTGCTGACCTACGACGGCGGGGGGGCCGGGCTGGCGACGGCGCTGGACAAGAAGCCGGGCGCCTTACGGGTCCAGAAATATCGGGCTATGAAGCGCCTCAGGGAGGCGCTCCGACAGCGAATGGTGCGCTGGCAGACCGAGCACAGCCCGAGGCTTTCCGGCCGGTTCGCGCTTGAGCACCTGACTTGGGCCGGCCGGCTGATCCTCGATCAGCGGCGAGGGGTCGGGGCCGGCCCGGCTCTGCTCTTTCGCCGGCAGGCGCCGGAGCGGAAAGTCGAGTCGATCCGGCTCGAAGCCAGAATTGACGTCGGCCGCGAGATCTTCGCCGTTCTTGAGCCCCCGGTGTTCGATTCGAAGGTGTCCGGCCGCCACTGCCGGGTCGAGAGCCTGAGCGATGGTTCCTGGCTGATCGAGGACGTCGGTTCGAGAAACGGTACCTGGGTCAACGACAAGAGGTTGGCAGTGGGGGCCCCGGTCGAGCTACGCGATGGCGATCGACTGGAGATCGGTCAGCAGTTGCTGGTGTTCTCGGCCGGCGAGTTCGTTCTCGAGGAGGTGCTGTGAGCGGACCGAGCCGCTGTTCAGGCTGGCTGGCGCTGGCGCTGTTTGCGCTGGTCGCCGGGCTGGCGGCGGCCGATGCGCGCCCGGCAGCCGAAGGTGACGTGCGCGGCTTCGATGCCCTGGCCCAATTGATTGTTGGCCACGCCGGGGACTTGCGTCCGCTGCGTATCGGTCTCGGCCGCTTCGAGCGTTTGCCGGAGGGTTTTGAGGATCCGCTCGCCTACGAGATCCATCACGAGATGGCTCGGGCGCTGGACGCGCTCGACGGTGTCGAGCTAATAGCACGCGCCGAACTCAACGCCTGGCAGCTCGCCAGCCTGGGTCCAGTGGGCGACGCGCTCGCGCCCAGCCAGCGGCTCGGCGGTGCCGCCGTGTTCGCTGACTACCTGGTAAAGGGCACCGTGCTCGCCAGTGAGGACGGCTACAGACTGCTGGTCGACGTCGAGGAGCCGGCGACCGGCCGCCTGTTGAAGTTGACCGCATCGATCGACGGGGACGCCTCGCTTGCCTCCAAAGATCGCCCGATCGCGAACCGCGCGGCCAGCCAGCGCACCATGCGCGAGGTCGATGAACTTTTGCAGTCAATGGCGCAGGACTTCAGACTGGGGCTGCTAGTGGGAGGCGACGGTCGCCATTCGTATCGTGTCGGAGAGCGCATTGAATACTACCTGCGCAGCGAGCGCGACGCTCACGTCGCAGTCATCTGCCACCAGCACGACGGTACGTCGTTCCCGCTGTTGCCCAACCTCCTGGAAGACAACAGCTTCTTCGCCGCTGGCGAGGTTGTGCCAGTTGACCAGTGGGGCGACTTCGACATCGTCGCCACCACACCCGGCGTTGACGTGATCCAGGCGATCGCGTGCGAGCGGAAGGCACCGATCGATCGCATCGTCGAGTCATTCGGCGGCAGGTTCGACGGTGAGGCGGAAACAGCGTTCTTGCTGCCTGTCGAGCGCGGCGTCATGTTCTCGACCTGGCTTCAGATCCTGGGAGAGCGGCCCGGCAACCGTTGCGCGAGCACAGCAATCCGGATCCTGGTGAGCGATCCGCTACCAGAGGTGGCGAGTGACGCCTCCGCCCGCGAAGGAAGGAGCGCCGAAAC
>JAJCXO010000035.1 GCA_029263395.1 Acidobacteriota bacterium | reverse complement strand
ACGTGACGCATAAAGAACAGGCACAAGATTGGAAAGGTATTTTTCTGTTAGGTCTAATACTCGCGACGTTTGGCAAGTTTAATTTCCTGGAAATCTCGAGTATTTGCGACAGACCAGAGTAGAAAAAGCGCAGGCCTGTCGATGAATCTGACAATTCGTTCATGAAGTCACGACTAGTGATTTGTTCAATACAAAGGAAACGGCATGAGTAAATTAAAACTGGGAGTCATTGGGACTTCAAGAAAAGAAGATGAACGACGGATTCCAATCCATCCAGAGCATTTACCACGCATCCCTGAAGGCATTCGCCGGCAGCTGATATTCGAGGAGGGTTATGGAGCGCCGTTCAATATCCCGGACTCGGAAATTGCTGCTCAGACGGGCGGCACTGCCTCGCGCTACGAACTGTTGGCCGACATTGGCTCGGTTATTATTGCCAAGCCTGTACTCGCTGATTTAGACGAACTCCGCGAAGGTGGAATACTTTGGGGGTATCCGCATTGTGTCCAGCAACGGGATATCACCCAGGCTGCAATCGATCGAAAGCTGACGTTGATTGCCTTCGAGGATATGTTTGCTTGGGGGCCTAACGGTCAGATGGGCCGCCACACGTTCTATAAGAATAACGAGATGGCTGGCTATTGTGCGGTCATCCATGCCTTGCAACTGAAGGGTATCGATGGGCACTACGGCAACCAACGCAAAACAATCATTTTTGGTTTTGGCGCAGTCAGCCGTGGGGCGATCTACGCCCTCAAGGCGCATGGATTCAGAGATATCACAATCTGTATTCAACGCCCCGACCACGAAGTGCGCGAAGAGGTGCTTGATTGTCACTACGTCCGGATTCGGACGGGTGATGAGGGCGAGGCACGCATGGTGGTGGTGGAACACGATGGAAGTACGCGGCCGTTGACTGACCTGATCAGTGAAGCCGATATCATCGTCAACGGAACGTTTCAGGATACAGCGAATCCGACCGATTTTGTGACCGAAGCGGAGAGTTCATCTCTCAAGCCCAATAGCTTGATTATTGATGTCAGTTGTGACGAGGGCATGGGGTTCTTTTTTGCCAAACCAACCACGTTCAAGAACCCGATGTTCAAATATGGAACCACAGATTATTATGCCGTTGATCACACTCCGAGCTATCTCTGGGAAAGTGCGTCGCGCTCAATCTCTGCGGCGCTCATTGTCTATTTACCGGTTGTGATGGCGGGCCGAGACAGCTGGCAGCAAAATGAGACCATTCGCCGGGCTCTAAACATTGATGATGGTGTGATTCAGAACCTCTCTATTCTGTCGTTTCAAAAACGCGAGCCGATCTACCCGCATGGCCCCATCAATCCAGTTGGGGATGCTGGCACGAGTACGGTTGAGGCCTGACAGGCTGTCCGGCAGGGTCGTTTTGACAACGCCTAACTCGCCGCTAGCGCATACGCACATGCGTTCTGGCTATAATGCTGCCGTCCGTACCCTCTATCACCGACACCGACCAACCACAGGAGACTGACTCCCGGGCAGCAACCCGGTCATGTGCAGCACAATTAGACGACTCGGATCCAGGGAAGAGGAGTGTGAATCTCCCGCCGCCCCGCGACTGTATACGGGACGAAAGCCGCACGAGCCACTGTCGCCGCCGTTTGACGGGATCCATCCCGACCAGGCAGCAGAACGATGGGAAGGCACGGTGAGTAGGTTGAACGTTGAGCCAGGATACCTATCCGAGACCACGATCCCATATTCATCCTTCGCGGGTAAGGAAAGGATCCATAATGCTTTTATCAGCAAAGCGCTTTTCAGCGCGGATTCCGAAGTTCATGGTGCCGACGGCAGCGGCACTGCTCCTAGTTTCTGCCGGTTCACTGTCTGCCCAGCAAACTCTGTCTGCCCAGCAAGCCCAGTCTGCTCAGCAAACTCAGTCTGCCCAGCAAGACCGTGCTCAGCAAGACGACGAGGCGAAAGACCTCGAGACGGCTGATCCCAAAAGCACCGTCCAAGAGGCGATTGTGGTCAGCGCCAATCGGGTCGAGACGCCGATCGACGAAGTCGGTAGCTCGGTGACCGTTATCGGTCGGGAAGAGATCGAGCGACGCCACAAGACCACCGTACTCGAGTTGTTGCGGACAGTTCCCGGTCTCGATGTTGTGCAAGGTGGCGGCCCGGGCAGGGCTACCAGCGTGTTCATCCGTGGCGGTAACTCGTCCCATACGCTGGTGTTGGTGGATGGTGTCCGGCTCAACAGCAACACCTCCGGTGAATTCAGCCTCTCCGATCTGTCGACCGACAACATCGAGCGGATCGAAGTGTTACGGGGACCCCAAAGTGGCCTGTACGGCTCCGAGGCGGTGGCCGGCGTGGTGAGCATCTCGACGCTGCGCGGGGCCGGGCCCAGCCACGCTTGGGTCAGCGGCGAGGTTGGCAGCGACAATCTCTCGCGCCTGAGCGCGGGGGTGCGCGGTGGCGACGAAACCTGGGACTACAGCCTGGCGGTGGCCAACATCGAGACCGATGCGGTATCCGCCGCGAGCGAAGCCGCTGGCAATACCGAAGACGATCCGTGGGAGAACCTCACGGTCTCGGGCCGTTTCGGTCGGTCGTTCCTGGAGGATGGCCGAGTCGATTTGGCGTTGCGGTACACCGACGGCAATACTGCTGTGGATGGTTTCACCTTCGGTGTTGGCCCTACCGACGATCTCAACAGCGAGCAGGCGCGGGAAACGTTGACGGCGGGCCTCACCATCACCACACCGATCCGGTCGTGGTGGACGCAGACGTTTTTCGCTGGCGTCGGTAATGACGAGATTGTCGGCAGCGACCCCGACAACTTCTTCAGCAACTTCGAGATCCTCAGCGAGACCAGCGAGTTTTCTACTCAGGCGGAGCTGGCGCTGTCACAGAGTGACACCCTCACCGTTGGCTACCGGGTCGAGAAGCGCGTGGCCGACAACATCGGTGCGTTCGACGAGTCACTGTATCTGCGGTCGGTTTTTGCTCAGAATCTGTGGTCGTGGCAGGACCGCCACCATCTGACGGTGAGCGTGCGCAACGATGACCATTCGACGTTCGGCGACGAGACCACTTATCGCTTGACCGGTTCCTTGCGGCTCGCCGAGCGCACCCGGTTCCACGGTTCGTTTGGCACTGGCTTCAAGGCGCCAACCTTCAACGACCTCTTCTTCCCTGGTTTCGGCAACCCCGATCTGTTGCCTGAAACCAGCGAAGGCTTTGATCTAGGGCTCGAGCAGACCTTGCTCGACGGCCGTTTGGTGCTCGACCTGACCTACTTCGACAGCACGTTCGAAGATTTGATTCTCTTCACCTTTCCGGCTGGCGTCGTCAACGTAGCCTCTGCGACCAGCGACGGTTTCGAGTTCAGTGCCCGTTGGGAGCCGACCGACAAACTACTGTTGCAGGCCTCGCACACCTTCAACGAGACCGAAGACGGCAGCACCGGTCGGCAGCTCGCCCGTCGGCCCGAGAACCGCAGCGTCCTCTATCTGGCCTTCGACGCTACGGCACGGTTGCGAGGTACGGCGTCTTTGGTGGTGGTGCAAGATCGTATCGACTCCGATGGTTCGGTGGCGGACGACTACGAACGTTTGGACCTGTCGCTCGACTATCGCGCCAGTTCGCTGTTGCGACCTTATCTGCGACTCGAGAATCTGCTCGACGAGGAGTATTCCGAAGTGCCTGGATTCACCACGCCCGGGTTCACCGCCGCGGTGGGTCTCCACGTCGGGCTCTGAGGCAGTGTAGGACCCCTCACCCCCTAGTAGCCCCTCTCCCGCCTACGCTTCACGCCCAGCCGGGAGAGGGGGGCTCGTGGAGCGAGCAAGCAGCGAGCGTGTTCGAGCGTCGCAGCTGCTTGCAACTCGTATCTCATGGCATCAAGAGGGGCTTAGGCCTGTCGCAAGAGACCCGGCGAGTTTCCGGAGCTGCTGCGCAGCCCACGAGGCCGACCGAACTCTCGACGCGTTCTTGGACAGGATCTAGTCAGGGTCAGGAGCCCAGAGAGACAGGTGACGCCTTCCGGGGTCGGCTGAGGCTACAATACGGTCAGTAAGCCTCGTAGAGTTTCGATTCTGGTCTTGATTCCGGTGCCGTTGACTCGGCACCCGGATCTTCCGGTGCCAGTGAAGGAAAATCGGCGGCTGTACGTATTGCAGGGTGTTTGTTGCACAGTCTTTGTTACACAGAATCACCAGCAAGACCTGCTACCGGAACTCTACGAAGACCGGTTGAGTGGTATGACCACGTCGAGACGAAGGAGGAAGCATGAAATCTAGAACCTATCGGTTGTTGACCATCGCGGTTGTAGCGCTCGCCATGATGTTCGGTGGAGTTGGCAATGCCCTGGCCAAGGAGAAGTACACCGTCGCCTGGTCGATTTATGTCGGCTGGATGCCGTGGGAGTATGCTGGTGATTCCGGCATCCTGAAGAAGTGGGCGGATGCCTACGACATCGAAATCGAGCTGGTGCGGATGGACTACATCGCCTCCGTCGAGGCCTTTGTCGCCAAGCAGGTGGATGCCTGCGTGATGACCAACATGGAAGGGCTCAACATGCCCGCCGCCTCGGGGATCGACACCACGGCGTTGATCATGGGGGACTATTCCAACGGCAACGATGCCATCCTCACCCGTGGCGGAGTGGACGTGAAAGGTCTTGCGGGTAAGTCGATCAACTTGGTCGAGTTGTCGGTGTCGCACTACTTGTTGGCGCGAGCGCTCGAAATGAACGGCATGAGCGAAGACGCGGTCGAGATCGTCAACACCTCCGACGCCGACATCGGCCCTATTTTCCTCGCCGACACCCGTCAAGAGGCGACGGTGACCTGGAACCCGATCGTGATGGAGATTGAACAGGCCCCTGGGGTCGACAAAATTTTCAGTTCCGCTGACATCCCCGGCGAGATCCTCGACCTCATGATGGTACGGACCGACGTGTTGGAGAAGAACCCCGCCCTCGGCAAAGCCCTGGTTGGTGCCTGGTACGAGGTGATGGGAGTGATGTCCAAGCGCGGGCCGGCCGGTGTTGAAGCGATCAGTGCGATGGCCGACTCTAGTGGCGCCACCGCGGTCGAGTTCAAGAATCAGCTCAAGACCACCGCCATGTTCTACCAGGCGCAAGCCGCGGTCGATTACACGGCGAGCGACGAGATCAAGCAGAAGATGGATTTCGTGCGTCAGTTCAGTTTCAAACACGGACTGCTCGGTGAAGGTGTTCGCTCGGTCGACGTGGTTGGCATCAGCTACCCGGACGGCAGCGTCCAGGGTGACGCCAACAACATCAAGTTGCGCTTCGATACGACTTACATGCAAATGGCGGCAGACGGTAAGCTCAGTACCCAATAACCGCAGGATTGCCGTGAATTTTTTCAAGATCAACGCCAAACCCAGGAAGATCACCTCGATCCTCCTCTCCGCCTCACTCTTCGTGCTGGCGATTATCGGGTACGCCTATACGTCCCATGTTCGCCATCAGGAGAACCCCCAGGACAAGGTGGTGCCAACGTTCGAGGCGATGGGGGAGGGTTTCTACCGCACCGCCTTCGAAGAAGATCGTAAGGGCGACCTCCGCCTGCTGATCGACACCATGTCCAGCGGCAAACGGTTCTTGATCAGCGTTGCGTTGATGGCCATCGCCGTGGTGATCGGTTTGAACATGGGGGTTTTGCCCTATGTCGAGGCGCTGCTGCTGCGATTCGTCACCTTCTTCGACAAGATCCCGGCGTTGGCCTTGCTGCCGATCCTGTTCATCATCTTTGGTCTGGGAGAGGTGTCCAAGCTCGCCTTGATTGTGATCGGTGTGTTTCCCACCATCATCCTCGACACCTACCTGCGGGCCAAAGGGGTGCCACGGGAACAGATCACCAAGGGGCTGACACTCGGCGCCTCGGATTTTGAGGTGGTCTACAAGATTGTGCTGCCGCAAATCATGCCCGGCGTGCTCGACACAATCCGGCTCAACTTCAAGGCGATCATTCTGTTCTTGATCGCCGGTGAGTCGTTGTCGGCTACCGTCGGGCTCGGTTACCGCATCTTCGTCGTGCGGCGTTACATCGCCATGGACATCATCATCCCGTACGTGATCTGGATGAGTGTGTTGGCCTTCCTGGCCGACCTGGCGGTACGATACTTCATCCGTTGGCGGTATCACTGGCAGTACGAGGAGGCTTGAGATGACGGACTCTGAAACCTCCCAGGACTACCTACTGACGTTGGATGATGTAACCAAGCGTTACCCGATGAAAACCGGTGGTGAGAAAACGATTCTCAACAACATCGATCTGCGGGTTCGGCAGGGTGAGTTCATCAGTGTGGTCGGCCCCAGCGGTTGCGGCAAGTCGACCATGTTGCGGATGATCCTCGGCTCCGAACAGCCCACCACCGGCAGTCTTCTCATCGACGGCAAGCCAGTTGACGGGCCGAGCCGCGAGCGTGGCATCGTGTTCCAGAAGTACTCGCTGTTCCCACACCTCACGGTGCTCGAGAACATCATCTTCGGTCTCGACCTCGAAGAGTTCAGCCTCATCGGTCGTGTGGTGGGTTATCCGCGTTATCGCAAGCGCAAGCGCGAATTTGCCGAACGCGCTCAGGCGTACTTGGAGCGCATGCAACTCGCCGAGGCCGGCCACAAATTTCCCCACGAGCTGTCAGGCGGCATGCGTCAACGTGTCGCGATCGCCCAGGCGGCAATCATGGAGCCTCGCATCCTGCTGATGGACGAGCCTTTTGGTGCCCTGGACGACTCGACCCGTCAAGAGATGCAGCTGTTCATGCTCGAGCTGTGGGAAAAGACCCGAATGACGATCTTCTTCGTCACCCATGATCTCGAAGAAGCCCTCTTCATCGGCAGCCGCATCCTTGTACTCTCCCAGTATTACGTCTCGGACACTGGCGTTGAAGGCGCCAAGATCGTCACCGACAAGGAAGTCCCGGGTGGTCATCCCAAACCGGCGGACTACAAATACACCGCCGAATTTGGCGAGCTCCTCGGTCAAATCCGGCGTGATGGTTTGGATCCGGAGGTCCGGCAGCACGTCAAAGATTTCGACTTGAGTCACCGCGACGCTTAGCGTCGAGGCTTGGATAAGAACCGCGCATCCGCCTCGTGTAGCCTCACCTGGTGAGCGATAATCGGACGTCCTCAACTTCCCATCGCTTCCGGGCTGACGAGATCCGTGGAGGGGATCCTTACGAGCTGTTAGATAGCCGCGCGATCCGCTGTTCGCCCACCTGCGATCGTGGGCGGTTTCTGGCGACCATCGGGAACTCGAAGTTCTGAATCGAGTGGATGAGTCAGCTAACGGATGCTGGGTCAATGGGTCATATAGTGCATGCTATGGCTTGTTATCGGGTATATAATGACCCGTTATGCCGCGCGCTACTCCATCTCTATTGCCTCGTATGCGTCGCCTGCTCGATCAGGTCGGAGCCAATCTCAAGCTCGCACGGCTACGGCGTCGGGATTCCGCACAGACCGTGGCGCAGCGGGCAGGTATCTCTCGCAAGACGCTCTACCGTGCCGAACAGGGTGATCCAGCAGTTTCTCTTGGTATTTATGCTCGAGTGCTCCAGGCGCTTCGCCTCGAGCAGGATCTCGCAGAACTGGCTGCCGACGATGAACTCGGGCGCAAGCTCCAGGATGCCGGGCTCGTCACTCGGCGCCGCGCACCGAAACGGCCGGCGCACCGACCAGACCGTGGGGAGGCTGGGACCGACCCGACCGATCTGGAGACGCCTTGACGACCCACCGAGACGAAGTCGAGGTCTGCGTCGATCTAGAGCGGTTCGGGGAGCCGGCGGTGATGGGGTGGCTTCGCCGGCTGCGGGTGCGCTCGAATGACGTGTTCTCTTTCGAGGTCGCTCGGTCCTGGCTCGAGCGCGGGGATGCCTTCACCTTCGATCCTGACCTCGCTCTTGTCCGCGGGTCTCAGTACCCGGCCGCAGATCGCGAGCTCTTTGGGATCTTCCTCGACTCCTCTCCGAATCGTTGGGGTCGCGTTTTGATGCAGCGGCGCGAGGCGTTTCGAGCTCGCCGCGAGGGCCGTCGTCCGCGAGCTTTGTCCGAATGGGATTTCTTGTTGGGCGTTCACGACGAGACTCGCCTCGGAGCGTTGCGCTTCCGACCGGCGTCTGGTCGGCCCTTCCTCGACGACGATCCGCACCTAGCCGCGCACCTAGCCGCACCGCCGATCGCCTCGCTCCGCAAGCTTCAGTCGGCGAGCCTGGCTTTTGAAGAACACCAGGGCGACGACAGCCACCCGGAGCTCGAGCGTTGGCTGTCGCAGCTTTTTGCGCCAGGGACCTCGCTTGGGGGAGCGCGTCCCAAGGCGTCGGTGCGGGACGAAACCGGCGCACTCTGCATGGCCAAGTTTCCGAGTCGGAAGGACACCAAAGATATAGGAGCCTGGGAGCTCGTGGCGAACCGCCTGGCTGCTCGTGCAGGTATCGTTGTGCCGGAGGCGCGGGGTCTCCAGCTGTCTGGCAGCTCTTATACCACGTTCCTGTCGAAGCGATTCGACCGCACGCGGAGCGGTGGCCGAGTGCCCTTTGTTTCGGCGATGACCATGACCCAACGGATCGATGGCGAGCCGGGCGCAAGCTATCTCGAACTGGTGGACCTTTTGCAAACTCACGGTGCTGCAACGGCAGCAGATTGCCGGCAGCTCTTTCGTCGAGTGGTCTTC
The DNA here is from genome assembly GCA_029263395.1 of Acidobacteriota bacterium. Lineage (GTDB taxonomy): Bacteria > Acidobacteriota > Thermoanaerobaculia > Multivoradales > J023 > JAAELT01. The sequence continues at coordinate 68,832 of JAJCXO010000035.1, read as the reverse complement.
TCGATCCTCATCCACAACACGGATGACCATTTGCGTAACCACGGCTTCATCCTCGATTCTACGGGCCTGCGCCTCTCTCCAGCATTCGATCTCAATCCGTCCACTGAGAGCTCTGACCTATCGCTGGCGATCAATGAGGTGGAGACACACTGTGATGTGTCCATCGCTTTCGAGGCGTGCAGCGATTATGGGCTGCCCAGGGAGGATGCTGCGCGAATCGTAGACGAGGTACGCGCGGCGGTGGCGTCTTGGCGGACTGAGGCTGAAGCATTGGGGATCTCGAAGCGGAAGCAGGCGGAGATGGCGGCGGCTTTCGAGGTGTGATTCCGGCGTCAAAGCGGAATGTTGGGAGCGTCGAGTCGGTCAGGATCGCGGGATTTGAGTCATTGTGACGCTCGAGCCGAGGACTCTGAAGATTTGGACTGGGGGAGGAGCCTTGAGGTCGTGACGCACCGGGGGATAAACACGGCGGAGTCCATTCAAGGCCTCCAAGGGTACACAGCTCGCGGCGGGATCCGTGCTCACGAGTCGGTGATGGTTGCCCGCTAGTTGGGCCAGCTCGTCGATCGCGTGCCGGTACGAAGTGAAGGACTGCATCCGCGTCACCCGTTTGACGAGTGCTCCGTCGGCTCTCAGGTGAGGCTCGAAGGAGACGACCCAGATGGATTGTGGCTGGTGGACCGGCTGGCCCGAGAACGTCTGCAGACGGGTCGCCATCGAACGGAAGTAGCTCGGGTAATAGAAGAAAACTGGCCGCCAGTTGCCGTCCTGGGCTCGTACTTCGTAACGTTCCACGAGGGTTTCTACCGGCTGTTGTTGCCAGGTGGCCATGGATGCCACCGTGCCGATGCCGATCTCGCTGCCGCCGACTTGGCGGATCGGCATGGCGTCGTCGACGATCACGTATCGAGCTCCGGCGTCAGCCAACATTCGCTGGGCGGCGCCTTCCTCTTGGGCCAGGTAGAAGGCGGCTGCGGTCGTGATGCCATAACCCTGTGGGTTGGCGATCGGAGGCCGGCGGGCAATGCGCATCAGCCAGAAGCCTCGATCCCACCAGGACATCACGCCATAGGTCATCGGTGAAGCCGTCGCCTGTGACGGATCCTGCCGAGGGTAGTACGCGGTGTAGAAACCGGGCTCGGCAGGGTCGGGGGAGTTGGCACGCAGCCAGCTGAGGGCGGTATGCCAGGCGGGATTTGGCCCGGAGGGTTTGCTGGCCTGGCTCATGGCCTGGCTGACGTTGGGCGCCAGTAACAGAGCCAAGGCCAGCGTCAAGGCTAACGAGCGTTGCTGGCTGTGCTGTTGCCGGCTGTGTCGTGGATTCTTGGTGCGTTGGCTCTGCCAGCGCCAAAATGCATTCCATACTGCGCAAACCGTCCCCGCGCTCAATAAGGCGACGACTACTACCAGGTAGTAGGTGAAACGGCGTTGGGCCAGGCTGGCAGAGAGCATCGCCAGACTCCAGACGAGCAGCAGGATGGTCTCCGGGCGTGCCCGGCGCCAGGCTTGCCACAACACGAGGGCGAGACCCATGCCGGCAGTGATGGCGGCGGTGTGGAATTCCCGCCAGAGTGCGGCAACGGCCGAATCGTCGGCCTGCAACGGCCGCATCTCGGCGACGGTCAGGCCCCACTCCGTGGGTTCCAGTCGTCGGAACAGGTGGACAAGCTCTCCGGTCTGGCGCGGCATGGCGAACCAGGGCGTGATGCCCAGCAGAGCCACCAACGTCAGCAGCGCCCAGGGTAATAATCGCCTTCGATGAGGGGGTCTCGAGCGACGGTGTTGCTTCAGACGGTGTTGCTTCAGATGGTGTTGCAGTCTCCGCCGATGTATCCAGTCGGCAGCCCCGATCGCCACGCTGCAGGCCAGCAGCGTTGCGGCGAGTACAACGGCTTGGCGAGCAGGGACCCGGTGGCCGTCGATCCAAGGCAGGATGGCCACGAGGGCGGCCAACAGTGCGGGAATCAGTGCCGGAGCAAGATAGCGGCTCGATCGGCTGGCTCGAAGATCGGCGACAACCTGCACCAAGATCCAGCTCAGCAACAGGATCGGAAGGGCCGTACCGCTGCGCCAAGACAATAGATATGCAGCTAGAGCCAAGCCCGCCAGCACGGACCAACCGATGGACCGCCATCGGAGGACCCGGTCGGTTTCTCGAGGAGATACGTCGTCTCGAGGAGACACGGTGTTTCGAGGAGACACGCTGTCACGCGCCGCACGGAGGGCGGCGAGCAAGAACATCAGGCACCACGAACTCCACAGGACCTCGGCCACGTGGTGGTCAGTGGAGCCGAGAAGGGAGCGTTCGAGGAATCGTCCCGGGAGGAAAGCGATCAGAGCGGCGGCAACAACCCCTGCCGGGCGCCCCCAAAGCAGATGGCCCGCCAGGTAAACCGGAAGGGTAACCAATGCACCGAGCACCGCCGGGTACCAGGCCGCGAGGCTTTCGATCAACTCAGCGGAAGGCTGCCCGAAGCCGACGATCCAGGCAAGGAAAGCCAGTCCCAAGTCGAATAGAGGTGCCACGGTGACCGGTCCGCCGGTCGGATGGTGGAGATAGGGATCGAAGGTGATGGAGTGGGGGAAGTGACCCAAGAGATTCTCGACCAGGCGGAGGTGATACCAGGCGTCAGTCCCTCGAAAGCGGACGTAGTCTGCGAGGAAAACCTGGTCGTATGAGAAGAAGGAGCGCAGGAAGAGTGAGCCTGCGAACAACGACAGCATGAGGATCGTGTGCTCGCGCCATGTCGGCTGGCTGTCTCGATTCCAAGTTCCCATGACACAACAACTATGCTACCCTGGCTTACAATGCAATTAATCTATTAAGCATAGACATATTTGCCGTCTTCTATTTTCGTATCGTTTGTTTATTGGGTGCGGCCTGTTGGCCGAATCTCCGTTCCTGCTGATGGAGCAGGTCTTTTTCTAGAACGGATCTATTTGTGGGACATATTTAATGTTGTATGACTCGAGTACCGAGGGTCTGTTGGGTCGAATCAAGGGAGTGGAACGAGCGGGGAAATCACAGGTCTGGTCGCTCAGCGAGCAGGCTTCACCCGTCGTGTTGCTGTTGCTGATCTTCGTTGGATTTGGTTTGTGGCAAGTCGATCGTGAGCCTGAGCTCATCCCTCACAGTGGATACCCTCAGCATTTGCCGGCGACGGTTGCCGCCACCGAAGCGATTGCTACCGCGATCAACAATCTACACGTGTACGGCGACGGCTGGCGACTCGACCATCCGCGTCATGCGGCGATTTTTAGCCCTGATGGTGTCGACTTCCATCCCCGGCGAGGTCCCGACTGGCGGTGGCGCCTAGAGGCGATCGGCGTCGACGGGGCGGCTCGTCCTGAAGCGCTCCAAGGGATCGAGATCGGGCCTGTGGCACCGGTCAGCTCGACGCCGACTCCGATGAGCTCGACTCACGGCAGTCCGTCTTACGTTAGCTACGAACGAGGCGTTGTCGAGGAGCGTTACGTGCTGCGTGAGGCCAGCATCGAGCAGCAGTTTGTTCTGCACCAGCCACTCGAGCTGAACGGCGCCGATCTGATGGTGGCTGGGACTGTAAGCAGCGACGGAGCCTTCGAAGCGACAGAGCGTGGCTGGCTGTGGCGGACGGCGGAAGGTGTGGTGAGTCTCGGTGACGTCTCGGTGTTCGACATTACGGGGGCGCGGATCGCGGCGACGATGGAGGTGGCTGCGTCGTCGCTGCGGATTGTGGTCAACGGTGCGGCTCTGGCTCGAGCGGTTTATCCGGTGCTCATCGACCCGGAGATCGGCACCAACGATTTCCGCATCAGCGAAACCGGTGGTGATGGTGACCCGAGCGTTGACGCTGCGGACCCGGCGGTGGCCTATAACAGTCTCCATCAGGAGTATTTGGTGGTCTGGCAGGCGGATGACCCGGCGGTTGGTTTGACGGACAACGACTTTCAGATCCTCGGTCAGCGGATCGACGCCACAACCGGTCTCGAGATTGGCCCGGCGTTTCGGATCAGTGATCTCGCGGTTGGCGATCCAGCGTTTGCCGCTTACCGTCCGGCAGTGGTTTACAGCGCCAGTTCGAACGAATATCTGGTGGTTTGGGCCGGTGATGCCGGCGTACCTGGAGAGTTCGAGATTTTTGGCCAGCGTCTGGACGCGGATCCGTCGAGTTTTGGTGCCGTCGGGGCCAACGACTTTCGGATCAGCGACATGGGGCCGGATGGCAACCTCGATTTTGGCGCCTTCCGGCCGGCGGTTGCGTTCAACGCGGTCGACGACGAATATCTGGTGGTGTGGACCGGCGATGACAATCCCCCCGGTCTGGTGGACAACGCGTTCGAGGTGTTCGGCCAGCGTTTGGACGCGGATCCGTCGAGTTTTGGTGAAGTCGGAACCAACGATTTCCGGATCAGCGATATGGGATCGTTCGACGGCAATATCGATTTCGGCGCCTTCGACGCCGCGGTCGCCTTCAATCGCCAAGACCGCGAGTACCTGGTGGTCTGGGACGGGGACGACGACACCGGTCCGTTGGTCGAAGGTGAGCTCGAGATCTTCGGTCAACGTCTAAACGCGGATCCGTCGAGCTTCGGTGAAGTCGGAACGAACGACTTCCGGATCAGCGACATGGGGATCGACGGCAACCGCGACTTCGGCGCTTTCAGCCCGGCGGTGGCCCACAATTCCAACGACAATGAATACCTCGTGGTCTGGCAGGGCGACGAGACCTCAGCGGATGAGGAACTCGAGATCTTCGGTCAAAGACTCGATGGTGATGGCGCTGCCGCGGGGGCAAACGATTTTCAGGTCAGCGATATGGGACCGTCGGGCAGCACCGCCTTTGGCGCGTTCGAGCCGGAGGTGACCCACAACGGGGTCGACAACGAGTATTTGGTGGTGTGGCACGGTGACGACAACTCGTTGGTCGACGGCGAGTTCGAGATTTTCGGCCAGCAGCTCACGAGCAATGGTGGAGCGACCGGGGTCAACGACTTCCGAATCAGCGATATGGGGTCAGTTGACGGCAACGCGGCCTTCGACGCCCTGCGTCCCGCGGTGGTCTACGATGCTGCCCGCAACCAATCGTTGGTGGTTTGGCAAGGGGACGACGACTCGGGGGCTCTGGTCAACGAGGAGTTCGAAATCTACGGCCAGTTTTTGGCTGTCGTCGCCGATCTCGAGATCAACGCCGACGTTTCACTTAACCCGGTGCTGGCGGGTACAACCCTCACCTACACCCTGACAGTGACCAACAACGGCCCGGACGACGCCGACAACGTCGTCGTAACGGACACGTTGCCGGCTGGGGTGACCTTCCTTGGGACTACCGGCTGTAGCGGCGATCCCGTGGGAGTGCCGAGCTGCGGGCTTGGTACCCTGGGCGCAGGTTTCTACCAGCAGGTGACGATCATGGTCACCGTTGATGCCGGCACCCTCGGGGTGTTGAGCAACATCGCGACTGTGACGTCCGATGCCAACGAGCTCGACCCGTCCGACAACACGATCAGTATCGACACTGCTGTCATCGCGGAGGCAGATCTTTCGGTGACCTTGATGGATTCCCAGGATCCGGTGGCCGCGGGAGCCCCTCTGAGCTATTCCGTGATGGTGTCGAACAGCGGCCCCTCAAACGCTACCAACGTGACGTTGACCGAAAACCTGCCGGTCGGCGTGACGTTCGTCTCAACCACCGGCTGCCTCGATGATCCCGTTGGCGTGCCGAGTTGTGACCTGGGGACGATCATGCCGGGCTCGTCGAGCCAGGTGACGGTCGCGGTGTCGGTCGATGCTTCTTCCGCGGGCCCGATCATCAATAGTGTAAGTGTCACCTCCGACACTCCCGATCCTGACCCGGGGGACAATGCAGCGAGCGAAGAGACCTTCGTCGACCACATCCCGCCAACCGTCACACTCCTCAACTCCCAGGGGAACACCGGCGACGGTGAGCTCGTCGAGTGCGAGAACACCAAGGTGAACCTAACCAGATTGCTGGTGACCTTCAGCGAAGATGTCCGTGATCCACCGGGGAACAGTGATCCCGACGATGTCACCAACCCCGGCAATTATCGACTGATCGCTTCCGGGCCGGACCACGACTTCGCGACCAGTGCGTGTGGCCCGGTGTTGGGTGACGACGAGGCCGTCGTGATCAACTCTGTGCTCTACGACGACCCGGCGCGGACCGCCAAGTTGAGCTTCGCCAGCGGTTTGTTGGGTGACTCCCTCTATCGTTTGATGGCCTGTGGATCGACGGCGATTCGAGATATTGCCGGCAACCCACTCGATGGTGATGGCGATGGTGCTGGCGGTGGCGATTTTGTGCGCACCTATCGCGTCGACCAGGCCAGTCGTTTCGAGAATTCATTCTTCGATTGTTCGATCGACGATTGGCTCACCGTGAGCCCCGCTCCCGGCAACATCGTATACAGCAGTGAAGATGTGGACGGTTCAGCGGTCTCCGGCTCGGCCCGAGTGACCGACGAGGTCGGGAGTGGTGAATTTTCTCTCGGTCAATGTGTCGCAACCCAGCCGCTAGGATACCGGCTCAGTGGCTGGATCAATGTCGATGCGGCCGCGGCGGCATTGCTAAGTGTCTCGCGGGTGTGTGAGTTCTTCCCGAATGTGGATTGCGGCGGCCGAGCTTTGGGCATCGACATCGACGTTGCATTCGTCCGAGACACGGGGGGTGATTGGATCTTCCTCGACAGTGTCGACAATGTGCCGGACAATGCGGTCTCGGCCCTGTGCAGCTATGATTTGCGCAACCTGACAGATGCTAGTTTCGAGGCTTACCTGGACAGCGCCTTGCTCGAATCGGATGCAGGGCTCTTCGCCGACGGATTCGAGTCAGGAAATACCTCTGCTTGGTCACTGTCCCGCCGAGGGGCATCGAGAGGAGTGCGTCGATGAGATTCATGCCGATGAGATTCATGGCGAGTGGACGAGGGACCTGTTGGGTGCTCGGCGTCGTCGGACTGCTCTTGCTACCCGCTGGAGCCTTGGCTGACGCTCTGCCAGAAGAGATCTCTTGGAGCTTCCGGGGAGATCGCCCTTCCGCGGGTCCACCGGCGCCTCTTCTGCCCGACTTTCCTCTGCAGCTGGTGATCGATGATGGTTCGGCCGAGGGGGACTTTGGCGTCGGGGCCGCGACCGCCCAGCAATTCCTATGGTTCAATCGGTTCGCTCGTCCGAACGTTCGGAACTACGATCTCGAAGAGATCTGGGTGCTGTTTTCCCCAGGGGGGAATATGGCGGTCGGCGAACCGATCCAATTGGTCGTCTATCGCGATCCAGACGGTGATCCCACCACCGGCGCCGAGCTCTTGGCGACCATCGACGAGACGATTCAAGTGCTCGATGGTAAAACGTTCTCGGTCTACTCCCTCGACCCCCCGGTGCCGGTGCAAGGCCCCGGAGATTTTTTGGTCGGTGTCGTCAGCAGATTTGTCGAGAGCGGTGTTACGGGCCCCACCGAGCCCGCCGCCCTGGACACCGACAGTTCTGCAGGGCAATCCTGGCTCGCGATCTGGACCGGCGATCCGCCGCCAGAGCCTGAGTTGCCGCCCGATCTGTTCCTGGACCAGGTTGATGTTTTTGTCCCCGGCAATTGGATGATACGGGCGTTCGGCTCACCGCGATCGGTCATCGAAGTACCCACCCTGGGTGGGACGAGTCTCGTTGTCTTGACCGCCCTGTTGGCGATGACGGGGTTGGTTTTTGTCCGAAGGCGGGGGCGCGCAACGGATCGCGATGAGTGATTCTCGGCCGGTGCGGCATAGGTCGGGATGATCTCGGCCGACGTTGACATCGGACTGACTCAGATTCGTTACCCGGGTGTCGAGACAGCTGCTGGACGACAGTCATGGACTGGTCGGTTTGACAGCGCGATGTGAGCCGACGGCGTATACTCCGTCGGCTCGTTCTCGATCAATCCGTGACCATGCAAGACGAAAATTCCAGCACTACAAACGGTGTGGCCGCGGCGGCCATCGTAGTTGGTCTGGCGTTAGTGGTTTTGGCGCCATTGCTCGATTTGGTCGGTGCCGGTACCCGTCGTGGATTCGGAACCGGGCAGCTGTTGTTGGTCGGGCTCGGTCTGGTGTTGATGGCGGCTGGCTTGCTGGTGCGCACGGCGCGCGTCCGACGTTGGTTCCGGCCAGGGTGGAGGGTTCTGGCAGATGGCTACCGCTTGGCGGCGTTTGCGGTCTTCAATCTGTTCCTGCTCATCGCTGGCGTCGAGCTTGTCGGGTGGCTGATCGATCGTCGTGCCCCATTGCCGAGCCCCGGCGACCGTGGCGCCTACTATGCGACGCAACCTTGGGCGCGGCAGCATTGGCAAGAGTTCGAACTGGTCAAGAAGCAACTCGATTACAGCCCCTACACGCTGTGGCACACGCGGCCGTTCCAGGGTGAAACTCTACGTATCGACGACCGGGGAGTGCGACGGACGTTGACACCGACAGGATCGAACGGCGACGCTACCGGCAGCGACCGTGCGGATGCGGATTTCGAGACGGTTTTCGCCTTTGGTGGCTCAGCCCTGTGGGGCCATGGCGCTCCCGACGACGGGACCCTTCCGGCGTTTTTGCAAGTTGAGCTGGCTCAAGGGCTCGAACGTCCGGTGCGGGTCGAGAACTTGGGTGAGCGCGGCCATGTCGCGACCCAGAGCCTGATTCGTCTGATGCTCGAACTGCAGGCCGACCGGGTGCCCGATCGAGTGGTCTTCTACCATGGCTTCAACGACGTTGCGGTCGCCCTGGCGGGTGCGGTTGGAGGGCATTATGCCGAGACTCACATCGCCAACCGATTGGAGCGCCCCTTCATGACCTGGCTGGCCAGCTTGCGGACCCTGTTGTTGCTGCGTTCGCTGCTGCCGGCGCCGCCACAGGTCGAGCCACTGAGTGACGGCGAGCGGATCGAGCTAGCGCGGGCGATCGTCGATAACTACCTCGGCAGTTACCGGTTGCTGGACGGGATGTCCCAGGAATACGGTTTCGAGATCGATTGCTTCTGGCAGCCAGTGCAGGCCTTGACGCTCGATCGAGAAGCCGCGGCGCCTCGCTCCGCCCGTGCGGTTGATCTCGACCGTGTGCTTGCTGCCGCTTATGAAGAGGTTGAGCACCACGCTGCTCGCCTCGAACATCTGCATCTGCTGACCGGCGTCCTCGATCCGGTCGACGACAGCGCCTGGGCCGATCCTGTCCATCTGACGCCCGTTGGCAACAAGCTCGTGGCTCGAGCCATCGCTGATGTGATGCGGGCTCGGTCCCCACGTTGAGAGTTAAGGTCACGGCTCCTTCTTTTCAGGAACAAGAGTCTCTCGAAGGCGGAAAGCGTGTACAAGGCGCTTAGGATTGCATGACGATTGTGCTGCCGCATGGGGGACCGTACCAGCCGTGACGAATGCGCCGGCTTTTTGACTCGTAGAGAAGAGCAATGCTGAGAGACTTCCCTAAGGCTCCAAACCTGAGCCACTGGCTCCAAATCTGAGCCAGCCAGCGTATTGTGGAGCAGGGGTCAATTGCTGTCCTCGAGACGCCAATGGGACCTGCGGCGGGGCGGCGTGTCGAGGTGCCGTACGATCCATGGTTGTGATCGTTTGGCACCTACCTTGCTCTCTAGGGTTGTGATGTTAGATGAGGTTCTCATCAACGTAAGCAACAACTCTTGGAGATATCTACATGCAAGCTTTCGCTGCCGCGAAGAGATCCAGGGCACTTAGTCCCTACGGTTTCGTCACAGTCTTGACGCCTAACGTTCTCAAAACGTTCTTGTTTCGGTTTCTTGTTTTGTCCTTGTTAGTCTGTTCGATGCCAGTGTTCGCCCAGGTGACTGCCATGCAAGGCTCCTTCACCAATACGGACGGTGACTCGACCAATAATTCTTACAACACTCTCAACAAGAAACAAAACCTTTCCCAAATAATTTATGACAACGGTTTCGACGCAAGCGAGATCGGCAACTATTACATCACTGGCCCTGATCCAGAGGCCACCAATGGCCGCCAGCAAGTCCGCGATGTGTCAACCGCGATGGCTCTGACGGGTACGGACTACTTCGGTTTTTTTAGTTTCCCATCTTTTCCCGGATTCTTTGATCCGGGTGACCTGGCACAACAACCAGGGTGGTATCGAGCCCAGTCGCTCGATTCCCTCGGTCGTCTTTGGCAGCGTAATCCGGATCTACGGGGCACTGAAGGCTCACGCATCGGTTTCAGCGGCGAACATTTGGACATTACCAATCGCATGGCTGTTGAAGACCTGCTGGACCAGCTGTCGGTGGCTTTCGATCATGGGGGACTCAGCGAGTCGGTTGGCCCACTGCGCGGTTACTTCATGTTTGGCGAAGACACCCTCAGTGGTGGCGGCCAGGCTGACGCCTGGGGTGTGGCGATGGACAACGGCACGATCTGTGATCCAAATGTCATTCCTGGACCCTGCCGGCAGGTTCAAATCCGGCGCGCCAACGGCTCCAGCCGAACCCATGCTCAAAGGCTGCTCGATGACGATCCTGCCTATCACGGCCTGCAACCGGCCAAGCGCATGACACCGCTATTCTCCGTCAGCGCCAAAGATAGTTTCGTGGCCTACACTCGATCCCAGGGTTTCACCGAAATCCTGAAGCTGCCGGTGGATCGCAGCGAGCTCAATCACTGCAGTGGGACCAATAACTGCTTGCAGCTGGCGAGCCACGTGCAGCTTGTGCCGTTGCCTACCGATCCAGGGCTGCCGTCTGTGGCACAACAACGAACCCTCTATGGCGCGTCGGTAGCCAACTATTGGCGGCTGTGGGGTGAGTGGTGTTACCAGACGTGGAGTGAGTTTGCGAAGGAGATTGCTGAAACGGTTGGTAAAGCTCAACTGGGCAATCCCGACTTCAAGGGATCGGTCTATTTTCAATTCCCGGGTGTGTACGGCATGCCTGGCCGTTTCGACCAACCGGTCACCATCAAGTATCGCAAGACGCTCAACGGCCCGTTGCAAGACGAGACGATCGACTTCAAAGCCTGGCAGCATTTTGACGTGATCCTCGATCCGTCACAACGCGGGGTCGACATGGTTACTCTGATGAAGAGCCCGTGGCTCGCCGGCTTGGTGCATGAAACCGCTACAGGCACTCTGCCGCCCAACAGCGCGTGGAACAACTTGACCGATGCCCAACTCGAACAACAGGCCATCGTAGATCCACTGTTCGTCTACCCTCACATAGGTCAAGGGACGGTCGCCCGCCGCCTGGTTCAAGAGCAGGGAAAGGTTTTTGGTGCCTTTTTCCGACCCGAGTACATCCGGGGTGGTGTGATGACACCGGCGGATTTTGGTCGTGCCTGGGATCATGTGATGGTGCCGCTGGAGCCGGCGATTCTGTTCACCATTCGCGACAAGGTTTTCATCGACGACGAGGTACCGGGGTGGCCGTTCGACTGTGACCAGGACAACGACGGGATCCAAGAGGATCCTGAATGTGGTCTGCTGCGATCGACGTTCCTCAACCGGATCAATACCTATCGCAACAATGCGGCTTTCATGCTCGTCGAGGTGCCTTGGCACCGCACGATCGGCGAAGGTGAGACGGCGACCTTCACTGTCAAGTCGGCGGGCGGTAGCGGCTCACACCTCTATCGCTGGCAGCGCAGCACCAACGGCGGAGCGTCTTGGAGCGCCTTGCCGACCACCGACCCGAACTTGGTTGGTGTCCAGCAAGCAACGCTCGAGGTCCACAACGCCGAGGGGCGCGACGCGGGGCTGTATCGGTGCCGGGTCACCGACAACGGCCAGAGTTTGTTCACCCACGGTGCACGGCTAAGGGTGATGATGGCTGAGGACGATCTTGCCCCCGGCAGCGGCGGCATCAACGGTCGCCTCCTGCCGGTGGGTAACGGTTCTTGGATCGCCAATGGTCAAGCAGTGATTCAAGCCGGTGGTATTGAGCCGACCGGAACCAGCGCCCGTGGTAGCGTGGCGCTCGATCCGATACGGGCCGACAGTGACGAAGCGCTTGCGGTCTCGGCCCGGGTCCGCGTACCGAGCTTTGGCAAATGGGCTGCTATAGCGTTCACCGAGCTGCCCAATCCGGGTATGGGCAATGCCGAGCTTTGGATGTATCTTCATCGCACCGGTCGAATCATCGCCAAAGAGAACGGTAACAGTCGGGTGTTGCTCAACCTCGATCTTGGTCTGGCTCCAGGAACGTACCATGATCTCGAGTTGCAGCACCGCCGTGTAAACGGCCAAACTCAGGCGCGCGTTTTGGTGGATGGCGCCGAGGTGATGGCTTGGGCCGACATCAACTATCCTGGGGTGATTCGTTATGCTGGTTTTCAGATCCAGCGTAAGGACAACGAGCTCAGCTTCGCACGACTCGATGACTTTGCTGTCTATGGTGACGGTCCCGCCGCGCTCGGTCAGGCAAGCCAGCCGAGCCCGGCCCACCTGGCTACCAACGTGGGTCTCAACGCCAACCTGAGTTGGACGACCGGCTCGGGAGCCGCCAGTCACGATATCTACTTCGGCACCGATTCGACGCCCGATTCAACTGAGTTCCAGAGCAACCAGACATCGACAACCTTTGACCCCGGCACTCTGTTGGCCGGCACGACCTATTACTGGCGGGTCAATGAGAGGAATGCCAGCAACACAACCACGGGGCCGGTGTGGCGGTTCACGACGCAGGTTGGTGCGCCGGGTCAGGCTAGTGCTCCGAACCCAGCGCATTTAGCGACCGGTGTCGCGACCGGTGCAACGTTGAGCTGGAATGCCGGCTCAGGAGCCACCAGCCACGACGTCTACTTCGGCACCGACTCGACGCCGGACAGCACGGAGTTTCTTGGCAACCAGGCCGGAACAACCTTCAACCCCGGTGCCTTGACCTTCAGTACAACGTACTACTGGCGGATCGACGAGAGGAATACCGGCGGACTGACCACCGGTCCGGTGTGGCGCTTCACCACCGAAGCGGCTCCACCGCCGCCCGCAAATGTAGTACCGGTGGTTTTCGACGGTTTCACCATCAATGCTCAGCGGCCTTCGGGCAGTGTATTGACCGGTCAGCAAGTCGAGATCGGTGGCGACCGATTGAAGTGGGTCAGTCTACGCACCAGACTCGCCAACAACGCGGTGACCAATTCGTCGGTCACCGGCAACTTTGGCGCCAGCATACCGTTCAATCTCGAAACCGCGTCAGATCCACTCAACGTGTATATGGCGGGGCTCGATGATCTGCGGATCAAGGCGCGGGTACGGATCGATCGCACTGAGGTTGTCGGCCCCGGCGCGCAGTGGATGGGTATCGGGTTCTCCAATGGCACGGTGTCCCTGACCGGTGGTAAGGGCCAGGTGTGGACCATCTTGCGATCGTCGGGACGGTTGGATCTGTTCTACAACGGTACGATCGGCCTGCGCGTAGTGACGGTGCCGAACTTTGTGCCGACGGTAGGGCACGACCTCGAGCTGCGTTATCGGGTCAGCACGCAGTTTGCTGAAGTGTGGCTAGACGGTGTCCGGGTGATTGACCCGGTAATGGTGCCGATCAGGCCACAGATCAAACATGCCGCCTTCCAGGTTCTCGGTAACAGCATGGCCATCAACGACCAGCGGCTCGATTCGTTCGAAATCGAGGCTGACGCTCTGGCCAGTGGCCCGGATCCACGCAACGCGGATCCCACCCGTAGTTACTACTTGGTCAAGCCGAGCTCTTGGAGTGCCGCGCAAGCGGTGGCCGAGAGTCTCGGCCAGGAGCTGGGACGTAGCGCTTACCTGGTGTCTATCAACGACCAGGGCGAACGCAACTTCGTCTACAACTTCTCTGGTTATGGCAACTTCAACACCAGTAGTTATGGCATCAACGTCTGTGGTTCCGGCGGTGGTGTTGCGTGCTCGATGTGTGACTTCGAGGAGCCCGGTCAAGTCGACGGGTTGTGGATCGGTTACCACCAGCCCGCCGTCAACGCGGTGGAGCCGGCCGGCGGATGGCAGTGGGTCGGCGGGGCTTCGAGTTATGTCAGTTGGGCTCCCGGTCATCCGATCGATAACAACGGTTGTTCACCAGCGCGAGGGCCGGTCGACTTTGGCTTGGTGCCAGTGACACCGAACTTTGTCGACAGCGGCCGGTGGTGGTCGTGGGTTGGCCTGCCGACGGTCAATGCCATGGGCGTGATCGAGGTCGAGTTGCAGTAGTCACGTCGATCATAACCACTGAAACAAGGCGGGCCGGTCGGGTCCGCCTTTTGCTTTGCGGCCTAGTAGTGCCGGTGAAGCAAGGTAGAGACGTCTATGGCGGTTCTGGCAGCGTGTGGTCCAGGGTGCAGCTGATCGTTCTCGGGCGTCGTTCTCGCGTTTACTAGTAGAGCCGGTCGACGCATCGGTGAACGTCGCAGTCGGCTGATCTTTGGTTGGATATAGATTGGATATAGGTCAGCAGATACCCTTGGGTGAGGTGCTTACTGACGGGGGAGCTCGGAAGATGTTGGGTGCCAAGACGGCCAGCAGACAGCTCGATCCAGTGAAGGTTGTTGTCGGTTCGGCTGCGTGTTCGAATTCTCCATGCTCGAGAGGACTGGTATCTCTTCGCCGTCAGGCCCTGAGCTGGGTCCTGCTGTTGTTGATGGCCGGTGTGGTCCACGCTCAGCCGGTATTGTCGGCGGAACCCGCCGTCAATGAGGCAACCAACGGCGCTGAAGAGGTCGAGACGGGGATTGAGGCGAGGCGACCGATGGTCGAGGAGACTCTAGTGCTCGAGGAGACTCTAGTGCTCGAAGAGACTCTGGCGCTCGAGGAGACGCTAGTAGTGACTGCCACCGCCCGCGAGACGACGCCGGCCGAGCTGCCCTTTCTCACCGAAACCTTGACGGTTGACGATCTACGTTCGACATCGCTGGTGCGAACGCTGCCCGAGGCGCTCGGCGAGGTCGGCGGCATCATGGCGCAGAAGACGTCACACGGCCAGGGCTCGCCTTACCTGCGGGGCTTCACCGGCTTCCGCACCGTTTTTCTGATCAACGGCATCCGGCTCAACAACTCGGTCCTGCGGGAAGGACCCAATCAGTATTGGAACACCGTCGACGCCTACGGTCTCGAGCGATTGGAGGTAGTCCACGGGCCAGGGACGGTGCTCTACGGTAGCGATGCGATCGGTGGCACGGTCCAAGCACTGACTCGTAACGCTGGTCCGTCGGGTACGGCTCCGGTGTCGAGGGGCAGCGTCCTCTATCGGTATGCCTCAGCGGAGCGCTCCAACCTGGGACACCTCGACTTGGCGGGCAGTCTGGGTCCGAAGTGGAGCTATACCTTGGGTGGTTCGATCAAGGAGTTTGGCGATGTCCAGGCGGGAGGCACGCAGGGGCGATTGCCGCAGACCGGCTATGACGAGTGGGATCTGGACTTCGAGCTGCGTTACACCGTGGCGCCGGACTCTGAGCTGGTAGCAACTTATCAGCAGGTTTCGATCGACGATGCCTGGCGTACTCACCGGACGGTGTTCGGGCGCTCCTGGCGTGGCACGACCGTGGGTACTGAGAAGCGGCGAGTGCTCGATCAAGGTCGCACCTTGACCTATCTACAGTGGCACCACAATCGGCCCAGCCCGTTTTTCGATAGTTTTACCGCGAGCCTCTCTCTCCATCGTCAGGAGGAGGATCGAGATCGTATTCGAGCCGATGACCGGCGGGATCTCCAGGGGTTCGATGTTGCGACACTCGGGTCTTGGGTGCGGTTCGAGAAGGCGTCGAAGCTCGGGTTGTGGACCTATGGTGTCGAGACTTATCACGATCGGGTGGACTCTTTCCGCCAACGTTTTGATGCCGCTGGCCAGCGGACGGGGACCGATATCCAGGGCCCAGTCGCGGACGATGCTAGCTATCGACTGTCGGGCGTTTATGTTCAGAACGAACTGCCGCTCGGCCAGCGGATGCGGTGGATTTTCGGGGCGCGCTACTCGCGTGCTGAGGCTGATGCGGCGGCGGTGGAAGATCCGGTGAGCGGTGAGCGCATTCGAGTGGGCGACAGCTGGGACCAGATCGTCGGCAGCGTTCGCTTCATGCGGCCGTCGACGAGTGGTCGCTGGCGTCTCTTCGGCGGTCTGTCGCAGGCGTTCCGGGCCCCTAACCTTTCCGATCTCACCCGCTTCGACAGTGCCCGGAGCCAGGAGATCGAAACGCCTTCTCCGGGGCTCGAGCCAGAGCACTTCTTCAATGTCGAGCTTGGCTTGCGGTTCGAAACGTCCCGCAGTTCGGTCGAGATGGTGGCGTTTACCACCGACATCAATGACCTGATCGTGCGGGTACGAACGGGTGCGGTCGTCGACGGCGAGTTTGAGGTCACCAAGTCGAATAGTGGCACGGGCTTCAGTCGAGGCTTGGATATCAAGGCGCGGACCCGTTGGGGTGAGGATGTCTCGGTGTTCGGAACTGCAAGCTGGATCGAAGGTGAAGTCGATCACCAGCCGCTCGATCGGTTGATGCCGTTCACCGTCCACCTCGGGCTCCGTTGGCAGCCGGCCACGCGGCCCTATTGGGCCGAAGTGGTAACCACCTTGGCCGATGCTCAGGATCGACTGTCGAGTCGCGATGTGGCGGATACGGATCGGATCCCGCCCGGTGGAACCCCGGGGTACGAGACGTTGACCTTGCGGAGCGGCTGGGAGATCAGTGAACGCTGGGTTGCATCCGCCGCCCTCATCAACGTTACGGACGTAGCGTTCCGGGTCCACGGTTCGGGATTGAACGAGCCCGGACGCAACCTGGTGTTGTCGCTCGCGAGACGTTTTTAGCGTCAGCCTGTTACGGGGCGGCCTGACGGGTCACACGCCAGGACCGGGTAGTCCGGGGCAGGTCTCCCGGTAGGGGAGCTCTGGTGTCTGGTACTTGGCCCATTCGGTGGGACTGAGATTGCGACCTGCGGTTCGACAAGCGAGCTCGATGAGCGCGTCTTTCGACAGGGTCCACAACTCGCGATGCCATAAGCGGGCGGTATCGTCGGCGCTGCCGGTGGCGAGGGTGAGTCCATCGGGACTGACGGCAAGGGACACAATCGGGCCCGCATGACCTCGCAAATGGCCGATGATGGAGACCGGGCGGGTGGTGAGATCCCATAACTTGACGGTGGCGTCATTACTAGCGGTGGCCAGCCAGCTGCCATCTGGCGCGAACGCCTGGGCGGTGATGGCTCGTTCGTGGTCGGTCAGCACGTCTGGTCCGGAGAAGTCCGGCAGCGTCCACAGCCGGTTGATACCGGCAGCGTCGCCGGAAGCCAGCCAGCTGCCGTCGGGGCTGACGGCGACCGTGGTGACCACATCCCGAAACTCGGCGAGGACTCTGACGGTGGCATTGGGGTCTTCGGTCGCGAGATCCCACAGGCGGGTGGTCCGGTCGCGGCTGCCGGTGACCAGCTGCCGACTGCCCGGAATGATCGCGAGGCTGGTGATCGTTCCCTGGTGACCGCTCAGGGTAAAAAGTTCACTGCCGAGCGGGTTGCTTTCGAGGTCCCAGGTGCGGACTGTGTGATCCTGACTGCCGGTGGCGAGCCAAGTGCCGTCGGTGCTGATAGCTATTGTGGTCAGGGAATCTTGGTGTCCTTGCAGGACAATCGGTTGCGTGGATGGGTCGGCGCGTTGCAGATCCCACAGTCGAGCCACGTTGCCGGCTCCGGCGGTCGCTAGCCAGCGGCTGTCAGGGCTGACGGCGAGAGCGCGGATCGAGTTGCCGTGGCCGCGCAGGGCGATCGGGCCGGTCGCCAGGGCGTCCTCGAGATTCCACAGCAGGGCTGTGTTGTCCTCACTGGCGGTAGCGAGCCAGCGGTTGTCGGGACTGATCACGGCGGCGTTGACCGAGCTTTGATGACCGGTCAAGATGATTGGCTGAACCGATAAGTTGGCTACGCTCAAATTCCACAGTCGTGCGGTGTTGTCTTCGCTGGCGGTGGCGAGCCACCGGCCGTTGGGGCTGTAGGCGACGGCGGACACCGTATCTCTGAAGCCGCGCAGGCCGATCGACGTGTCATCGATGTTGACATCGTCCAGCGGCCACAAGCGGACGGTACCGTCGTCGCTGGCGGTCGCCAGGCGATTGCCAGTGGGATTGATGGCGAGGGCGAAAAGCGGCGCGTCGTGGCCGCGTAGGATGGTTGACGAGGCCGCCGGTTCGGTGCCTTTCAAGTTCCATAGGCGTGCGGTTTGGTCCCAACTGGCGGTGATCAACCATTGGTTGTCAGGGCTGATGGCGAGCGCACTGACCGCGCCACGATGGCCGGTGAAAACCGCCATCGCTGAGGCGTCTTCGGTGAGATTCGGAAGGTTCCACAGGCGGGCCGTGTTGTCACGGCTGCCGGTCACCAGACATTGACCGTCGGGGCTGATGGCGAGCGCGCTGACCGAGCTTTGGTGGCCAGCGAGCACAATCGAGTCCGGCGGTTCGCTGCCCGGCCGCAGACCGCCGAGATCCCAGCGTCTGGCGGTGTTGTCGAAGCTACCGGTGATCAACCAGCGGCTGTTGGGACTGACCGCGACGGTTCGTACCGGCCCCAGGTGACCTTCCAGCAACCAGGGTGCAGCCTCAGGTTGGGCGGCACTCCACACCCGCGTTGTGTTGTCATCGCTGGCGGCGATCAGCCAGCGTCCATCCGGACTAATCGCCACTGCAGTGATGGTGTCGGCCGCCCCGGTGAGAACGATGGGCTCGGCTTGGTCTTGCGGCGCGCCCAACTGGTAGAGGTGGACGGTGTTGTCCTGACTGCCGGTAAGGAACCGGCGACTGTCGGGGCCAAAGGTGATGGCGGTGATCGAGTCGAAGTGACCCTGATAAACGATCGGCTCCGCTGTGGGATCCAGCAGATCCAGGAACCGGACTTGGTCATCATGACCGCCGGTTGCTAGCCAGCGGCTGTCAGGGCTGATGGCGAGCGCGGTCACTGCTTCGCCGTGACCGTTGAGGATGATCGGTTCGGCGGTCGGGTCGTCGAATTGCCACAGGCGGACCGTGGTGTCGTCGCTGCCGCTTGCTAGCCACTTGCCATCGGGGCTCACCGCCAGGACCCGGATGGCGTTGGTGTGCCCGACCAGGGAGGATCCGCCATTGAGACTCAGTGCCTGGCGCAGGGCTTCGATCGGTGCCAGCTGGCGGGTTCTGTTGCCTGGCGAATCCGATGGCGCCTCGGGGGCGGTCCGCATCGCTTCGACCGCGAGCAGAAGACTGAGCTGCGGGTTACTATCGAGGTTCTCCTTTGCCTGCGAGACCAGCTGGCCAGAGATCGCGATCCGCTTTTGCAACTGAGCCCGGCGTTGCTCACGGAAGGCCACCAGCGCCAAGGCCAATGCGACGAGCAAACCGCAGCCCAGGATGATCGACATCTGGCGGGTGCGGCGCTGTTGTTCGACTTGCCGTTCTGCTTGTTGTGCTGTTGCCAGGTTGTCGTCGCGTTGGCGCTCACTTGCGGCGAGGAACTGCATCGCCAGGTCGTAGCCGCCGTCGTAACGCTCAGCCCACGTTGCCGTCGGTTGCTGGCGCTGCTTCCAGGCCAAAGCGAGGTCGAGGTCCGGTGCACTCCACAGTCCCGCCTGGTCGGCCTGCCACAGGCGGGCAGTCTCGACCAAGCGACGATAGATGTCGGCCGAAGCGGCTTCGTCGTCGACCCAGTTTCGCAGCCGTTGCCACTGTCGGATCAGGCTCTCATGGCTGATGTCGATGATCGAGTCCGCATCTAGCGGAGCTCCCGCGGGGGGCGTCAGGAAGCTGCGGTCAGGGGCGCGGAAGACGTCGATCACTGTTGCTACAGCGTTCGCCGTCACGTGGTTGCCCGCCACCGCTGCAATTTCGCCGAGACGCGCCGGCCGGCGGGTGTCGCGTTGGTCGCTACTGCGCTCCGACAATGTTCGGAACAGCACTTCAGCGATGTGCTGCTGGTTGTTGTCGAGTTCGGCGAAGGCTTCGTCAGCGTGGCGCGACAGGGCGTTGGCGAAGCCGCCGACCGCCTCGTAACCTTCAACCGTGAGGGCGATGTGTTGGCCATGCAGGGTTTTGGTACCGGTGTCGTGGGCCTCGTTCCACAACCGCATCATCAGATGCTGCATCAGCGGTAGCTGGTCGGGCTCGTCACCCATGTCGTTGAGCAGCCGGTTGACCAAACGCGGCTCGACACTGGCGCCGAACACACTGGCGGGGCCGGCGATCGCCGACTGCCGTTGCTCGCGATCGAGCCGCGGGGTTAGGTATTGGCTCTCATTCAGAGCTTCGGGCAGGCCGTCGAACAGGGTGCAGTCGCCGAGGAAGTCAGAGCGCATCGTCAGCACGACATAAACCGGCAATCCGGGCTGCTTCGCGGCTTGCAGCAACAGCGCCACAAAGGCGTCCGCACGATCACGGTCGCCGTGCTGGTGGTAGCGGAAGATCTCTTCGAATTGGTCGACCAACAACAGCAGCTGGGTGTGTTCGGGCAAGGGCGTGTCGTTCAGGATCTCCGACAACCCGAGGGGTCCGCGGCGCAAGCTGGCGAGGATCAGGGCATTCGCTAGCGGATGCCCGGCGCGCTCGGGCCCCAAGGCGCCGTCGTCGAGCAGGGCGTCTGCCAACCGCTCTAGTGGCCGGTCGCCGGGGCGCATTTCGGCAACTCGCCAGCGTGCTCCGGCGCTGGTCAGAAAGCCGGTCTGCAAGGCCGGTATCAGGCCGGCCTTGATCAACGAGCTCTTGCCACACCCCGAGGTGCCGACGACGCCCAGGAAGCGTGAGCGGTCGAGTTTCTCCAGCAGTTGGTCGATGTGGGTCTCGCGTCCGAAGAAAACATCGATCTCGTCAGTGTGGAACGGGCGCAGACCAGCATAAGGGGCGTCAGTCATTGGTGGGTCCCAAGGCGTCGAGGAAAGGTGCCAGGGCTCCGTCACTCGGGCCTTGATGGGCTTCGAGAGTAATCAGGTTGGGCAATGCCAGGCGGACCGGATCTTTGGGCGCGGGTGGACACTCCAATACTGCCAACGCACGCAGCGGCTCCTCACGCTTCCAAGTCAGCTTACGGAGGACCAACAGCTGGTCGCGCACCCATTTGGAGTGGATCGAACCATAAATCAGAATCAGGGCGTCACTGAACATCAGGTTCTGCTCGAAGTCCTCGCGCACTTCGGTTGGCGAGCCGCTACCGAGCGGCAGCGCGTAGGCGATGCCGCGTTGCTCCAGCAGGGCGCCCACCTCTTCGGCCAGTGCAAGGTCGCCGGCTTCGGCATTGATGAAGACCAGGGCGTCGGTGGCACTGTCTGGCTTGACACCGTCTGGCGTCATACCGTCGGTGGTTGGTTGCTTGGGCGGTGTGGCACGCTCCACGACGGTGCGTTTGAGTTCTTCGCAGCCAACCGCCATCACCGTCTCGAGCTCGAGGAAGGCGCGATGGTCCGGATCGTCAACGGTTGCAGGATCGAGCTCCCGACTGCGCCACTGGAGGATCGGTTTGCCAGCCTGGTGGGCGAGATCATATTGCGCCCGGACGTAACCCTCAGGCATGCCGGGCGGGCGCTTGCCGGGTAGGGCGCTGAGCAGCTGGACGAAGAGGACGCTACGTTCGAGATCGGCGGCGACCTGGCTGCGGAAGGCGTCCGGCTCCCGCGGGATCCAGGTTTCCGGCAGCACCCCGATCCCGGCCTGTTCGAGATAACGGCGCATACCGTCACTGTCGGCGTCGAGATCGTCCGTGACTTCGGCGAGGTAAACCATCGGTCGTGATGGGTCGGTAGCCGCGGGCACTAGCGGCTCTCCCTGCGCTACGGCCGCAGGTGTGTCGTCCGATGGCTTGGTGGCTTGGGGTTTCTGAGGGCTTGTCCCCACCACTTGCTTGAGCGCCTTGAGCTCGTCGGTCAGATTGGTGGCCAGGCGGGTCAGCTGGTCGAAGTACGACATGTTCTCGGGATTCTTCGGGTCTGGCCAGGGAGAGCCGAGAACCCGCGGTGGGCTGCCATCTCCTTCCTGGACCCAGAATCGGTAGCCGAGTAGGTCCGCAAATTGTTCTGGCCGGTTGTCGAAACCCACTTGGTCGCGCTCGACGATGAACACCCTCGAGCCGCTACGTTGCTGGGCGCTGAGCTGTTTTTCATGGAGCAGCCTCAGGAACGTGTCCTTCTCCCGCAGACACCACTCGGAGGCCAAGTAGCCAGGGGACAGAATCACGAGCAGCGTTGCGGTTTTGCCCAGGTTTTCGAGGATCTCTGGTGTCAGGTCGGCGTGACGTGACAGCTGGTGGTCCATCCACAGGGAATAGCCTTCCCGTCGGCCGAGCTTCTGCGCCAGCAGGATCTCCAACGTCTCGACCAGGGTCGAAACCCAGCCCTTGTCCACCCCGGGGAAAGGCAAATCATCAACGTGAGCGTAGCTCACGAATATGTCGTGTTTGTAGTCGGGGACAAAAGCCATGGGTGAGGAGAGTTTATCCGGTCGCGTCGAGTCGGGTGTCGGAAGTTTCGGTGATACCAAATGATGGAGCTATTCGTTCAATAGTTGGACAGTCTGAGTAAACCACTGAAGGCCGGTTCCCACACCCACAGCGACGACTGATCTACAATTCTCGCCACAGGGCGCTGCGATCCGGCAGTGTCATCGCGAGGAGCCGTCGCTATGTCCAAGAAATCATCGCCTAGAAGTTCACTGGCCGGCAACGCCCGCAGGGCCAAGTTTCTCGACGACCTGAGCGAAGCGTACAACCTGCGCCGTAAGAGCTTGGTGCTCCTCACCGGGGATATCCATGGCTCGTTCTACAATTCGGTGGACGATGACTTCGTGTCCCTCGAGCAAGCGGTGGTCGGCGAGTTGGGGAGTAAGTTCAATTTGGTGCGGATCGATATCGCTTCCGGTGTCACCTTTTATGACTCGAAAACCGAGCGCGAAGTGATCCGGATTTGTGAGTCGACGGATGGGCAGGATGTGCCGGAATCCCGCCGTCGGCTGATGAAGGAGCTGATCGACCGCAGTCGCCACAACCCGTTGTCGGCCCTGGTGCTGTTGCGGGGGATGGCCGACGCCTTTCATCGTGTCCGGCAAGCCGGTGAGTCGATCCGACCGCTGTGTTTGGTACTGCAGTACGCGGGAGCTTTGTTTCCAGCCGGTGATTTCACGCGGCTTTCAGAGCTCGACCGTCAACGGTTGGTGCTGTTTCTGCACTGGGCAAACGATCCGGTTTTTGTTGATGGTCCGGATCTGTTGCTGCTGATCAATCCGGTCAAGAGCGAAGTCAACGGCAAGATCATCGCCCTGCCCGCCGCTGCCCATCTCGAGATCCAACTCCCCGAGCTCGACGAGCGCCGTCGTTTTGTCGACTGGTTCCGTCGCGATCACAAGAAGCTGCGTTTCGAAGGTGGTAAGGACAAGTTCTGCCACGATTCGGCCGGTCTGACCTTGACCAGTATCAAGGATCTCTTGGAAGTTGCGTCACGCAGTGGCAACCGAGTGGCCCGCAGCGACGTGGTGCAAGAGGTCAATCGCCTGCTCGAGGCAGAGCTCGGCGAGATCATCCGCATCAAGTATCCCAAGCATGGCCCTGATGACGTCATTGGCTACCAACATACCGGCGAGATCTTTCGCACGATCTTCGAACGTTGTGAGGAAGAGGACACCGCAGTGTCGGCGATTCTGGTGTCTGGACCCAATGGCGGCGGTAAGACGTTTCAACTCGAAGCCCATGCTGCCGCCTCAGGCCGGGTTGTCGTCGAGCTGGCGGGTATCAGGGGTGCTTTCTTCGGCGAGACGGATAAGTTCTTCGAGCTGTTGCGTTGGCATATCGCCACTTTTGGCAAGATACTCATCCTGGTCGACGAGGCTCACACCGCGTTTGGTTCGATTCACTCCGGCGAGACCCACAAGACCGAGAAGCGGCTGTCCGGCAACATCATCAAGATGATGGGTGACCCGAGTTTTCTCGGTAAGGTGTTGTGGGGTTTGATGACTTCGCGTCCTGATGAGCTTGATCCCGACATCAAGAGCCGTTCGCCGATCCAGATACCGATCTTCGATCTCGAAGGCGACGACCGCCAGGCTTTTGTAGGCGAGATGTTTCGCCGTAAGGGTATCGAGCTCGACGACGACGAGCTGACGGAGGTCCTCGGTCAGACGAGCTACTACTCGGCGCGAGACTTTCGTAATCTGGTCGCCGAGGTGCTGGCGTCACGGCGCAAGAGCCCCGATATCGCCGCCACCAAGGTGCTCGAAGGTTGGCAAGCCAGCCGCTCGATTGAACGGGAGCGGGAGCTTCAGGAGTTGATCGCGGCGCTCCATTGCAGTTATCCCAAGCTGTTGCCGGCCCGTCTGCAAGAGATGAGCGAAAGCAAGATCGTCGAAAGAGTGGAAAAGATCAAGTGGATGCTGCAGCGCTGAGTCGGACGTTGGACCGCCAAGTACGGTATGCTGGCGGTCTACCGTGTCGACGCTAGCCCAAGATCCGTCAGCCGAGGATTCGTCCACCGATTCCGAGTCTGCTGCTGAGACCGCCGCCAAGACTGGTGGTGACAAGCCGAATTTGACCGCCCGCATTCCCAAGGGCGGTACCACCGACCCCGACGAGATGTTGGATCTCTTCCTGGGCTGGGTGGCGGATCTTGGATTCGAGCTTTATGAGGCGCAGGAAGAAGCCCTGCTCGAGATCATGGCGGGGCGGCACGTCATTCTCAACACCCCTACGGGTTCCGGTAAGTCGCTGGTGGCGATGGGGATGCACTTCAAGGCATTGTGTGAAGGCAAGACGTGTTTCTACACCAGCCCGATCAAGGCGCTAGCGAGTGAGAAGTTCTTCGGGCTGTGTGACGATCTCGGCCCCGAAAACGTCGGCATGCAGACCGGCGATGCCTCGATCAACCCCGAGGCTCCGATCATTTGCTGTACCGCTGAGGTACTGATGAATCGGGCCCTTCGCCAGGGCAACGAGGCGGGTGCCGACTACGTAGTGATGGACGAGTTCCACTATTACGGTGATCCCGACCGTGGTGTCGCTTGGCAGGTGCCCTTGATCGTACTGCCGCGCAGCGTGTTTCTCTTGATGTCGGCGACACTCGGCAATACAGCGCCGATCGCCGAGCGCATCGAGAAGCGTACCGGTCGCAAGGTGTCGTTGGTCTACTCGGAAGACCGACCGGTACCGCTCGACTTCGAGTACCGCGAGACGCCACTGCACGAGACTTTGGAAGAATTACTCGACGCTGGCAAGGCGCCGATTTACATCGTTAACTTTACTCAACGGGAGTGTGCTGAGCTGGCCCAGAGCTTGACCAGCGTGCGGCTTTGCAATCGCGATGAGCGTCAAGCGATTCGCCAGGCGATCGGCGACTTTCGCTACGACACCCCCTACGGTAAGGATATCCGACGCTACCTGGGTTTCGGCATCGGTATCCACCATGCTGGCTTGTTACCGAAATATCGGCTGTTGGTGGAGCAGTTGGCGCAACTGGGACATCTCAAGGTGATTTGTGGCACCGATACGTTGGGGGTTGGGGTCAACATTCCGATCCGTACCGTGCTGTTCACCAAGCTCAGCAAGTACGACGGCCAGAAAGTTACGATCCTCAAGGTGCGTGACTTCAAGCAGATCGCCGGCCGCGCCGGTCGCCGCGGTTTCGATGATCAAGGCAGCGTGGTGAGCCAGGCTCCCGAGCATGTGATCGAGACCCGCAAGCGGATAGCAAATCCAAAGAAGGGCAAGAAGGCGCGGCCCAAGAAGGCACCACCGGGATTCATCAGCTGGAGTAAAGAGACCTTCAACAAGCTCATTTATCATCCGCCTGAGATGTTGCGGTCACGGTTCCGCATCACGCATGGCATGGTGGTGAACCTGGTCCAGCGAGATTCCGAAGAGGATGTTGCTGAGCGTGACAACTTCGACTCCCTGCGCGAGCTGATCGCGCTGTGTCACGAGCCCGACGCCAAGAAAAAGAAACTGCTGTCCTACGCTGCGATGTTGGTGCGCTCGATGCATCGCTCCGGCATTCTCAAGATGGAGCGGGATAGCAAGTCCGACTATCTCTGGGCGGTGGTCAACGAAGACCTGCAATGGGACTTTTCGCTCTTCCAAGCGCTCGCCCTTTACATGGTCGAGGCGATCGAGGTACTGGATCAGAGCGATCCCGAGTATGCGCTGGACGTAGTGACGTTGGTCGAGGCGATTCTCGAAGATCCCCGGGCGGTGCTTTATCGACAAGTCGACAAGGCCAAAGGGGATCTCATCGGTCGCTTGAAGGCCGAAGGCGTGCCCTACGAAGAGCGTATGGAGAAGCTCGAGGAGGTCACCTACCCCAAACCGAGTCTGGAGTTCATCAACGCCACGTTTGATGTCTTCCGCCAGCAACATCCTTGGGTTCGAGGTGAGGACATCCATCCCAAGTCGATCGGGCGTGAGATCTACGAGGGATATCACAGCTTCAATGGGTACGTGCGGAACTATGGGCTGCAGCGTTCAGAGGGTGTACTGCTGCGCTACCTGAGCCAGCTCTACAAAACCCTGAGTCAAACTGTGCCCGAGCGCGGCAAGACGGAGGGGGTTTATGACATTATCGGCTTCTTCCGCACGATGTTGGAGCGCACCGATTCGAGTCTCCTCGACGAGTGGGAGAATATGCTCCATCCCGAGCTCGAGCTCGATGCTACGAAACGTGAGCTGGCACGACGTGAGCTGCGGGCATACGAGCTGCTGCATGATCCCCGTGCGCTGCCTGCTCGACTGCGGGCCGAGCTGCATCAGTTGGTTCGAGTTCTTGCCAGGCAGAATTATGACGGGGCTGTTCTTTCAGTGTGGCAGCTAGCGGAGCATGAGGGCGAGCGTTGGCCAGCGGAGCGTTTCGAAGCGGCAATGGGGCCTTTCTATGCCGACTACGAAAAGTTGATGTTCAATCACGAGGCGAGGCAAGCGCAGAACACCCGCATCGTGCAGACTTCGCCTCGTACGTGGGACGTCACTCAGGTGCTGGTCGATCCGGTCGGCGACAATCATTGGTATGTCGACGCTCAGGTCGATCTCACCGACCCGCGGAGTTTCGAAGGGTCGCTGCTGCGGCTGCGACGGATCGGAACCTGAGGCTCGGACGATATGTCTGCGGGTTATTCAGGAACGCCGCTTGCCCGCAAGTTGGGAATCAAGCCGGGTATGCAAGTGGTGGCGTTGGGCGCCCCGCCGGACTATCGGTCGCTACTGGATCCCATTCCGGAGGGAACAACGTTCGTTGATCAGTTGTCGGCGTCGGCAGCTTTTATCCACTTTTTCACCACCGAACAAGCGCTCCTGATGGCCGAGCTGCCGCGTCTGAAAGCTGCGCTGGTGAGCGATGGTATTTTGTGGATCTCATGGCCTAAAAAAGCGGCTCGGGTTGACACCGACCTCGACGGCAACGTGGTGCGCGAGCTCGGGCTCGCCAGCGGCCTAGTCGACGTCAAAGTGTGTGCCGTTGATGCCACCTGGTCGGGGCTGAAGTTCGTTTACCGGTTGAAGGATCGGTAGTCGTTTGCTAGATCCAGAACGGAATAAAGTACTCGACGATCGGTTCTTCGTCGGAATCCGTGGTGTCCTCTTCGATCTCGACTTGTTCTATGCGCAGGGTGTTGCGGCCTGGCGGCAGCCCCTCGGTGGATAGGTAAGCGATGATGCCGTGGACGCCGGTGTCTGGGCGAGCATGGAAGTCGAATTGCGGATGGATGGTTTCCCCGTTGAGAACAATCGAGTGCAAACGCCCAAGGCATTCGAGGGCTCGGGAAATTTGATCGTCCGAGAGGCGGATCGGCTTTGGTTTCTTGCGGAGAGAAAAACCTTGCTGAGGCAATGGCTCGGTGTCAGGGCAAAGAGCCTCTAGCCTGCGATTGTGGCGACGGGGAGAGTATGGGAGGAACAACTTCACAAACGGGTCGATAATGATATCGGACTGAATGACAGGTTCGTGGCGATAGAGCTTTCCGGGCTGACGAAGGTTCTCGTAGTGCCCAGAGCTGAGGTTGCGCTCGACCCGCGTATCGGGGAAGAAAGAGTAGCCATGAAAAGCCAATTTGTCAGAGGCTTGCAAGGTGAAGTTGACCATAAAAAAGCCCAACAGACCGATGAAAGCAAAAATGAAGAGTGGGATCGAAATCTTGCGCGGAATATTAGTGTTCAGAGTTTGCTGCATCGAAGTGGAAAGCGGTTTCATCGTGATCCAGAAAAATACTCTAAGAACAGCTTCCAGCGGCTTGGTGTACCAACGGCCTTCCCAGGATTCAGCTGGTTTCTTGATCAGAAGTTTGTCGGCCAGACCACATAGGATCACCAGGCCGAGAGGCACCGCAACCAAGGTGAACCAGATTTGCTGGAGATAGGTGCCGTTGAACGCCAGGGCCGAAGTGATCCACGCGATCAACGCCAGTCCGCCAACGCAAAAGATCGAAAATAGAAAAATAAGGACGATGAGAAACGAAGACGAGAAAACCAGACTGCTCGCTTTGTCAGACATTTCGATCAGACGAGGCAGGCTGGGGTGGCTCTGCTGGAGTTTCTTGGATATTGGCCCGTCTTTGACGTTGTCCCAACGGACTCCTCGAGGGAAAACCTTGTGCAGCCCGACGAGGCCAATCCAATACGCTCGTACCGATAGATTGGTGCAAAACGAGACGATCAAGGCATAAGCGATCAGCTTGAGGTAATAATAGGAAAAGAATGCGATGAGGTATTGGTCTTTCGACAAGTGCAACTGCAGCTGGAAGAACCAGTCGTCGAGACGTCCAGGTATCCCCAAGAGTGCAAAAACGACAGCACCGGAGATCAACAGCTCGAGCTCCCAGGTGCGTCGTCGAGAGTCTCTGTCGTCATCGACTAACGAGTGTGGATCGGAGAGCGTGCCTACAGATGCGGTGTCAGAGACCCGAAGCTCGGAGTCGGCGTCCGTCATGGTGATTCCTGCCAGTTGGTGAAGTGGATGGTCGCTTCATTGTACGCTGCCAGCGGTATTTGTATTCAGGTGGCCTGTTGGAGTGGATGAGCAAGACCCACAACGGTCCTCTAGCCTGGTAGGCTCGCTCTGGACGCGGCACATTGGAGGACTGACATGAAAAAGACCCGCTCGCTAGACGCAATCGAGATCCGAGTGCTGGGTGCGCTGATGGAGAAAGAGCGAACCACCCCAGACGCTTACCCGCTGACGATCAATGGAGTGATCTCAGCCTGCAACCAGAAGTCGAATCGCGATCCGGTGACAAGCCTGACGGAGACCGAAGTCGTCGAGGCACTCGATCGCCTGAGGATCGATGTCTTGACCTGGCGTACGGAAGGTGCTCGAGTCGAACGCTGGCAGCATAGCCTCGATCGACGTTGGCAGCTGAATTCCGCAACCAAGGCGGTGATGTGCGTTTTGATGTTGCGGGGTCCCCAGACTCCAGGTGAGCTCAAGACTCGTTGTGAGCGGATGCACCACTTCGATACCAAGGAAGATGCCGAGGCGGTTCTGAGGCAGATGGCCGAGGGTTTTGATGCCCTGGTCAGGGAGCTGCCGCGCCAGATCGGCAAGCGCGAAAATCGTTGGGTTCATCTGGTGGCGATAGAACAGGACACATCACTGGATGCGGCGGTGCAAGCTGCCGTCCCCGCCGCATCACCGGTCCCGAGGGTGTTC
Organism: Acidobacteriota bacterium; assembly: GCA_029263395.1. GTDB lineage: Bacteria > Acidobacteriota > Thermoanaerobaculia > Multivoradales > J023 > JAAELT01. Next base: position 39,281 of record JAJCXO010000035.1, on the reverse strand, counting down.
GAAGCTCCCGAGGTGCCCACCGGTCCCACGGCGGTCGAACGTCTCGAACGATTGGAGCAGACCGTCACCGACCTGCAAGCAGAGTTACGAGCTTTGCGTGAGCGCCTTGGTGATCTCGACGAGTAGCCCAAGGGCCAGCGAACAGGTCCCGATATCACCAGGCGATACCGGATGCTGCCCAAATTCTCGAGGCGTTGCTGGATGAAGTCTCGCTAGAGGCCTGTGAAAGGGACCGATATCACCCGGTAAACATGGTAAGTGTCGGGGGATAGAAGCGTCTTTACCCAGGGAAAGTGGGTTAGTGTTGGCCGCTAGAAGCGATATCACCCGGTAATATCGCTTTTGTCGGCCGACAAAAGCGATGTTACCGGCCTGGCAGATTTTCTGACTAATGTTGGACGCGGTCTCACCGGGTAAAGATCCCGCCGGTCGACGTCGCGGGTCGAGTGCCGCCGAGGATCAGCCTCCTCTGCGCTGCCCAGAGTCGAGATCCGGCGGTGAAACGCCGGTGAGTCGAAGTCCGACCGCTTGCGGAGCGAGTTCGATGTTTTGTGGCAGATGGCTACCTTCGAGCCAAACGATGCGCTGGGCATCGAGGTCTTCTCGAAGCGTTTCGACGGCTCGTTTGAAGATCTTGTGACCTTTGGAGAAGTCTCCGGCCAACGGCACCGTCTGCACGTCGCCCCACTCCGATCTTGGCTCAGAACCCAGCGACCAGACATAAAACGGCACTCGTAGCAGCTGCAGGTAGTGGCGCGCCGCCTCAGCGCTGTAGGCCTGTTCCAGGCTCGGGCTATCTCCCAACAGCAGCAACACCGCCCGCCGACGGGTGCTGGCGTGGGCTTGGACTCCGGCCAGAGCAACCGCATCAGGCAGTAAGAGCGGGAAACTTTGCGGCCGGGTTTGCTGACTGAGCCAGAGCAGCCCATGGTTGCTAGTTTCGACAGACTCAGATTGGACAAACATGTCCCGCGTCACTTCCGTGGGTGACAGCGGGGCTCCCGCGGGTGACAGGACGCGAAGGTACGTCTTGTAGCCCAGGTTGCCGAAGGCAGTGCGGCGCCCGCTTCGGCTGAGGCGCCACTGTTCGATGAGATCGAGGGTTGCCTCGAGGGTCGATTGGACGTCTGGATCTCGGACCACAATCACCTCAGCGAAGCCGTTCTCTACGCCATGGACTTTCAGCGGCTTGCCGTCCTTGAGAAACCAACCCTGTAAGTCCTCGGGCTTGGGGGTTTTGGCTTTCTTGTTCAGGGTGACTGCAAGCGCGGTCAGCTCAGACTTGATCTCACTGCCGTGACCGGCCCCAAACGTTGCTTCAAGCCGGGAACGAGTTTCATCTCGAAAGTGGAGCGTTGCGCTTACCAGGTGGATATTCTCCGGATCGTAGGTTGGCAGTGGGATACGAGTGGGGTCCTCGAAGTTGAGGGGAGTGCCGTCGAAGAGCACTTCGATCGACTGGGGTTGACGTTGCCCGAGACTCTCCCACACCAGGCCAACCTGCTGCGGTTCAGAAGGCTCACCCCCGGAGAACACCATCGCTGCCTCGGCCACGGGGCGCTGCTGTAAGTTGACCCAGTGCCGGGCCCGGCCGAGTTCTCGCCCTTCCGCATTGCGGGCGATGGCCGTCAACTCATGGGGTACCAACGCGGTGCCAAAGTCACAGTCGAATCGCCAGGGGGGCCGCCTCAGGGTTTCGACTTCGCGGCCGTCGAGTTGTAGCTCGACACTGGCCACTGCACCGACGACGTTGACTTCGACCGGGTGGGAGCCGCTGACCAGCCCGAGTAACAGCGAGATAAACTCGATCATTGGGTTGCTCCCGCTAAGCGAACACCGCTGGCGGCGGTGGTTAGCTCGATCTCGTGCACCCGATGGATCCCGTCCAGCCAGACGATGCGTTGGGCTTCGAGAGTGGTGCTCAGCTCGTCGTGGGCCTCGGTTAGAACCGTCTGGTCGCGGTCGACTTCGAGATGCCCCGGGACCCTGCTCAGTAGGTAACCACCCCACTCCTCGACTACCGGGCCGGTTCCAAAAGACCACACGAACACCGGCACTTGGAGATCCCGCAGCAGGTTGCGAACTTCAGCAGTGCTGATTTGGCTGCGGTCCAGCGAGCTTCCTTCGAGCAGCACAACGACAGCCCGCCGTTGGGTCTTGCGATGGAGCTCGCGACCGACAATCGTCAAGGCGTCGGAGAATCGGTGGACGAAGCGTAGGGAAGGGGCGTTTTCGACGAACGACAGCAAGCCTCCACTGTCGACGGGAAGCTCCGGCGTCAGGTTGAAGACGTTCATCTGCTCAACCGTTCGCGAGACCGGTGCCGCCATCGGCGAGACAAACCGGAGGCGGGTGTTGTCACCGAAGGTCAGGTGGGTCTTGAGGGTTCGTCGAGCCGCCGCCAGCTCGGCATCCTGGATCTTGCGTTGACGGGTTTTGAAGATCTCCCGGCCAGCCTCGATGAAAGCAGCCTCACCTTGTTTCAGGATCCGTGGATCCCAGGCGTTCTTGGGGTCATCCGTTCGGATCAGAGGGGCCACGGTTTGTGCGATTTCACGATCGATGAAGCCTTTAGCCAAAGCGTCGAGATAAGGCTGGGCGGTTGGATCTCGCACCACCACCACCTCGGCTGGGCCCTTGTCCACAGCCACAACCCGAACGGGTTCATCGTCGCTGAGGAACCAGGATTGCAGAGGCCCGAGATCCGGCGCAGCCTCCAGCTCGAGGAGGGTTTCCTGCTCCAGGGTCACGACAACCGCGGTGCGGTCCGTGTCGAGCCCCATCTCAGCCGCCGCTCTAGACCCCTCCAGGCCTGCGAACATCAACCACCCTAGTACCAAGGCTCGAAGGAGCCCGGGGGTGGGGCGGGGCGATCGGGGCGACGTAGTGTGGTGGATGTGAAATGTCCTCATCGGATGCCAGTGCCGGTCCCGATGAGGACATTCAGAGTCCGAATCTCTCGAGATGGCGCTTCTTAGGAAGTTTCTTCCGAGATCGAATGCAAAGGGCGCGCCGGTTCAGTCTTCGTTGTTTAACAACGTCCGCATCTCGTCGAACTTGGCGCGTTCTTTCTTGTCGACTTCTGGGTAGCGCAGCCCGAGCTTTTGCAGGCTGGAGACGATGATCTCCGCAACTTGTAAACGCATAAAGGACTTGCTGTCGGCGGGGATTGCGTACCATGGCGCCCAGGGTCTGGAAGTCGATCGCAAGGCGTCTTGGTAGGCGTCCATGTAGTCTTGCCAATGGCCGCGCTCGCGGACATCTCCACTGGAGAACTTCCAGTGCTTCTCGGGCTCGTCGAGGCGAGAGAGGAACCGTTCGCGTTGCTCGTCGTGGGAAACATTGAGCCAGAACTTGAGAATCACTGTACCGTTGCGGGCGAGGTGCTTCTCCATATCGCGGATCGACTCGAAGCGCTGCTGCCAGAGTTTGTCGAGGGGTACCGGGTCAGGCAGCCTTTGCCCCTTCAAATACTCGGGATGGACCCGGACCACCAGCGTCTCTTCATAGTAGCTGCGATTGAAGATGCCGATCCGACCGCGTTCCGGCAGCCGTCGATTGGTGCGCCATAGGAAGTCGTGGTCGAGCTCCTCGCTGGAAGGAGCCTTGAACGACGACACTTGGCAGCCTGCTGGGTTGACGCCACTCATCACGGCTCGGATGGTGCCGTCTTTACCTGCGGCGTCCATTGCCTGAAAGATCAGCAGCACGGCGTGATGATCGTGGGCATAGAGGATGCGTTGTAGTTCGCGTAACTCTTGGATCCGCTCCTTGAGTTGCTCTCGGTGTCGCTTTTTACCCGGTGCATCCTCCGGTGGTGTGGTGGTGGCCTTGTCGAGATCGAAGGACCTATCGAACGGAACTAAGTAGGGACTATCGACGGCTTCGAACATCGTTGGCTCCTGTTACTTTGCAGTTGGCTCGTCGAGCAGGATTTTCTCGAGGAAAAGCGACATCGCGTTATTGAAATGATCGCGATTGCTCTTCTTGCGGAAGCCGTGCCCTTCGTCTTTGGCAAGAAAATACCAAGGATCGGCGCCGTTCTTGCGCACCGTTTCGAGGATCTGCTCTGCCTCGCTGGCCGGGACCCGCGGATCGTTCAGTCCCTGAGCCACGAACAGTGGTTTGGTGATTTTGTGGGCATTGGTAGTGGGCGAGATTTTTTCGAGGAAGGCGCGCATCTTGGGGTCGCGCTCATCACCGTATTCCACCCGCCGAAGATCGCGTCGGTAGTCTTTGGTGTTCTCCAAGAAAGTAACAAAGTTGCTGATGCCGACAACATCGATGGCGCCGCGCAGGCGATCATTAAAATGGGTCATCGCAGCCAGCACCATATAGCCGCCGTAAGAGCCGCCATACACCGCGACCCGTTCGGCGTCGAGCTCAGGGCGAGCTTCGATCCAATCGAGCAGCTTGCCGATATCTTTGACCGAGTCCTCGCGCAGATAGCCATTGTCGAGCTTGAGGTAGCTTTTGCCGTAGCCGGAAGAACCGCGAACGTTGGGTGCCAACACCGCAATGCCGAGCTCTTGAGTCAGGTATTGGATCCGGGAGTTGAAGCCGGGCCGATGTTGGCCCTCGGGCCCACCGTGGATATCAATCAGCACCGGAGCTGAACCTTGTTTGTCAGCTGCAGTTTTGTAGTAGAACGCTGGGATCTGGCGTGGTTTGCCATCCACCTGATCGAAGGTGTCGTAGTGAATGAGCTCGACGTCGGCGAAGCGTGAGGTGTCGAGGCCGCCGACTTCGCTGTAGGTCCAGCGCTCGAGGTCTTGAGAGTCGAGATCCAGCATAAAAACGTCGGCTGGTGTGTTCTGGGTCATCAATACCAAGCCGAGACGCTTGGAGTCGGGGCTGAACTCGATCCCGAAGACCTGACCGACGGGTAGCGCCGGCAGCGCCACCGGCTTGTGGCTGTCGGCTTGCCAGAGATGAAGTTTGCCGATGCCGCCGTCGTTGACGATGAAAGCCAGCCAGCGACCATCTTCGGACACCGTCACCTGGCCGACGTTCCAGGGAATGTCGGCGGTCAAGACTTTTGTGTCACCGCTCGCCAGATCGTAGTAGCGGAGATGTTGTACTTCGCTGTCCTCATCGGAGGAGAAGTAGATGCCTTTGCCATCATGGGACCAGGTTGCGGCGCCGTAGGCGATCTGGGTGTCGGCCGGTCGAATGGCCTTGAGCTCTCCTGATCGCAAGTCGAGGAGGTGAGGATGAGTCTCATTGGCCGACACCAGACGCGCGATGAGTAAGTGATGATCGTCCGGCGACCAGTCGCCAGCAGCCCAAAAACCACCCTTTTCGAGCACTGGTTTAGGCGGGGTGCCTTGGGTGAGGTCAGCGATGTGGATATCCCAATCTTTGCCGTTGCGGATCGTGGTGTTGAATGCAACCCGATCACCGCGACGCGAGATGCTCGGGTTGCCGTTGCGCGACTTGCCGTCGGTCAGCAACCGGTGGGAGCTACTGTTCATCGCATACAGGAAGAGTTGGTAGTTCTCGGAGCCACCAACATCACGAGCGAAGACGAAGCTGTTGAGGGCAGGGTCGGGACTGACCTGCATGCCGGACACCGGTTCATCGAAGAATGTCAGCTGGTGACGGGCCCCACCTGGGGTCTTGACCCAATGAATTTGGTTGGTTTCGCCGAATCGGGTCGAGATCAGGATGCCTTCACCGGAGGGGTGCCAACCATTGAGGAACGCGCCGCGGGTATTCTGGTACTGACGGAATCGTTCCTCGACCTCCGGTGGAATGTCGGGAATTCCCTCCAGGACCAGATTGCCTTGCTCGACCCGCTGGGTGTCAGCTTGGAGCGATGGTGTGAAGGCAAGGGCCAGGGCGGTAACCCCCATCGCGGCGAGGATGGCGACTCTCGAGTGTGCGTACATCCTGAATCTCCTAAATCAAAGTGAACTGCGTTTGGTTGTTTTTACGGTGAGCACCGCAGGAGGTTGTAACTCACAGTCTATCCGGTGTGGATGTTCGACTGGATCGGTGAGCCGCCGTTACACGTCGATTGGCAGGCGATCCATGAGCTGGATCCCACGGGTGCTGAACCGTGTGCGGTAGGCGAGGGCCTCTACCCCCGAAGCCAAAACCTGGCGTAAGGTCTCGCCATAGGCCGGGTCGATCTCGTCTGCGGGCCGGAACCGTCTACAGTCGGACCGGCTGACGAAGAAGAAGATGACGCCTCGCAGCCCACCAGAAACCAGCGTTTCGAGTTCGAGCAGATGCTTGCGACCACGGACCGTCACGGCATCGGGAAAGGCAGCGTGTGAATCGACGCGCAAGGAAGAACTCTTGATCTCGACGTAACAATCTGGCCGTGTGGCCAGAGTATTCCGCAGACGGAGATCGATGCGACTGTCGCCAGTATTGACCTCGCGTCGAAGTTCATCGTATCCGGCGAGCTCTGGAATCTTGCCAGCACGGATGAATCCTTCCACCGCCGGGTTGGGGTTGGCGGTGTTGACGCCAACCCAAGAGCGTCCCATGCGAATCATCTCGAGGGTGTAGCGCAGTTTGCGTTTCGGATTTTCGGAATCGGAGATCCAGACCGGCCGTCCAGGCTCGCTACAACTGGTCATGGCACCAGGGTTGGGGCAGTGCACGGTGAGCCTCGTACCGTCCGCTAGTTCGACATCGGCGAGGAATCGTTTGTATCGTCGGATAAGGGTGGCGGGAAGCAGTGGCTTGTGAAACTTCATAGGGTGCGTTTCTACCGCATGGAGCAGCGGATCGTCGAGCGATCTACCGGTCGAAGATCGTCCGACTCGTTCCACACGAACAGGCGACGTAGGTTATTCTGAGGGTATGCAGGGTACCGAGCACCATGACATCACCAACTTGCTGGTCGCCTGGCGTGGCGGCGATCAAGCCGCGCTAACCTCGCTTTTACCGCTGGTCTACCGTCGGCTCAAGAAAATTTCGCATCACCTCATCCGTGGCGAGCGCAGTGGACACATGCTGGAGGCGACCGCATTGGTGCACGAAGCCTACGTGCGACTGATCGACCTCGAGCATATCGGCTGGCAAGATCGGGCGCACTTCTACGCGATGTGTGCGCGGATCATGCGTCGGGTGCTGGTCGATGATGCACGCCATCGCAACCGTGCGAAACGTGGCGGTGGAGCAGTGCGGGTCGAGACTGAGGAACTGAAGCGACTGCCCAGCGGCCGGGCGCCACAGCTGGTGGCCCTCGACGAAGCGCTCGCCGAGCTTGCGAAGCACGATAAAGAAGTGGCGCAGATCGTTGAGCTGCGCTTTTTTGGCGGCCTCGACCGCGAAGAGATAGGTGAGGTGCTGGGCATCTCGAGCGCTACGGTAACCCGTCGCTGGCGCGCTGCCAGGGCTTGGTTGATCAGTCACCTGAATGACGCGGCCAAGTGAACGAGAGGGTCGGTGCCCATCTCAGGCGGAGCTTGATCCGATTTTCGGTCCGATGCCGCCTTTCAAGTCGAGCATGACTGAATCTCAACCGACTCCGTATCGTGCAACCGCAGCACCGTCCCAGGACGAGCACGGCGTCTCGAGTCAGAGGTCCGACTGAGAACCGGATATGTCTTGGAGTCAAACCATGACCAGCAAGGATAGTTGGCAGGACATCTGGACGATCTTCGAAGCAGCAATTTCGCAGCCTCCCGCAGGCCGTCGCACATTTCTCGAAGAAGCCTGTGGCGGTGACCCTCAATTGCTACAAGCGGTCGAAGATATGTTGGCGGCCGATGGTGAGACCGACTCGTTTCTAGATCATCCATTGTCTCCACGGGTGTCGAAAAACTCACCAAATAGTGAAACTAGCCTGGTCGACGGGAAAGTTCTGCCCCGCGGTACGATGATTGGCCCCTACCGAGTTCTTGGACGTTGTGGCCAGGGGGGGATGAGTACCGTGTATCTGGCCGAACGGGCAGACGATGCATTCCCTCGCCGCGTCGCCGTCAAGTTGGTGCGCCAGGGTATGGAGTCTGAGGCTATTCTCAGCCGCTTGCGAACCGAAAGACGGATCCTCGCGAGTCTCGATCATCCTCACATCGCACGTTTGTATGACGGTGGCAGCACTGAGGAGGGGTTGCCGTATTTTGTGATGGAGTATGTGGAAGGTGTGCAGATCGATGCCTACTGTGAACAAAATCAACTCTCGGTCCGCGAGCGCCTAGAGCTGTTCTGCAAGGTTTGTGACTCATTGCACTATGCCCACCAGAATCTGGTGGTGCATCGGGATATCAAACCTTCGAACATTCTGGTGGCGGCAGATGGTGATCCCAAACTACTCGATTTTGGCATCGCCAAGTTGCTCAATCCCGAGCTTGCTGCCGGCGTTGAGCCAACGCGCACCTGGCAGCGCATCTTGACGCCGAGTTACGCCAGTCCCGAGCAAATCAGAGGGCAGCTGATCACCACGGTCAGCGACGTCTATTCGCTGGGTGTTTTGTTGTATCGGTTGTTGACTGGCATTTTGCCGTACAGCTTTGCTGGGCGTACTCCGCAGGAGATCGAAAGTCTGATCGTCGACTCCGAGCCTTTACTCCCAAGTGTCGCGATCCAACAGTCGCTCGAGACTCGAGATGAGAACGATCCGGCCGGGCAGGTCCGATCTCGGGATACCAAAGCGCTGAGCAAGAGGTTGGTCGGTGACCTCGATGCCATCATACTCAAGGCGCTCCGCAGCTCGCCGCGGCACCGTTATGGTTCTGTTGAACGGCTATCGGCGGATATCGGACGCTATTTAGCAGGTCTACCCGTCGAGGCCCGAGCAGGGAGTTGGCGGTACCGGGCCGGCAAGTTTGTGCGCCGCAATCGTCGAGCTTTGGTTGGAGTTGCCGCCATCGGACTGATGGTCTTCAGCTTTGCTGGGGCAATGGCATTGCAGGCTGAGCGTGTGACCTTCGAACGCGACCAGGCGCGGGTCGAACGTGACAAGAAGTCGCAGGTCCTAGAGTTGGTGCTGGAGTTGTTTGCCTTCAGCAGTCCTTATGTGGTGCCAGGCAAGGAGCTGACTGTGCGGGAGGCGCTGCAGCGCAGTGTGCCGGTGCTGAAGGACGCGGTGAACGATCAGCCCGAAGTGCGAGCCGAGCTGTTACACACATCGGGTTCGATCCTCAGGATCTTGGATGATCCTGAAAGTGCCCGAGATCAACTCACCGAGGCCTTGAAGATCCGGCGCGAGCTTTATGGAGAAGACCACCCAGAAGTTGGTCGGACGACGCGGGCTTTGGCCAGGGCGTTGCGGGACCTTGGCAAATACGTGCAATCCGAGGAGTTGGCACATCGCGCATTGAACATCGCTCGTAAAGTCGACGCCGACGAAGCCTCTGAGTCATCCAAGAGGTTGGTAGCCGATGCACTCAACACGTTGGTCTCGGTGATGTGCTACCAGGACCAGTACGAGCAAGCTCGGGAGTGGGCGATAGAAGCTGTCGAGCTGACCCGGAAGCTGGCAGGGGGCAACGCGGCGCGTATCTCAGCGCTCGAGCATTATGCCGTGATTCGTAACGACGAGGGGCGGTATGCCGAGTCCGCCACCCTGCGGCGTGAGGCCTTGCGGCTGGAGCGAGCCCTTTATGGCGCCCAACACCCAGGGCAGATTGCGACGCTCAACAACCTTGGTCTGAGCCTGAGACGGTTGGAGGATTTCACAGCCTCTGAGCAGATGTATCGGGAGGCCTTGGAGATCAAGCGGGTGAATTTTGGCGACGACCACGCCGACCCCTGGGTACTCAACAACCTTGGAGCGGTCCTGTACGCGATGGGGAACAACGAGGGCGCCGAGGAGGTCTTTCGAGAGGGGCGAGCGGCGGTGGTGAAGACCAGAGGGCCTGAGCACTCCATGACGTTGGCTTTTGATCTTTGGATCGCTCGTGCACGAATCCGCCAAGGTGCTGCCGCTGAAGCCGAAGCGAACCTTCGACCACTCCTCGAGCAGTGGGGTGGCGTCCTCGGTGACCATTGGCGGATTCACCTCGGCCGAAGCATCCTTGGGGAGAGTCTCAGCGTTCAGGGGCGATGCGAGGAAGCAGAACCCCTACTCATGGCGAGTTTCGATCGGCTGCTGGAGCGACCGAGGGAGCGTACTCAGCGGGATGTGTTCTGGCGTCTGAGGGGGCACCTTGAACGTTGCGGGCAACCGGAGCGAGTAGCTCAGTACGAGGCAATCCTCGAAGCCAGTTTGGCTGAGCTGGCCTCCAGTCAAGGGTAGCAAGATCCGGTCCCGTTTTGCCGCTTACGGCTCAGGGAGGGAGGTCTTGTGGAGCGAGCAAGCAGCGAGCGTGTTTGAGCTGCGCACCTGTTGGCGTCTCGTATCCGATGGCACCAAAAGAGCTTAGGCATACTGAGATAGATCCGGCGAGTTCCCGGAGCTGCGGCGCAGCCCACAAGGCCGACCGAACTCTCGATGTTGTCGTTGGATGGGAAATCTAGCAAGTCTGTAAATAGGCTGCTTGCAGAGTGCTTTTGATCAAAACGGCCTTGATCGAATTTTCCAACGGATCGCGCCCTGCATAGTAGATCGTGGCCACAGCAGCGGCAGATGCTGTGAGTCGCAATGTGTTGCTCCCTCGCATGACTCGAAAGGACGACGTCAGTCGTAGCCGGTCAGGTGGTTCGAAGTGCCCTTTTGGATAGCGGCCACCCGTGCCATCAGTGGTGGGTGCGAGTAGTTCAAGAAGACGTAGAACGGATGGGGTGTGAGATTGGAGAGGTTATCTGTGGCTAGCTTCTCGAGAGCAGTCACCATGGCCGCTGGCTCTTCAACTGTTGTGACTGCGTAGTGATCAGCCTCGAACTCGTGCCGGCGGGATTGGTGGTTCAAGAACAAGGCCAGCAAGAGTTCAACGGGGGCGTAGAGCAGGCCAAAGAACACCAGGCCAGAATAGGTGGAAGCCTCTTCCATGGCGAACGCTTCGAATAGGCCGGAATGGCTGAGAAAGATAGACAGCAGGTAAAACATGACGCCGCTATGGGCGATACCCAGCAGCATCGACTTGAGGATATGTCGGCGCTTGTAGTGTCCAACTTCGTGGGCCAGCACGGCAACCAGCTCAGCCGGCGTTTGCTTTTCGATCAAGGTGTCGTAGAGCGCGATACGTTTGTTCCGACCGATACCGGTGAAGAAGGCGTTGGCCCGGCTCGATCGCCGTGAGCCATCGATGACAAAGATGCCGCCCAAGGCAAAATCTACCGATTGTGCGTAGGCGGCCAGACGGTCTCGGAGCTCACCTTCCTCGAGCGGGGTGAACTTCATGAAAAGAGGCAGGATCCACACTGGGACGACAAATTGCAAGGCGATGGTAATGGTCGTCAATGCCAGCCAGCATAGGAGCCACGCGTTGGCACCAGCGTAGTCGAAAACGGATAAGACGATCGCTAACAACGGACCGCCGATCAACAGTGCTAGCGCCAGCGCCTTGGCTAGATCAAGTAGAAAAGTTTTGGCGGTCGTGCGGTTGAAGCCGAATCGCTCTTCGATGACAAATGTGGAGTAGATCGAGAAAGGAAGGCTCAGGATCCCTTTGCCGAGAGCGAGGATGCCGATGAAGAGCAGGCCGGTGAGCAGTGGGCCCAGATCGAAGTTGCGCAGCCACAAATCGAGCCGGTTGAATCCGCCGATGAACCAGAAAACAAAAAGTGTGACGAGGTCGAAGGTCGACGTGGCAAATCCGAATCGTGTCGCGACTCGAGTGTAGCTCTGAGAACGGCCATAAGCTTCGGCGTCATAGAGGTGCGAGACTTCTGCCGGTTGTTCTTCCTCGAGAGCAGTGAGGTTCAGAACGTCGGCGACGAGGTTGATCAGATAGTCGAACAACAGGGTCGCGACGATGACGGCGGCGTAGAGATTCATGAGGATCGGCAGGTTAGCAAACCTCGAGCTGATCGACGAATCTCGTCGAGCCGCCGGCGGTGAGTGTCGGGACCGAAGGTCACGGGATCCCGTGACGTTTGCGCTTCTCCCACAATGCCTTACGACTGATGCCCAGAAGTTCGGCCGCCTGCCCTTGATGACCACGCGTGTACGCCAAAGCCCGTCGGATCTCATCGATCTCGACCTCGATCAGGGGACGCGGGCGCGGCTCATTCGCATCGTCGGGCATGGCGGGATCAATCTCGCTGGATTCGGCGACAATAAAAGCCCTTTCGAGCACATTGCGAACTTGCCGCAAGTTCCCTGGCCAGCGGTAGCGTGACATCCAGCGCATGGCACGTTCGCTGACGTTTGGGACCGGCCTGGCAAAACGCTCTGCCAGGTCTGAAAGCAGATAGGTGATCAGCGGTTGAATATCTTGCGGCCGCTCACGGAGGGGTGGTAAGCGGAAGGACAAGACTTCAAGGCGATAAAAGAGATCTCGACGAAAGGCGCCACGCTTGACGCGTTCGGGGAAGTCTTGTGACGCGACAGCAATGAACCGTACGTTCGCCTCTCGCTCTTGATCACCTAGAGGGGCATATCGACGTTCGGCCAAAAGCCTCAGTAGCTTGGGTTGAGCGGGAAGCGGCATTTCTTCGACATGGTCGAGGACCAGCGTGCCGCCCTCGGCGCGTGATACTCGCCCTTCGACAGAATCTTCGGCACCGGTGAAGGCTCCTGCGTGATACCCAAAGAGCTCGCTCTCGAAGAGCGTGCTGGGGAAGGCGCCTGGGTCAATCTCCACCAGTGGCTTGTTGTGCCGTCTGCTAGCGAAGTGAAATGCTCGAGCGACGGTCGAGCGGCCCGTTCCCGGCTCACCCAGGATGAGGATCGGCGATCCACTGGCAGCAGCTCGTTCGGCGGCGGGTAGATGCGCGGCTAGGCTGGGAGTGGCTATGAATAGCGTTTCAAACGCTCGGATAGGCTCGTACCCGGTGATCAACGCCTCAGCCTCAGCGCTCTCCAGAGCTCAGAGCGTTGCAGTCTCTGCGCTCAATACTCTCGGCGCGGTGGAATTCAAGAGACGAACCGCGAGGTGATTTCAGGAGCGTCGGACCACAGACGTTCCAGCCCGTAGAAGTCGCGGGTTTCCTCGAGAAAGATGTGAATCACCATCTCACCGCCGTAGTCGAGCAAGATCCAACGGCCGTGGCGTAAACCTTCGGCATGGAGTGGGCGCAAGCCCTGGCCACGGAGTTTCTTGACCACGGTGTCGGCGATGGCCTGGACCTGACGCTCGTTGGTTCCGCTGCAGATCAAGAAACAGGCGGTGAAATCGCTGATTGCGTCGAGGTCCAGCACCAACAAGCGTTCGGCCTTGAGGTTGAGCGCTGCTTCGACGGCGATACGGACGTAGGTCTCTGAGTCGGCGGCCGGAGTTTCAAGCTGGGCAGCCTGTTCGGACTCCGTCTCAACGAGATCGTGCGGGCTTTTATCGATAGAGGTCATATTTGTGAATGTAGTTTAGCACCAGCGGTGGGACGAGCTGGTCGAGGTCTTTGGATCGTGCCGCCAGGCGTCGCCGGATTTCAGTCGACGAACAGTTTATGGGCACATTCTTGATGTGATGGACGCGAGACGGGTCGAGCGCCCGGTCGATTTCTGCGGGCAGTTCGCCGGGGTTGTGATTCGGTCGTTCGAGTACAGCAAGATTGGCGAGGGCCAAGATACTCCGCCATTCACGCCAGGTGTCGAGCTGTTGCAGGGAGTCGCTGCCAAGGATGAGAAAGAGTTGGGCTTCGGGGTGTTCTCGGCGGAAGTGCTGGAGAGTCTCGATGGTATAGGTAACGCGGTCATTCAACTCCAGAGAAGACACAACAGACTGCGGATCCTCCAGCAGCGCCAGCTCAGTCATGGTAAAGCGGGCAAGAGCCGATGCACCATCGCGGCGTAGTTTGTGGGGTGGATGAGCTGTCGGCAGGTAGATCACGCGGTCGAGACCGAGAACCAACCGTGCTTCCCGAGTAGGTTTGAGATGGCCGAAGTGGATCGGGTCGAAGCTACCGCCGTAGAGTCCTAGCTTCACAACCATGAGATATTCAAAATCCGCGGTCGGTTTCTCGCAATCGATGACGCATCTCGTGGACGAGTTGCTTGAGTCCCTGGTGGGTTGCTGCACTGATTTCCAGGTAAGGCAAGCCACGAGCTGCCGCAGCTTGTTTCAGGTCCTGCTGACGGTCCACGATGAGCGCATCAATCTTGCTCCCGACGATGATCCGTGCGCGCTCTAACAGGCCGGGATTAAACGCCTGCAATTCGTTCTCGATCGTCGTGAGGTCTTGTGCGCAGTCAGTGTCGGGATTGGAAAGGTCTACCAAATGGACCAGCACTCTGCATCGCTCGACGTGTCGCAGGAACTGAAAACCGAGTCCCGAGCCTTGCGCCGCGCCAGCGATCAGTCCGGGTAGATCGGCGATCACAAACGGATCGGCGAGCCGATCTTCGGCGACCACTCCGAGCTGTGGCACCAACGTAGTGAACGGATAGTCGGCCACTTTCGGGCGTGCTGCTGAAACCGCGCTGATCAACGTTGACTTGCCGGCGTTGGGCAATCCCACCAAACCGACATCCGCCAGCAACTTGAGCTCGAGTCTCAGCCCGCGTTCTTTGCCTTGTCCGCCATCTTCGGCATATCTCGGTGCTCGCCGAGTTGGCGTGACAAAATGTGCGTTGCCACGTCCTCCACGGCCGCCTTCTGCAACCACCAGCTGTTGGCCATCCTCGATCAGCTCTCCTAGCAGCTCGCCGGTCTCGCGATCGTAAGTCAACGTTCCGAGCGGAACCGGGACTTCCAGGCTCTTGCCACGGCGTCCAGTGCAATCAGAGCCTTCTCCGTGACGCCCACGTTCGGCGGCCATCCGCGCCCGAAAGCGCAGATGCTGCAAGGTGTTGAGCCCACGCTGGGCAACCAAAATCACCGATCCGCCGTCGCCACCGTCACCACCGGACGGTCCACCTCGGGGAACAAACTTCTCTCGCCGAAATGCAACACAACCATTGCCACCATTGCCAGCAATTGCATCGATTACGGCTTCATCAATGAAGACCAAGCTGATTCTCCCGTGGCGGCCACCACGGGGTGGGATGGCCCGCGGCCGCGTTATTCCGCTGGGAGCACGTGCACGAACTTGCCGTGACGCCCGCGGTTCTGGAATTTGACGACGCCATCCGCTTTTGCGAAGAGGGTGTCGTCCTTCCCACGTCCGACATTCTGCCCAGGATTGAACTTGGTGCCGCGTTGACGAACGATGATGGTACCGCCGGTGACACTTTGGCCCCCGAAGCGTTTGACGCCGAGGTGTTGTGGGTTCGAGTCGCGTCCGTTGCGGCTGGAGCCCTGACCTTTTTTGTGAGCCATGTCACAACTCTCCTATGACTGAATGTCTTTGATCCTGACCTGCAGCAGGTCTTGGCGATGGCCGTTTTTGCGACGATAACCCTTGCGGCGTTTCATCTTGAAGATCAGTATTTTGGGGCCGCGTCGTTCGGCGAGCCGCTCGCCGTGGACTTGTGCTCCTTCGACGACTGGATTCCCGACCTGCACTTCGCCATCGTTGTCGACCAGCAGGACGCGGTCGAAAACAACTTTCGGCTCATCCTCCGTCACGTTCGGCAGTAGCTCGACATCGATGATGTCTCCTGGCTGCACGCGGTATTGTTTACCACCTGTTTCAATCACTGCATACATCGTTCTGCTCCCGGACGGGTTTTCTTGGGGGGATTTGAGCAAGCGTTGGGGTTCGCCGAACGGCGAAGGCGGGGAAAATACCACGAAGACCCTGCCGGGTCAATGGTCGGCTCGCCTTCCGTATTTTGCGATACCATCCTGTCTGTAGATTATTCGCCACGGGAGGCATCATGGACGCGCCTGAGTACCTGGTTTGTATCAACTGTGAGACACCCTGCTACACCTTCGAGTGGGCGGAAAGCGTGGTGACCGAAGTGATGTGTATGTCGTGCGGTGCCGACGAACCCGACGAATTTACGACCGAGGACGAATTCGAAGCAATGACTGGGAGTTGAGTCGGCTGCTGCTGTCTTCAGCTACTGATCAGCACTTCGGCGCCCGGGCGTTGGCTCGTGATCTTTGGAGTCGCCGCGATAGGCAACCGTAGCCGAATCGTACTTCCCTTGCCCGGCTCGCTTTCGACTTCGATCTCAGCGCGGTGAGCCTTGGCGATGCGGCTGACAATCGCGAGGCCAAGGCCGGTGCCGCCTTTGCGGGTCGAAAAGAAGAGTTCGAACATACGCTCGCGATCCTCGTGCGAGATGCCGTGGCCATTGTCGACAACTTCGATCTCGACGTGCCCTGCTTGTCGTCGAGCGATCAGGCGAACTCGGCCTTGATCGGAACCCTCGGTGGCTGCCAAGGCGTTTTGCGTGAGGTTGATCAGGAGTTGGTTGATCTGGCCGCGGTCGACGCTCACCATAGCGTCGGCACTTTGATCCTCGATCTCGACCAATGTGCCACGTTCTTGGATTTCGCCACCCATTACTTCGAGGACTCGTTCCAACAGCACAACTGCTGAGACTTCCTGGAGTTCCAGAGCACGTGGCTTGGCATAGGACAGGAAATCGGTTGCTAGTCGCTCGAGCCGTCGAAGCTCTGAACGGGTGATCGAGAGCAGGCGCATTTGTGAGCCGCCGGAGCCCCGTTCTCGGGCCTCTTCCTCGAGCATCTGCATGTTGAGGCTGAGTGAGTTCAGGGGATTACGAATTTCGTGCGCCAAGCCTGAGGCCAATGTGCCGATGTATGCCAGCCTCTCGGCTTCGATCGCTTGCTCCTCGAGGCGTCGGGCACGGTGGAATAACATCCAGATCGCGGTGAAGGCTGCGACCAAGAGGACAAGGGTCAAGACACCGATCAGAGATGTCTGCCGGATCAAGTCTTGGCGCAAGTCTCCGATCCGTTCTTCGAGTACGTGACCGCTCAAACCGACGATCATTGTGCCGAGATCTCCGATCGGCACCTCGACCTCTTCTAGATCCATCGATGGCGCTTGGTACGGCACTTCCAACGAGTCACCGTCTCCGGTCTCGATTCGGGGCACATCACCGTCACTGATTGGTAGCTCGTTGGAGCTCTCTTCCTGATAGACCACCTTGCCGTCGCGGTCGCGGATCTCGAACCGGCGGATCATCTCGCGCTGGGTGGGGAACGACTGAATGTAAGTGGTCAGCGTCGTCAAGGACGATACTGCGACATAGAGATCTTGACCTAGAGTCAGAGCCTGTTCTTCGAGCTGCCGTGCCAAGGGCTCGGCCTCGGCGCGGGTTTCGAAGAAGGCTTTGTCGATCTCCCGTTTTGAAAGCGAACTGAAGATCAACCAGCCGAGTAGTGCGATGTCGAAAATAATGAAGAGCGCGAACGTAATGGCGGCAATAACCAGGCGCTTGGAGGTCAATGGAGACATGTCCGCAGCATAACATCTGCGCTCCGAGTGGCTGGTTTTTGCAAAAAGTCCTTACGCAAGATACATTGACCGTGTCCAGTGTAATAGCTGTAATAATACAACTTGGGTTCATCGGGCACGATACAATCCGGCAGCATGTGGTCTAGTTGGTGGTCTCGAGCACCGGCTGCCGCACCCGCGATCGCACGTCAGCGGGTCATGACCGCGTGCTTATTCGGCCGCCGAGCGAGAGTACATGATGAGATATCTATCAACTGGGTCCACACGCCAGGATCCCGCTCCGTTTCTGTTGGCCCTGCTGGTCGTTTGGGGTGGGTTGTTGGCTGCGTGTGGGGAAACGGTCATCGAGAACCCGGAGCCTTCGGTGGTCATTGCCTACCCCTTTGATATTCAAGGCGTCAACGAGCTCACGACGCCTTCGACTCCGATCATGAACGGCATGCTCTACTTTGCGTGGTTCTTGCAGCTGGTCGAGGAACAGGCTGACTATCAAGATGGGCCACCGTCTTTTGAACCGAGACTCGCTGAGTCCTACGAATTCTCGGATGATCGTCTCCGGTTGACCTTTCATTTGCGCGATGAGGTTGTGTGGAGTGACGGTGTTGCTGTCACGGCCGAGGATGTGCGTTGGACCTGGCAAGCACAGGTGCACCCTGCGGTCACTTGGAGCTTTGCCGAGGCCAAGTCTCGGATTACAGATGTAGAGGTCGTTGATCCGTTGACGGTGGTTTTTCACTTTTCCGAGGCTTATGCTGCTCAGCTCCAAGATGCCAATCTTGGTGTGATTCTGCCAAAGCATGCCTGGAGCTTGCTGCCTTTTGAAGAATGGCGACAAAACAACACATGGTTTCATGAGCACATGGTCGTCAACGGTCCATTTATTTTGGAATCGTGGCAGCCTCAACAGCGGTTCGTCTTGCGGCGAAATGAACGGTATTTCGAAGACGGGGTGCCGACAACGAATCGGATCGTGTTTCAGATCACGCCAGATACCAACAGTCGTTTAGCGCTGTTGCGTTCAGGTCAGGCCCACATGATCGAAGTGATCGACCCCTCGGATGCGGCAATGATCGTGAACGAGCCAGATCTGGAGTTACTCAGCCACATACCACGATCTTTCTTTTTTGTGGCGTGGAATGTTTCACGGCCGTTGTTTGCGGACAAGGAGATTCGTCAAGCCCTGACGATGGGCATTGACCGTGAAGAAATCATCGACTCCCTGCATTTCGGCTATTCGAGTCCAGCACATTCACCCTTCCCGTCGAATTTATGGACTCACAACGACGAGTTGAAGCCTTGGCCTTATGATCCAGGGCGAGCCAAGGAAATCCTCGCCAATCACGGTTGGGTGGATACCGACGGTGACGGCATTCGCGATCGCGGCGGCGAGCCCTTCAGCTTTGAGTTGATCACCAACTCTGAGAGCCAGGTACGGGTTGATCTGTTGCCGATGATCCAAGAGCATCTGAAGAGGATTGGCGTTGAGGTACGGACTCGCTCGATGGAGTTCAACGCCTTGCTCGGGCCTTTGAATCAGCACGACTTTGATGCCGTCATCCAGGCGCTAGCGCTGGACACCAGTCTCAACACGTCCTACTTCTTCCATTCTGATGCCATCGACGGCGGTTACAACTGGGGGATGTACTCGAATCCAGAGGTTGATGCGGTGATCGATGCGACGGTCGAGCAGCTCGATCAGCTGATGGCGAAGCCACTCTACGACCGCCTGCAAGTGATGCTCCATGAAGACGTCCCGATGACCTTCCTCTACGAGTCGCGGCGACTGACTGCGGTGCACAAGAACCTCCACAACGTCGACCCCAACGCGCTCTCGGGCTTTTTCAACATACGCCGTTGGCGTCTCGAGGATGAAGGTTGAGCTCCTCAGCCTAAGCTGTTGTGCTCCGCTTTGTCTTACGTCGGCTTGGCTCATCAGCCATTCTGCTGTTTTTTGTTCTGACGACAACCTTCTTCCTCATCCACTTGGCGCCGGGTGAGCCGCTGCGGCTTTTTGACAACCCGTGGATGTCGGAGGACAAACGTCAGGAGCTGCGTGAGCTCTACGGTCTCGACAGGCCAGTGACCGAGCAGTACATCAGTTGGTTAGGTGCGGTACTAAGAGGTGATTGGGGTTATTCGATTTCACTAGAGCGCCCTGCGTTCGACGTGTTGATGGACAGGTTGCCCAACACGGTCTTGTTGGTCCTTGCTGGCGTCACCATCGAACATATCGTGGGTTTGGTTCTAGGCTTGCTGGCGGCAGTGCGGGCTGGATCGTGGATCGATCGCCAGATCCGTGTTGTTTCACTACTACTCTTCTCTTTGCCGATTTTTTGCCTGGCTCTGATCTCGATCGAAGTGTTGGCAGTGCGTTGGCAACTTTTCCCGATCAATCAGATGCGGTCTGACGGTGCGGATCAGCTCTCGCCTTTTGCTCAGGCTCTCGATGTGCTGCATCACCTGGCGCTACCGAGCCTCATCCTCGGTTTCGCACGTTGTGGCGCAGTGGTGCGTTTTGTGCGTAACGGCCTCCTCGACGTGCTGGGCAAGGACTATATTCGCACCGCGAACGCCAAAGGGCTGTCTCCGAGCCGAGTTCTGTGGGTGCATGCTCTACGCAACGCACTCATTCCTCTGGTTCAGCGGTTCGGTGTTGCGTTGCCGATTCTGCTCAGCGGCTCTTTGATCGTCGAGGTCATGTTTTCTTGGCCAGGGGTTGGCATGGCGGTTTTTCAGGCGATATCGCAGCGCGACTATCCGGTGGTGTTGGCAAGCACCGCCTTAGCAGGAGTCCTGGTAGTACTAGGAAGCTTGATGGCAGATGTGCTGCACGCCTGGCTCGATCCACGGGTTCGGGATGCCACCTAACTATTTGTTGCGGGGCGGACTCTTCCTGCTTTTGGCGTTGGCCTTGGTGGGCCTAGCGGCACCTTGGATTGCTCCGTACGACCCGGTCGAACAGATCGATGCGGTTGCGGGCAAGCACCAGCCGCCGCTGACGGCGATGGCCGCGATGCAGCTCGAACATGGCCGCTGGCGCTTGGCCAATCGGGTGGAGCGTAGCGGAGATCAACTGATCGTCGACCGGCTGGGTCAGACCCAGGAGTATCCGGTGACCGAGGTTTTGAACCTTGATCAAAACGGAGTACTCGATCAGCGTGTTTTTGTGTTGGGTACCGACAAATTCGGGCGCGATGTTCTATCGCGATTGATATACGGGATCCGTGTCTCGTTGATGATCGGTGTCCTGTCGGTTGTTCTCGCGTTGATAATCGGGATTGCGGTGGGTGCAATTGCTGCCCTTGGCGGCAAGTTGCTCGATAGTCTCCTGATGCGTTTTGTGGATGGCATCCTGACGCTTCCATGGATTTTCCTGCTGATGACGCTGACCGCATTGTTCGCTACCGACACCTGGATGTTGATTGTGTTGTTGGGGATGACTTCGTGGCCCCCTATCAGCCGGTTGATGCGTGCGGAGCTAATGGGCCTCCGGCAGCGTGACTTCGTACTTGCGGCGCGTGGGCAGGGATTAGGGGAGGTGCGGATTTTTTTCCGTCATATGTTGCCTAATGCCATGACTGCTGTGATGTTGGCGGCTACGCTCAGAGTGGGTAACTTGATCTTGATCGAAACATCGTTGTCGTTCCTTGGTTTTGGCGTACAGCCGCCACAAGCCAGTTTGGGCAATATGATTGCGGACGGGCAAGGCGTGTTACTCACTGCCTGGTGGGTGGCAGGGTTTCCGTCTGCCGTGCTGGTTTTTGCGGTTGTTGCCATCAACCTGGTTGGTGATGGTCTGCGCGATTGGCTCGATCCTCGTAAGCACTAGGCGGTACGATTGACAATGGATACATGGCTGACCTCTGAATTCGACTACAACTTGCCAGAGTCGGCGATCGCACAGCAACCGCTGGATCGTGGTTGTAGTCGGATGTTGGTTGTTGACGCTGTAGGCGCCGCCCGCCATCGCACGGTGGCCGACCTTCCTGAGATCCTGCAATCCGGGGACCTGCTGGTTGTCAACGATACCCGAGTCATTCCAGCTAGAGTTTTCGCCCGTCGCCGGCCTAACGGCGGGCGAGTCGAGCTGTTGATGTTGGAGAAACATGCCTCTCGGATCTGGGAGGCCCTGGCCAAGCCGGCGCGACGTTTGCGCCCTGGGACAGTGCTCGAGATCGAAGGGTGCGATTTGGTTGCTGAAGTTAGGGCGGTAGGAGAAGACGGTCGCCGACATCTACGATTCAATCTCGAGATCGAGTCGCATCTCGAACGTTGTGGGCATGTTCCGTTGCCGCCCTACATTCGTCGAGCTGACGAGGTTGACGACCGAACTCGCTATCAGACCATTTTTGCCCGTCAGCCAGGAGCGATCGCAGCACCTACGGCCGGGCTACATTTCAGTCCCGACCTGCTGACGGCTCTTGCCGACCGTGGAGTAGAACACTCTGCGGTCACGTTGCATGTCGGGTTGGGGACCTTCAGGCCGGTTAAGGTCGATCAGATCGAGGATCATGAGATGGAGGCCGAGCGCTACTGGGTTTCAGAAGCAACCGCGACTGCGATTCGCCGAACGCGAAACGCCGGTGGCCGGGTGGTTGCTGTCGGGACGACGGTCGTTCGGACGTTGGAGAGTGCGGCCCGCGAGCACGGCGAAGTTGAGGCTGGGTCTGGCAGAACCGAACTATTTATAACCCCGGGTTTCGCGTTTCGAGCCGTCGATGCGTTGATCACCAACTTCCATCTGCCTCGTTCGACCCTCTTGATGCTGGTGTCTGCACTGGCTAGCCGCCCAGGAGCAGCCGACGAGCGCGCCGGTCGCGATCGAATTTTGACAGCGTACCGCGAAGCGGTTTCGGCCGGGTATCGCTTCTATTCTTATGGCGATGCGATGTTTGTGCAGCGCGCTGGATCCAGATCTCTCACGAGATGCATCAGCTCTTCGCCATGACTATCGACGGGTGCTGCTGCTGGCGTGCTGCTGGGTGCTGCTGGAGCGTCGGGTGCTGCTGCTGGTGCTGCTGGGTGCCGCAAGGGACCAGCAGCACCCTCTAGTCCGCTCCCTATTCGGCCAAATCGGTCAATGTGCGACCCCATTTGGGTGATTCGGTCGACAGTGCCTGAAAAAGGTGACCGGGAGAGGACCTTTCGACGATCCAAACTGCCACCCAAACGCCGGGAGAAGACCTTTCCAACGTTGCGACTCGCGTCCAACCGTGGGAGAACAGGTGTCGCTCGGTACGGCAAGGGGTCCGCGAGCCGGAGAAGACCTCTCGAACGTTGGAACACGTCTGCTCCCGGGGTCGGAGCGGGAGTCAGAAGACGGTGGAGGCGTTCTCCCGCCGGGGGAGCGCTTGTTGGATCTCGGTAACGACGTCCTTTTGACGCCAAGGCGCTAGGGTCAAGATGGACAAGACGCTCCGCATCGGTTTGGACAGGAGTCCGAGAGCGCTCGATGCGTTCTCTCCAGGGCCCAGGATTTTGCTGGCCTTCTTCTCCGAATCCCGTTCGGTTTGGCATTAGGGCGCACAGCCGGGCGCTCCTACCCAGAGTTTTGCCGATCCGTCAAGGGTCGCCAACTTCTTTGCGGGGTCGTCGGGTCGCGCGCAGGGTTACCGGCACCAGGAAGAAGAGTGCGTAGATCGCAAAACTATAAATCGGCACAAAAGGTGCCGCCTGCTGGACCGCTTGGCGGGCCAATGAGCGTGTGATGTAGACGATGCTTGGAGGTCCGATGAGATAGGTCCACAGCAGGCGTTTGCTGGATCGGTCTTTGGGCAGGGTCTGGGATCGGAAGACATAGATGTTACCTGCCACCCAACCGAGGACGGCGGCGACACTGTAAAGCCGATAAAGGTCCAGGTCGAGAATGCCGGCGAGGGGCACCAATCCCATGCCAGCAAGAATCGCCAGCAGCCAGGCGGCTGAGAAAACGGCCAGCAGAATCCGTTCGAGACGTAGCACGCGCTGCGGCTAGCCCTCGATACTCTTTTGGTACTGCTCGGCGTTCATCAGCGATTCGAGCTGATCTGCCGACTCGAAACGCAGTTTGATCAACCAGCCTTTGCCGTGAGGATCGTCATTGACGATCTCGGGCGAATCTTCGAGGGCCTCGTTGACCTCAACAACTTCCCCGGCTAAAGGTGTGTAGACATCCGCCGAGGTTTTCGAAGAGTCGATGGCACCAAAAGCATCCTCGGGCTCAAACGAGTCTCCGACCTCGGGAAGATCGATGTAGACCACTTCGCCCAACTCTTTCTGAGCGTAGTCGGTGATGCCTATGACGCAAAGGTCATCTTCGATCCGCAGCCATTCGTGGTTCTTGGTGTAGCGCAACGAGTTCGAATACATGGTCGATTCCTTCTTGGCGTTACGTGGTCGGCCTCGGGTTCGCTGACAACTTCGAGCCTGTTGGCCGACAGTGTCATCTTCCCGGCGATGGTGTCAGTCTTCCCGGCGATGGTGTTCAGTCTTCCCGGCGATAAAACGGCAGCGCGACGACAACAGCAGAGAAACGGCGTTTCCGGACTGCAACTTCGAGTTCGGTGCCCTCAGCGGCGAGGTGTGGTGGTACGTAACCGGTACCGACCGCTTTTTCGAACGTCGGACTCCAGCCTCCGCTGGTCACAGTCCCCACCTCTGCATCGTCATGCAGGATCGTGTGGCCCTGACGGGCGATACCACGGCCTTTTATCTCGAAGCCGATCAGCTTTTTTGTGGTGCCGTTGCGTTTTTGATCGCGCAACACTTCACGACCCAGGAAGTCGCCCTTCCTGAGCTTGACGACCCAACCGATGTTGGCTTCGTAGGGTGTGGTTTGGCGATCGATTTCGTGTCCATAGAGGGCCATGCCGGCTTCTAGCCTCAACGAGTCGCGGGCCGCCAAGCCGGCTGGAACAAGCCCATCGTCAGCACCTGAGTCGAGTAGAACATCCCAGATACTGGGTGCATCGGCAGGGTCTAGATAAAGTTCGAAGCCGGCCTCGCCGGTATAGCCGGTGCGTGAGATCAGACAATCAACTCCCGCCACCGAGCCGTTGACGAAGTGGTAGTAGCTGATGGCCTCGAGATCTGTAGTGGTGTGGCGGGCCAGGATCTCGATCGCTTTTGGCCCTTGAAGGGCCAAAAGAGCATAACGATCGGAGTGATCTTCAATCGTACAGTCTGGGTGAGGGTGTGACTTTAGCCACGCCAAATCTTCATCGAGATTGCCAGCGTTGACCACTAGTAGGTAGTCCGCTTCGCCCATCTGGTAGACCAGCAGGTCGTCCACATAGGTAGCCTCTGGTGTCAGCAAGCCGCTGTAGTGAGCCCGGCCGGGTTGGAGTTTGGCAACGTTGTTTGGCGTCATACGCTGCAGGAACTCCAGGGCCCCGGGGCCATGGACGCGGAATTCACCCATGTGCGAGACATCGAAGAGTCCAGCCGCAGTGCGTACGGCACGGTGTTCGTCCAGCTCCGAACCATAACGTACCGGCATCTCCCAACCAGCGAACTCAACCATCTTGGCGCCTGCTGCCACGTGGCGAGCATGGAGCGCTGTTTGTTTCGGGTTGGAAGTTTCGGACATGGTATTCGAGGCTCCTTTCGTCAGCAGTCGTAAGGCAGCCGACGATATCACGGTAGGTCCAGTCTCATGGTGGGTTCAGTTTCAGACCGGAAGTTGTCTACTTGGGGCTGATGGCTGTAACTCAGGCGAGGCTATCGCAGTGGTTGACGATGTGGTTGATCGAGTTGATATCGCATCCGAGCTTTTCGGGATCCAGTGCGCCAATCTTTCCGTCGGTGTCACGCTCGAGCCGCGTCGACGCTAGTCTCGGGTCGTTCTTCCGAGTTTACAAACACCTTACAAGGTTCCGCGCAAGGTCTCCGAAGGTGATGGGTTTCAGCTAGTGAAGGACATCGGAGCCGTGAGGTAGAGGCTCCGCTCACGACTGAACCATCGAACCAGGAGACTTGTCATGACCTATCGCAAAAGCGCTTTCATCGCCCTCACTCTGACCGCGTCTGTGGCGTGGATTGCAGTTGCCGAAGCGGGACCCCGTGACCGTGGGGCTGACCGAGGCTTGTTGCCGCCGCCGGGCTATCTCGAGCTCACCGACGAACAGAGTGATGCCGCGCAAGCGATCCGCGAGGAGATCCGCAGCACGGTCGAGCCGATCCGTGACGAAATGCGGGCATTACGGGAGCAACTCGAGGTGGCCTTTGACAGTGGGGCGCCAGATGCTACGGAGGTTGGCCAGCTGGCGATCGACATGCATGATCACCGCCAGCAGCTTCGGACGATCCGTCGAGATGCCGAGAGCCAATTCTCCGCACTGTTGAGCGCCGAACAGCTCGAGAAGTGGGGGAACTTCAAAGAGTTGCGGCGACGGGGTGGAAAGCGTCACCACAGAGGACCTGGCGAGCGGTTCGGAGAGCCTGGCGAACAACTCTGACTCTGCAGTAACTACCAGTAACACGCCGAGAGCTCGGTCGGCCTTGTGGGCTGCGCCGCAGCTCCAGAACTCGCCGGGCCTGTTACGAGAAGCCTAAGCCCTTTTGGTGCCATCGGATACGAGATGCCAACAGGTACGAAGCTCAAACATGCTCGCTGCTTGCTCGCTCCACAAGACCTCCCTCACTGAGCCGAAAATGGCAAAACGAGACGGGATCTAACTAGAGTCCAGCCAGAAACCCGTTTCTCGCCTTCCTGAGAGCCCCCTGTGGAGCGAGCACGCAGCGAGTATGTATGAGCAAGAAAACAGCTCTTATCCCTCTAAAATATTGTAACCAAGAGGGTTGGCGGACATTAAGGCGCCGAGGCGAGTTACGCAGCAGCGCGCGCAGTCCACAGGGGGCGACCGGGCAACCGGTGTTTCTGGACGGGATCTAACTAACTAGCCTCCAAGGCCCGCTCTCTCGATCCCCCGCCGCAGCGTCGGGGGATTCGCTTTAGAGAGGGGTGGCTACTAGGCGTGCCGCGTGGTGTCTTGAGTGCGCCTGGAAGCGGCCTTCTTCGCCAGTCTCGCGGCTCGTTCGAGTCGTGGCAAAACCTGCCTTAGGTCCTCGAGCTCGGATCCTGCTGCACTCTGAACGCGATGGACGCACAGGTTGTGGAGAGCCTTGGCATCTGGGTGCCTGACGACTTGTGCAGGGTGAGTCCAGGTATCCGTCGATCTCACCAGCTTGTCGAGATCGGCTGAGATCGCAAGAGCGGTTGCGCAGGGACTCGCCGTCTCGGCAACACCGCATGCCTTGATCAGATCAAGCAGGGCGGTGGCATGCTCGCGGGTCGATTCGCAGGCGGTGAGTGTTTCGATTTGAATCGGCAGGAGGTCGGATCTCTGATTTGCGATCAGATCCATCAGTTGGCCGATGGCAGCGGCCGAAATCGCGCCGTTTGCGCCGTTGGTTGTGCCGTCTAGCGGAGCGTTGAATATCGTTTCCCGACTAACGTCGAGGGCACGGATCGGGAATGGGATCATCGGAGCTGATTCTGTTTTTATTAGACTCATGTCTAGATCTCTCCTTCGGCTGTTGCTTCACATGGATAGCTCTTCAATAGAGAGCTAGAGCAACAACGGTGCCAACCTGGAGGAGATCGTGCCGAATCTTGCCTCGGACTCATTAAGTCATTACATGTCAGTGTTTGAGATGATTGACGGCCTGCCGATGCTGCCGCTTGGCTGGGGTCGAGAGATGGATTTTTTCCAGGCAGGGAGTTTTTACCACCCTGGCTTACGCTTCGCCTGAAGCGGCGCACGCCTCCTGATGGAGGCGTAGATAGCCTCTGTCGGAAGCGCGGGCTCTCTTCCGGCAGAGGCAGAGGCTTTCTCGCGAGACGGGGTAGGTCAGCGGCGAGACGGGTGTGTCAGCAGCGAGACGGGTATGTCAGCGGTCGAAATCGATGCGCTGGACGTCATTCCACGAGACGTAGACTGACTGATCGATCCCGCCGTCGAGAATCAAAACCCCGTCGTGCTCGCCGCCGACATCGGCGGAATCTTCGAGTTCGATCTCTTCGCCGCTCTTCAGCACCACCAAGCTCGAATCGTGGCTGTCGGGAATGATCGACGCGATCAGACCAAAGGGGATGTGGTAACTGATATCGCGTTGATTGCCATCCAAGATCTCCCAGGTCTCGCTTTCGTCGAGGTCATAGACGATGCGCCCCTCGTGGACGTTCCCTTTCTCATCGAAGACTTTGCCGGTCAGCGATTTGGCGGGAAGATACTCTGCATAACTGGGGCCGTTGGAGTCCGAGTCCGAGAACTCGAGGCGCTCGAATGCGTCCCATTCGACCAGCACGCGGCCATAACGTTCATCTTCGACGAAGATACCGCGATTATCGCTGTCGACGTCGTTGGAGTCTTCCAGCACAAGTTCTCGCCCGGTCTTCAAGACGACCCGTGAGCTGTCGCTCGTATGGCGTTCGATCGACCGGATCTTACCCATCTCGATCGACATCTCGCCGTCGCGACTTTCGCCGTCGAGCTTGTCGGTCGACAGGCACTCGTCCTGGTCCCATTGGATGTAGCCCTTGAATTCACCGCGCTGGGTTTCGACAGTGCCATAAAGCCGGAGGGCCGCAACGTCGAGATCCTTGGGAGTCGGCAACATGACAATTTCTTCTATGTCGTTCCAGCGGATGTCGATTTCGCCGACCTCCCGGTCCCAGATGCGGATCTTGCCACCGAGATCGTTCGAGCCACCGTCGATCTCGATCTCGGTGCCGTTTTTGAGCACCAGGGTCGCTTCGTCTCCATGCCGAACTTCGATGCGCTGAATATCTCCGAAGCGTGCGATCAGACTACGGTCATTCGAGACGTTGCTCCACTTCGTGCCGATCGTGATGCCGAAAACCTTGATCGCCTCTTTGTCGCGGCGCTCGCGTCGTGGTGCCCTGTCCCGATAAGGCCGCTCTTCCTTCGTCGAGTTGAAGTGATCGCCCCAGAAGGCTTCTTCCTTGCCCCAGCGTATTCGCCCTTCATAGGTCGAGTCGGAGCGCGTCGTGATTTTGCCGTAGATAAACCCTTGGGGATCCGCCGCGGTCGCGGGGGCTGCGGTCAAAAAGACAACAGCCGCAAGCGCAGGCAACGCGAAGCGAATTGGGGATGTCGATAGGGTGCTCATCTCAAAGGCCTCCTTGCAGCCTGGTAGACGATGAAGAATCCGCGCCATGCATACGCCAGCCGCCGATCGAGAACGAACGGCTCGGTGATTCGTGCCGGCTGGTCAGCTTGGTCTCGACTCTGGGATACGTCAGAAGGCGGTGTTAGGTTTCTGCGAAGCACTCTTTTTGCGCCGGCCGGAGCTCTAGCGGCTCATCCAAGCATATAGATCGCCGCCTTCGAAGCTGTCAGCGAAGATCAACTCGGATCCAGCGGTTGGTAGCGATCGCTTCGAAAGCCTACCGGTTCCGTATAGAGTTGATGCATGGAGCAATCAGACCTTAGGTCCCCTACCGACGATACGCGGATCGACTTCGAGGGTGAGCTCAACGCCGCTCAGTACTCGGCGGTTCGATCTCTCGATGGGCCCCATCTGGTGATTGCGGGAGCTGGCAGTGGCAAGACGCGGACGCTGGTGTACCGGGTTGCCCACTTGGTGTTGGAGGGGGTCCATCCCGAGTCGATTCTGCTATTGACCTTCACCCGACGCGCGGCCCAGGAGATGCTGCGGCGAGCGGTAGGCCTGCTCGACGAGCGGTGCCATCGGGTGTCGGGCGGCACCTTTCACTCGTTCGCTAACATTACCCTGCGGCGATACGCCGATCGCCTCGGTTACAGCAACAGCTTCACGATCATCGATCGTGCGGATTGTGTCGACATGATCGGCATTCTTCGCACCGAAGGTGGCTACGAGCGCCGAGGGAAACGGTTCCCTCGTGCCGAGACGTTGCTCAACCTATTCTCCAAAGAGATCAACACCCACCGTCCTCTGGAGGACCTGCTCGAAGCCGACTATCCCCAATTTGTGGATGATCTCGACGCGCTCGCCGAGCTTCGGACGAAATATTCCGATCGTAAGCGCGAGCACAATGTGATGGATTACGACGACTTGCTCGTCAACCTGCGCGATCTCTTGGCCGAACATCCAGCGGTGCGTCGTCAGTTGACGAGTACCTATCGCTACATCATGATCGACGAGTATCAAGATACCAATCGCCTGCAAGCCCATATTGGAGCGTTGTTGGCGGCGAGCCACCGCAACATCATGGTGGTCGGTGACGATGCGCAGTCGATTTATGGTTTTCGCGGCGCCAACTTCCGTAACATTATTGACTTCCCGCAGATCTTCCAGGGTTGCGAAACCCTTTTGCTCGAGCAGAATTATCGCAGCACGCAGCCGATTCTGGATCTCAGCAATGCGGTCTTGAAGAAGGCGCGGGAGAAGTACACAAAACGCCTGTTTACCGAACTCGAAGGTGACGACAAACCGGTGTTGTTGCGCACCACCGATGAGTACACCCAGGCTGAATACATTTGCAATCGAGTGCTTGCGCTGCGTGAAGAGGGGGTACCGCTGCAAGAGATTGCGGTCTTGTGCCGTGCGGCGTGGCACACCAATTCGTTAGAGCTAGAGCTCAACAATCGCAACATCCCGTTCAAGAAATTTGGCGGCATCAAATTTGTGGAAGCGGCACACATCAAAGATGTTTGTGCCTTGCTCAAACTTGCCGTCAACCCGCTCGATGCGGCAGCTTGGTTCCGCATCTTGCAGTTTTTCGAAGGTATCGGTCCAAAGACTGCACGAGGTCTGGCCGATGGGGTGGTTGCAGATGGCGGTTCCCTGGACAGTCTGGCAGCAGCGAAGTTGGCGAAACGTAAGTACGGGGGCGACTTGGTTGCATTGAAGCGCCTATTGGAAAAGATCGGTAAGCCGCGTCAGCCTTTGGTCGAGCGCCTCGACACCGCCCTCGAGACCTATCAAACCTGGATGCCGAAGAAGTTCGACGATGCCCCACGACGCATTCGAGACCTCGAAGCCTTGGCGGTGATCGCCGAACGTTACAGTGAGTTGGAAGCTTTCCTGACAGATATCGCGATCGACCCGCCTGATTTCAGTCGGCCGGCGGCGGTGCTGGGAGCCGACAGCGAGGACGAATGGATGACCCTGTCCACGGTCCACTCGGCGAAAGGTTTGGAGTGGCACACGGTGTTTCTGGTACAGATGAATATGGGGCGTTTCCCGGGTTACAACAGCTTGCAAGACGCTGATGACTACGAGGAAGAGCGCCGACTGCTTTATGTTGCAGTGACGCGGGCCAAACGCAACCTCTACTTGATCAAGCCGGAAGAGCAGAAAGGCCGCGGTGGCTATTTCGAAGTGGCCGAGCTCAGTCCGCTGGTCTCCGAGATCGAGGGACTCGACGAGTTGGTAGACGACGAGACCTACGCTCCAACTCCAGAAGAGGACTCTTGGCAGGGAGACGAGGGAGCCGACGCCAACGCCGAACAAATCCAGCGGATCCAAGACTACTTCGGGTAGTCGAGCGTCCGTTTCTTCCATGTCTAGTCCAGCGCTCGGTGTGGTTTCCACCCGAATCCATTGGCTCGGTTGGGCGGTCGCTATTGCATGGTTGATAGTTGCTGGGCTGTGGTGGCTGCAGGTTTTGCAACGCCCTGCTGCCATCGCATGGAGTCAGCTGATGGCGGTAAGCGCTATTGCGCTCACCGGGATCT
The DNA here is from genome assembly GCA_029263395.1 of Acidobacteriota bacterium. GTDB lineage: Bacteria > Acidobacteriota > Thermoanaerobaculia > Multivoradales > J023 > JAAELT01. The sequence goes on along the minus strand of JAJCXO010000035.1, from coordinate 8,301 downwards.
ACCTTGTTGCCCGTGGTGTCGCGTCCTGGCGACAAGGGCAACAGCGGCGAGTTTTGGCCTTGGTTGCTATCACCGTCTTGTCGCTGGCGATCCATGTTGTCGGGATCGAGCATGAAGTCGCGGACGCCTACTATGACGACGAAGGCACCTATCGACATCATGCCAATCAGATCAACCTAGGCAACTACCTGCGGGACAGTTTTTTTTACCCCCATTTGCTGTACTACATCGATGCTTTTGTTACCTGGTTGGCATCACTCGCTGCGAAGCCGGTGCTGGCAGCGTCGAGCTGGATGTTCGGGGTGTCGGATTGGCAAGTGTTCTGCCGCCTGTTGGCCAGGCTGGTGACTGCGGTGATGGCTGGGCTGACCGCGGTGCCTGTCTTTCGGGCAGCCGAGCGGCTGTGGGGGCTGTATGCCGGTGGTCTTGCCGGGCTGCTGATCGCCTTTGCACCGGTCTACAACCAAGGAGGCCACGTCAATACCTCGGACGTGCCATCGGCATTCTTCGCCGCCTTGTCTTTCCAGGTGGTGGCTGCGCTCATACAGCGCGAGAGCTACAGAGACTATGCCTTGGCTGGCATCTTCGCGGGCCTCGCTGCTGGCACCAAGTATCCGGCCGGGTTGGTTGCAGTGGCAATCCTCGCGGTGTATCTCAAGTGGCGCATCACTGAGCGTCGATTGTCTTGGGGTTTGGTGTGGGCGGGGCTACCGTCGCTTGCGGTCTTTTTGCTCAGCACCCCCGGACTGGCACTCGATCCGCGTGCCAACATCTTCGGTCCAATGGGCGCCTTGTTCGGCGCCCGACAGTACTCCCAGGGTGGATGGATCGGTGTCGTCGTCGACTCGAACTCCGGCTACTATTTTGACTTGATCGTACAGAGTTTTGCTTGGCCAGCCGTGTTGGTGGGAGCGACTGGCCTATTTGTACTCGGCCGTCAGCAACGCTCAGCAGCCTTTTGGCTGCTGCCGTTCCCGGTGCTCTACCTGACGCTCATCAGTTCGATGAACATGGTCGTTGAGCGCAACCTCTATCCAGCACTCCCAGCCGTTGCCGTATTAATGGGAGCCGGTATCGCCGCCTGGGCAGGATGGTTGAGTCAGCGTTGGCTCGGAAAACGCCTCTTATTGTCGTGGGTCCTCGCGATCGTTTGCCTGGCGCTACCGTTGATGCAGGTGGTGGCGCAAGCTATCGCCTACGCTAGCGACAGCACCCGTCAAGTGGCAGCCGAAAGCATCTGGGAGACCCTTCCTCGTGGCGCCTCGATTCTCAAGGAACGGTACACCCCGAACCTGGACCTGGATGCTTTTCAAGTGCAGAAGACGCGCTGGATCGGTGACTACTCGGTTGCCGATCTGGTTGCGGCCGACTTCGACTTTGTGATCCTGGCGAGTGACGCCTTTGAGCGTTTCCTGCGTCCCGAACTCCATTTCAAACCGTTCCACAAGATCGCAGAGCGCAACTATCGTGAGGTTCTAGGGCTCGAGTTGGTGGTCGAGATCAGCCCCCATCGAACGCGCATGGGACCGAGGATCCTGGTGTTCAAAGTGCCACCGCGCGACGTGCCAGACCAACAACTGCTCGACGCCAGCCAACCGATTCACAAGAAGATTCGTCCGCGTGAAGGGCGGTCCACTCGCATTCGGTGGGCGCCAACCCATCGCTGGCGGACGTTTCGAGCCTCACTGCCAGCTGGCGCTCATCGTCTAAAGTTGAGTGAGGTCTCCGGTTATGCCTACGTGAGCGTCATCGATCTCGACAATCAGGAAGCCGCCTACGCCGTGCAAGCAGAAGACGGTGCTTTTGATATCGCAGTCGAGCAGGCCGGTCGCTACCTGTTTCAGTTTTACATCGACCAAGCCAGTCAGCTGCAAACTCTCGAGATCACGAGAGCACTCAGCGTGGGTGACCCCTGACGTCGGATGAAACGTTGGGTGCCCGTCTTGCGTAGCAACCAGATGAGACCATCCGAAAATTTTGACGCGGGTTCTTGAACCCGCACTCCACAAGGAGGCACCATGGCAAACGTCGAACGAGTGCGAGAGGTTGTGGATTCTCCGCCAAGTGCGGAGGAACTGCGTGAGAAGGCCGAGGAAGGTTGGCGGCTGGCGGCAGTCGAGTGGCAACGGGAAACCGAGGGTGACACTGCTGACATCCAGGCAAGGGAAGACGGCCTAGCGAAGGAAGAAGTGCCCTATGGGCTGGAGGTTGCAGCCGACTGCCACTTCCTGGTCGAGAATCCTGCCGAGGTCGAAGCGATGCGCTGTGTGCTGGAGCAGGTTGTGTTGGACCGCCCCTTATCGCAAGTCGCAGAAGAGCTCACCCGGCGTGGCTTCCACCAGCGTGACGGCGCCGAGTGGACACAGGTGTCGCTGTTCAATTTGTTGCCACGGGTAGTCGAGGTTGCGCCGCAAATTTACTCCAGCCAGGAATGGGCCGAGAAGCGGCCGCGGTTGAAGATCGTCGGTTAGGTGGATCTGGCGAGCGAGAGTTAGCTCGCTGCAGATCGAAACGACACGGGACCTATCGGCACGAGACTTGTTCGGCGTGGCAGGTTTAGGGTGTCGGACGTCATCCGCCGCATGCTGCCTTGAATGCCTGCTCGAAGATGAGCGTCCAACCGCCGCCGTAACCACCCTGCAGCGCCTCGGCTCGTTCGCCAAAGGCTTCCCAGTTGCTCTGGGTGAGCACGACGCGGGTGTGTTCGCTGGTGAGTGCGGTGAATCGCACTTCGACCAGGCTTCTGTCTTCGACGATTTCACCGGGTTGCGGGATGTGGAAGTTCATGCTGACGAAGTCGTACGGATCATAGTCTTGGATGGTGCCCCACAAGTGTTCCGTATCATCCGGGCTAATTTCCACGATCTCGCCGCCCGGTCGTGTGTCTACTCGGATCGACTTGGCGGTGGTTCCGCTCATTGCGGAGACGGTGAATTTTCCGAGCGGCCACCAACTGGCCATCTCCTCGATAAACACCACAAATGCCTTGTCTTGACGGCAGGGGACATCAATGGACTTGATCAGCGGAGCAAGCATGCGGGACTCCTATGCCTGTTCATTCGTCCTGCATTCGGCGAGTGATCTCAGCGCTGTAGGCCGACAAGACATCAGACCAGAATGTATCTAAATATTGGCGAAGATCTTCCAGTCCGTCGTGTTTGATCGAGTAAAGACGGCGGGTGCCTTGGGGTACAACATTGACCAGCCTTGCGGTTTCGAGCACCCTCAAGTGTTGTGACACTGCGGGTCTGCTGACCGGCTGACCAGCAGCCAATTCACCAACGGTTCTGGGTTGTTCGCGCAACGCTTCGAAGATGTGCCGGCGAGTAGGATCAGCCAGTGCGGTGAGGACTTCTGCGTATGCCATGGTTTTAAAGTAAGTTGTGGCTTACTTAGATGTCAAGGGCCGATCGCGAGGTTCGTTGTGAGATACGCCTCAGTGTCGCTGATTTTTGGCCAAAATGCGCGATCGAACGTGAATCGTGGTGTCTGCAACGTCGGGAGAGTGCAATCGAGCGTGAATCGTGGTCTCTGGAACGTCGGGAGAGTGCAATCGAGCGTAAATCGTGGTCTCTGCAACGGCAGGAGAGTGCAATCGAGGGTGAATCGTGGTCTCTGCAACGTCAGGAGAGTGCAATCGAGCGTAAATCGTGGTCTCAGAACGTCGAGGAACGGTCCCTACACCAAGAGATGTGTCCCCGAGTCTCACTTTGGGCCTGGATCGCTTCCAAGACCTAGTCCAAAAAAGCCGGAAAGGTAGGCAGTGCCTCAAAAGCAGCCAGGCTATGTTGGATCACGACGCGGGCGTTTTCGGTGGCTGCCAACGCTTCGAAGCGGCGTCTCGACTCGAGGATTGTTGGCTTGTCGAGGTTGAATGTGGGCACGGTTTGCAACTCACGCGCCTTGGCGTGGGTGTACAGGTCACCCGTCAACAAAACACTCCCCGAATTCTCTAATCGAACGAGCAGTACAGAGCTGCCAGGGGTATGCCCGGGCATCGACTTCATGACGATGGTGCCGTCTCCGAACACATCGTGCTCCTCTTCGAAGAGTATGGTGGTGGCTTGCTCGAGGCTGGAGTAAGACTCCCCAAATGCAGTTCTGCCTTCCTCTGAGAACATGTATTGCCGCTCGAAAGCGTTGATAATGAAGGTTGAGCCGGCAAAAAGATTGGCGTTGCCAGAGTGGTCAGGGTGGAGATGAGACAGCGATAGGTAATCGATGTCGGACGGCTTTAGGTCTAGCAGGGCGAGTTGATCGACCAGCTTGGTTTTCAACGCGTAGTGCCATACGTCAAAGGTTGTGCCGTCCGGGGTGTCGGCCAGTTCGTCTGGGTGACCTGTATCCCAGAGCAGGTTGCCTTTGGGATGGCGAACCAAGAAGCACGGGTTAGCCAAACGAATCGACTGGCCATCGAAGGTTCCGTCGTCGGAGAAGACGCTCATGTCGGCGACATCGATCGAGCCGCAATCCATGGCGTAGAGTTTGACGTCACCCTCAACGTTGCTCTCTGGCGGTGCTTCTCCGGTGCAAGCGGCAGCGGCCACGAGGAGGGCGAAGGCTGCTGCGATACGTCTTGCTGAGGCCGTAGCCATAAAGTCACCTCTTGGAGAAGCTGAGCGCTTTCAGCCAACCGTTGCTGGTGCTTCGTCTCCAACGCCACTCGCGTCGGCTTCTGCTGACGCGGCCGCGGCCCGTTTGGCCACGACGCCCCGTGTCCATTCCTTCGTCGTGAGGTAGGTGTACATCGCCGGCACCACGTAAAGGGTCAGGAACGTTCCGAAAATCAACCCACCGATGATGGCCACGCCCATCGGAGCTCGACTCTCGGCACCAGCACCCAGTGCCAGGGCGATCGGTAGGATGCCGAGGACGGTCGACAGGCTGGTCATCAACACGGGTCGGAACCTGCGAGTGGCGCCTTCGATGGCAGCATCCATCGGGGAACGACCGCGCTCGCGGCGTTGGTTCGAGAACTCGACGATCAGGATGCCGTTTTTGGTGGTCAGGCCGATCAACATGATCATGCCGATCTGGCTGAAGATGTTGAGGGTCAAGTTGAAATACCACAGCGCGATCAGCGCGCCGGCCAGAGCCAGCGGCACGGTGAGCATGATGGTGATCGGATCGCGAAAGCTCTCGAATTGTGCCGCCAGCACTAAGTAGATCAGTACCAAGGCGAGCAGGAAGACGAAGTCCAGGCTGCGGGCGCTTTCGGCGTAGTCTCGCGACTCGCCGGACAGCGAGGTGGCGAAAGAGTCGTCGAGCACTTGATCGGCGACACGATCCATGGCGTCGATACCGTCGGCGATGGTTTTGCCGGTGGCGAGGTCGGCCGATACGGTGGCCGAGACGTAACGATCGAACCGGAAGAGTTGTGGCGGGCGGCTCTCCTCAGTCACCGTCACCAGTTTGTCGAGCAGCACCGGCCTACCGGCGGACGAGCGGACGTAGAGGTTACGCAGGTCGATGGTCTCGTTACGGTCTTCCGGCGACACCTGGGCGATGATCTCGTATTGTTTACCGTCGCGTAGGAAGAAGCCCAGCCGCTGCTCGGACAACGCCAGCTGGAGCGTGCGGCCGATGTCGAGGGCCGAGATGCCGAGGTCGCGGGCACGCTCACGGTCGATTTCGATGCGTAGCTCAGGTTTGTCGAATTTGAGGTTGAGGTCGATGTTGGTGAAGGTGGGATCTGCCTCGGCGGTGGCCAGGAAGTCGGGCAAAACCTCCTCTAACCGGGCCTGGTTGGGCGCCTGGATGACAAATTGCACCGGCAGACCGCGACGTCGGCCAACGGCGATGGTCGGCTCTTGCGACACGAAGATGCGGGCCGCGGTCAGCTCCCGAACACGCAGCTTCAACGCGTCGACAATTTCGGTTTGCGAACGATCGCGGTCGTCCGGGTCGACCAGCATGACGCGGGCAAAACTGGAGTTGACCGAGCTTGTCGCCCCGAAGCCGGGGGAAGTCACCGACACCAAAGTTTTGGTTTCTGGGATCTCGTCGAGGAGCAGCGCATTGAGCTCGTCGACAAAACGATCCATGTAGGTGAAGGTGGTGCCTTCGGGGCCGGTGGCGTTGAGTCGAATCGAGCTGCGGTCTTCGAGCGGTGCCAACTCAGACGGCAGGGTGCGGAAGAACAGCCCGATCAATCCAACGCAGGCCAGGACCATCGGGATCGCCAGCCAGCGGCGCGCCAGCAGCCACTCCAAGCTGCTGCGGTAGCTTCCGGTGAGGCGTTCGAAGAAGGGTTCGGTGGCGCGGTACAACCAGGGTTGTTGTTGACGCTTCTTGAGCATCCGTGAGCTCAACATCGGTGTCAGCGTCAGCGCCACAAAGGACGAGATGATCACTGCGCCAGCCAGGGTGACCCCAAACTCCTGAAACAGCCGCCCGGTGAGCCCACCGATGAAGAGGATCGGCAGCAACACCGACACCAGCGCCAGGGTGGTGGCGATGACGGCGAAGAAGATTTCCCGTGTACCGACAACCCCGGCTTCGATCGGCTCCAGGCCGTCTTCGATTTTGGCGTAGATGTTCTCCAGCACCACGATCGCATCATCAACCACCAATCCGATGGCGAGCACCATACCGAGCAAGGTGAGGACATTGATCGAGAAGCCAGCGCTCGACATGACAAAAAACGCCCCGGTCAACGACACCGGAATCACCAGCACCGGGATCAGGGTTGTCCGCCAGTCGCGCAGGAAAGCGAAGATCACCAGAATCACCAGCCCAAACGCCAGCAGGACGGTCTGTTGGACCTCGCGAATCGAGCGTTTGATGTATTTGGTGGAGTCGAAGCCGATTGCAATCTCGATGTCTTCAGGCAGGTCTTTTTCGATCAGCGGGATGCGACGATAGAACTCGTCAGCAATGTCGATGTAGTTGGCGCCAGGTTGCGGACGGATGACGACGGCAACCATCGGGATGCCGTCCCGCTTGAGAATGGTGCGCAGATTGCGCGGCCCGAGCTCGGCGGTGCCGATGTCGCGAAAACGGACGATACTGCCGCCGGCGGACTTCAAGATCAAGTTCTCAAATGCCTCTGGGGTATCGATTCGGCCCATGGTGCGTACCGGCAGCTCGACGTCACGGCCCTCGATCCGGCCCGCCGGTAGCTCAACATTGCCGCGCTCGATCGCCTGCCGTACCTCGAGCGGCGTCAGCTCGTAAGCGGCGAGCTTCTGAGGATCGATCCACAGCCGCATGGCGTAGGTCTTGTCACCCCAAATGTCGACTTGGCTGACTTGCGGGATCGTCTGCAAACGTTCGACAAAAAGGTCGTCGGCCAGGCGACTGAGCTCGAGTAGGTTGCGGGTGTCTGACCACACCGTAACTTGCAAGATCGGTCGGTCGTCGGCGTCGGCTTTCGAGATCGTCGGTGGATCAGCATCCGGCGGCAGGTTGCGCTGAGCTCGCGACACCCGGTCGCGAACGTCGTTGGCGGCGGTATCGAGATCGGCATCGATGCCAAATTCCACCCGCACCGTGCTGCGTCCCTCGCGGCTTACCGACGTCAGCGTGCGGATGCCGGCAACGCCGTTGATCGACTCTTCCAGCGGCTCGGTGATCTGCGATTCAATGACGTCGGCGTTGGCGCCACGGTAGCTGGTCGACACGGTGATCACCGGTGAGTCGACCGATGGGAACTCGCGCACTCCAAGAGAGCGGAAGCCGATCAACCCGAACAGTACGATGGTGATCGACATCACCAGGGCCAGTACCGGACGTCGGATCGAGAGGGAGTAAAGGGTCATGACGGGTGTCCCGGGTGGGCGGGGGCGGTCATAACGCGGCCTCGACCTCCAGCCCGGCGCGCAGCTGTTGGATCGCCGAGATGATCACCCGCTCGCCAGGGGCGAGGCCGCTGGTGATCTGGACTTGATCGGCGGTGCGGATGCCGGTCTCCACCGTCCGCGGCTGGGCTTTGCCGTCCTCCAACACGAATATTTTTTTACCACCAAGCTCGGGGATCACCGCGATTGCTGGCACGGTGAGCGCATCGTCGGTTTCTGCCACCACAATTTCAACGTCGGCGAAGGCGCCGGGCAGCAGAGCGCCATCGGCATTGGAGCTCTCGGCGCGCAGCTGTAGCGAGCGGGTGTCTGGGTCAACGCGGGGCTCCATGGCGTAAATTTTGCCGGTGAAGTTGCGCTCGTCACCCTTGACCCGAAATCGAATCTCACCGCCGCGGCGCATCCTCGAAGCGTATTTCTCCGGTACCGAGAAGTCGACTTTGACCGAGTCGACGTCCTGTAGGGTTGCGATTCGGGTCTGGGGTGAAAGGTAACTACCCTG
>JAJCXO010000034.1 GCA_029263395.1 Acidobacteriota bacterium | reverse complement strand
GGCGACCGCAACCGGGGCCCTGGGCAGTCTGGCTTGGGTTCCGGCGAGCTTGGCGGCTGTGGTGTTTTTGGCGGTTGCCGCAGCAACACGCTACGTCGCCTTGGCGTCGATCGCTGCGGTCACCGCGTTTCCGCTGCTGGTTTATCTCAGCGGGGAACTCGGCTGGATTGCCTCCGTGCCGTCTTGGCTGCTGGTGACGGCGGGTGGAATCGCCTTTTTGATCTTGGCCAAACATCGTGAAAATCTCGAACGGTTGCGGGCTGGGACCGAGCATCGGCTCGGTGATCCGGTGACGCCCAAGGAGGTCGTTTGAAGCTGACGGTATTAGGTTCCGGATCCTGGGGAACGTCCCTTGCGGTTCATTTTTCGAGCGCCGGTCACGAGGTCACCCTATGGTGCCGTCGCGCTGAGTTGGCAAAGCAGCTGCGCACGGAACGGACCAATCCACAATTTTTGCCCGGAGTTGAGCTGCCTGCGTCCCTGGAGGTCACCGCTGATATGGCTGCGACAACTCCAGCTGATGCCGTGCTGGTGGTGGTTCCTTCCCATGGTTATCGAGAGGTTGTGCGGCGTTATTTGGATAGTCTGCCAGCTGTCAGCGCAGACTCGGCAGAACCGCTCACTCTGATCTCGGCTACCAAGGGTGTCGAAATCGAAAGCTTGGCTCGTATGAGCGAAGTGACGGCCGAGGAAGCAGCCGCGACTCGGCATTCGGTCCAGTTTGCGGTGCTCTCGGGGCCCAACTTTGCGGTTGAGTTGACCGCCGGCTCTCCGACCTCGGCGGTGGTGGCCAGTGCCGACGAATCTTTGGCGACAACGTTGCGGGAGCAGTTGTCGACACCGAGTTATCGGCTGTATTCGTCGACCGATGTGGTAGGTGTGGAACTCGGAGCGGCGTCCAAGAATGTGATCGCAATTGCAGCGGGAATTGTGGCTGGGCTCGAGCTTGGCCACAATGCGCTGGCGGCGCTCATGACCCGTGGCTTACACGAGGTCACCCGGCTGGTTTTGGCCTACGGTGGGCAACGGCGTACCTTGTCTGGCCTGGCCGGGATGGGTGATTTGGTGTTGACGTGCACCGGCCCCTTGTCTCGCAACCGCAGTCTCGGTGTACAACTTGCGGCCGGCAAAACGTCCGACGAGATCTCCGCCGGCACGCCGATGGTAGCCGAGGGGGTGCGGAACTCGCTGGCGATTGCCCGCTTGGCCGAACGACGCGGAGTCGAGATGCCGATCACCGAACAGATGGTCGAGATTCTCTATCGCGGTAAGTCGCCTCGCCAAGCGGTGCGCGATCTCATGGCCCGGGAGCTGCGGCCGGAGGCGGAGTTATGATCGGGACGGATTGATGATCGGCACGCGACGGGCGGCGGGTTGTCGACCCTTGCGCACCTCTTTACGCATCAGCTCGCGATAAGCGAAGAAATCAACCTGAATGGTGTGGCGCTTGGACGTGACGTAGCGTTTCTGCATGGCACGCAGGTCGGCGTCGATTCGGCGCTCCATGGTGTCGGCCGGTGGCAGCTTACATTCCCCGGTCAACAACTTGGCGACCCAGATCGCCTGGGCTTCGGCTAGCGGCATGACTGCACCCAAGGGTTGGATGAGCCCGATAAAGAAGAGTTTGGTGTGCTCGGAGTGGGCTACCAGGCGATACAGCCGAACGTCGTTACCGCGGCTATTGACAATTTCTGGACGCAGGAACGGAAAGCTGATTTTGTAGCCAGTGGCGTAAATGATTTCGTCAATCGGTTCGACAGTGCCGTCACTGAAGGCAACCTGGTCGCCGCGTAGCTCCTCGATGTTGGGCTTGATGGTGACCTTGCCGTGGCCAGCAAGGTTGAGTAGCTCCGAGGAAATTGTCGGGTGCGCTTGCAGCAGACTGTGCTCGGGGGTCGGCACTCCATACCGTCCTTGTGGGCCGTTGGCGATCTTCATCAAAAAGGTGAAGAAAAGCTGTTGGACAGCGAGCGGCAGGTAGTTCGCAAGTGGGGAGGTATACGTATCGATCGGCCGCCCCAACACATATTTGGGCAAGATGTGGGCACTCTTGCGGGTCGACAGCAAAACTCTGCGGGCCACATGGCTGGCTTCACAGGCGATGTCGACACCCGAGTTACCGATGCCGACCACCAGCACGTTGCGATCCTCTAGCCCAGAAGAGGTCTCAAAACTGTGGGAGTGTCGCGCGCGGCCGGTGAATTCGCCCGGAAACTCCGGCAACCGAGGATCCCAGTGGTGGCCGTTGGAGACCAGCACGGCAGCGTAGTTCCGAGTTTCGCGGCCTGCGCCGTTTGGCCCACTAATCGTGACGTCCCACGCTCCATCAGCGGTGGGGGAGATATCCTTGACTGTGGTCTTGAAGTGGATATCCGGGCGGATGCCGAAGTGATCGACATAACTCTCGAAATACTCCAGGACCTGACTGTGATGGAGATAGTCGGGATAGTCATCCGGCATCGGATAGTCGGAATACGCCATCCGATCCTTCGACGTATTGATGTGCAGCGAGCCGTAGGCGGCCGACATCCCATTGTCGTTACGGTAGCGCCAGTTGCCACCGATACCCGAGCCGCGCTCGAAGCAGTCGAACGGGATGCCGTGCTGCTTCAGTACCTTGGCAGCAGCAATGCCCGAGGAACCGGCTCCGATGATGCAGGCCTTGTTCACTCAATGTATCCCTAGGGCTAGTGTATCCCTGGGGCTAGTGTGTCCTTAGGAATACAGTGAATCCCAAGGGCTGCCGCAACAGGTGATCGCGGCAGCCGTGGGCGATCAACCGAAGTTGAAGCGGAGACCGAGGACAATCTTGGCTTGCTCTTCCTGGACGTCCTCGACGAGGTCGAGTCGCAGGAGGCCGAAGACGTCGAAGTTATCGGTGATGTGGACATCGAGACCGGTCTGGATGTTGACCCCAAAGGTTTCCTCGTCGTCGAGGGCGACGCCGCTGATGTCGGTACCGGCATCAAAGGAATGGATCGATAGGCCGGCACCGAGGAAATAATCTACCTTGTCGAAGGGGACCACACCGATGATGTTGAGGCCCACCATCAGGTCGCTCTGAGAAGCATCCACCGTGCCGGTGCCGACTGGGACGCGATTGTCCGCTTCCCAATAGCTGATCTCGGGCTCGACATAGGCCACCACCGATTGATGGTCGCGCTTTTTGTCTTTGTCGCCGAGCATGATCCGAAAACTGGCAGCGACGTAAGTCTCGGTACTATTGTCGAGGATGGAGTCGGACAAGTCGACAAGGCCAATACCGATACCGAAAGCGAATCGATCTAGGTCGTCTTTGTGCTTCTGCGCCATTGCGGCGCTGGGTATCAGAGTGGTGATCAAGGCCAAAAGTACAACTGGGGACCAGCGTTTCATTCTCTATCTCCTCGTTTGAATTTGCTCTGCTCAGCAGGTCTGTACCCAAGCCCCATCGCGAGTCTTACGTCCATGGTTGGGCCGAATTTACCTATTCCCAGCGTTTAGTTCCAGTATCTTCCCCTAACCTACCACGATTTGAGCACAGAATCTTGGGCCGGCTTCTGCGAACCGTTAGTTTCTGTCGCCGCGGAGGGAGATTTTACTCCCAGGGGATATCCGGCATCTGTAGCCGGGTGATCTCTTGGTCACCCACTACCGACTGGTCGATGATGTCGTCGACATCGTCGAGCGTGACCCCGCGATACCACAGGTTGCGCGGCCAGATGTTGACAGTAATCCCTTGGCTGCAGTGTTTTAGGCAGCCGGTTCGGACAACCATGACGTCGTCCCGAATACCGCGGGCCCGGATGCCATCTTTGAAGCGACGGTAAACGTCGAGCCCTCCACGGGGACCGCAACTCGGTTTGCGGGCATCTGGCGCTCGCTCGTTGGTACAAACGAGGATCTGAATCTTGGGTTTGGCCATGCCAGAATTCTATGCGATCACCGTCGGTAGCAAGGTAATTCAGGTCCACGGGAGTTGCACTCGGGAGACACTACACGATCATCAGTGATGAAGTTTTCAAAATTTATTGAAATTTATGGATTAGGCGTGTAAGGTGCAGGCGTGATGAGTGAAGTCGAAACAGTTCGCCAAGCGTTTGTCCAGCTGTGGGGCTCGATGGGGCACTTCTGGGGAATCTCTCCCACCACCGCACGGATCTACAGCTGGCTGTTGTCCCGGCCAGAACCGGCCGATACTGACGACATCATGCAGGCACTCGAAATGAGCCGTGGAGCGGTGTCGATGGCTTGCCGCGAGTTGCGCGAATGGCACCTGATTTTTCCGGAAAAGGCACCGGGTTCGCGGCGGGTCACCTATCGCCCGGCGACGGATCTGGAGAAGGTAATTCGTAATATTGTCGAGATCCGCAAGCGTCGTGAGTGGGATCCGATCCTCGAGAGCTTGCGCGAGTGGATTCCGCAGTTGGAGTCTGATGGGTCGCCGGAAGCTGCGGTGTTTCGTCAGCGACTGGAAGATCTCGAGTCGCTGATCACCCTGACCGACTCGATGGTGAAGGTGTTCCTTCGCGGCGGTGTGGTAGGGAAGTTGGGTCTAAAAATGCTGGTCAAGGCGGCCCGCGATGATGCGTTTCGTGACAATTCGTCGCGTGACGATGCGTTTCGTGAAGACGGTGCAGAACAACGACGACTTTCTGTCGCAGAGACCGAAGTTGTACCGATGTCGGATATTCAACGCCAAGACTCCCTCGCTGGGCGAGCGGAGTCGGCGTATAGAAAAGCGTTAGAGGAGTCCTCATGAAGGTTGCCACCAGCTCGGCCGTCGAGCGTTCTCCATCGGAGCACGTGGGTGTCGGGCATACCGTAGGTCCAGACAGCGGGCACCACTCCGCCGCGAACGTCGATAGCTCGCCCCCGGAAAGTGTGCCCGGCCTGCCGGTCGGAGTCGACTTGCTCGCCCGTCTCGAGGGTATCTGTGCCCACCGTGGGCTCGGCAACCTGGCGGATCGGCTGAGCGATATGGTTGCGTTCATCGGTCAGGATCTAGAAACATTCGAGCTCGAGCTCGATCGATTGCCACGGGATGCTCGGCTGGTCAATCGCAGTGCCCATCATCTGTTGGCACGGGGCGGCAAGCGATTGCGCCCGATGTGTGTCGCCTTGGCCGCCCGGCTGGGCGGCGGCTTCGATCAGCGTGTCCTCGACCTGGCAGTTGCGGTCGAGTTGGTGCACAGTGCGACGTTGTTGCATGACGATGTAGTGGACCTCAGCGAAGTGCGTCGTGGTGCACCGACAGCGCGTACCGTTTACGGCAATGCGGCCTCGATCTTCGCCGGTGACTGGTTGCTGATCGAAGCCTTGCGTCGGGTCCATCGCTGCCAGCTGCCCGACACGCTGGAGGAGTTGTTCTCGGTCATCGAGGAGATGATCTTCGCCGAGTCCTTGCAGCTCGAGACCCGTGGCTTGGTGTCCGCCGATCGCGACATCTATTTCCAGGTGGTCGAGGGTAAAACGGCCTCGGTGTTTCGTTGGGCAATGTCGGCCGGTGGCCGGGCCGGTGGCCTGGGCGACGACGACCGTCTGCAGCTGGTCGAGTATGGGCGCCATCTCGGCATTACTTTTCAAGCCACTGATGATCTGCTCGATCTAACCGGTGATTCGGCCAAGACCGGCAAACTATTGTTCGCGGACCTGCGCGAAGGCAAGATGACTTTTCCGCTGATCGTCGCCCTGGAGCGCGATCCGGACGTGCGGCCGGTGATCGAGGAGATCTTGGCTGACGAGGTGGTGTCTGATCATGCTGCCGATCGCGTAGTGAACTCGCTGCGCGAGACCCGTGCCGTCGACGAGTGTCTGCAGCTGGCTCGCAAACATGCCGGCCTGGCTCTCGCCGCCCTCGAACCGCTACCGGACGGTCGCGCCCGTCGCGCCCTCGCCACGGTGGCGGAAACGATTGTCGATCGGGACCTCTAGTGTCATGCCGCATCTAGCAGCACCGGATTCGACGGAGGGTGCCTCCGCTGGCGTGGTGGCGTCGCCGTCGCCGTCGCAGTCGCCGTCCAGCGTACCGCCGTCACGTCTGGGCTCGGGGGCGATGTTTGATGGTATCGCCAAGCGCTACGACGTTCTCAACCGTGTGATGTCGTTTGGTCTCGATCGTCGATGGCGGCGGCTTGCGGTGGCGGCCTGCAGCTTGAAACCCGGTGGACGTATCCTCGATCTGGCCACCGGCACCGCCGATGTTGCGCTCGAAGTCTTGCGCCAACAGCCCGACACCACCGTCGTTGGGCTCGATCCCTCCGCCAGCATGTTGGCGGTAGGTGAGCGCAAAGTGGCCGCGGCAGGGTTGAGTGAGCGCCTCGAACTGCGCCAGGGGGAGGCCGAAGAGCTGCCGTTCGACGACAACAGCTTCGACGCCGCAATCATTGCCTGGGGTATCCGCAATGTAGCCGATCGACCGGCGGCGCTACGCGAAATGGCGCGGGTTGTGAAGCCCGCCGGGCGAGTAGTCATCCTGGAGAGCGTTGAGCCGCGCTCCGGTATCGTGGCACCTGCAGCCCGGCTCTATCTCCATCACGTAGTGCCTCGCCTCGGTGCATGGTTATCGCGTGAAAAAGCCTACCGCTACTTGCAGAAGTCGATCGCGGCGTTTCCTTCGCCGTCGGATTTTGGCCGGGTCATGACCGCTGCTGGGCTCGAAGTGTTGGCGATCCGGCCGCAGACCTTCGGTGTGTGCTGCATCTTCGAAGCACGGCCGGCGCAGGTGGCAACCGAGGGGGAAGGCTGATGGCCGTGCACTCGACGGTCAAGATGGCGACCGCGCCTGCTGCCCTTGCGGCTCGCGAGACCGGGGCCCTGACGCCGTTGCCCTCCGCCAACCTCGAAGCCCGCGAGATCCGCCATTGGTTGGAGGAGCAGTTGGCACGGCCGATCGACGCGAGCGCAACCGTTGTCGTGTCGGTGCCGGCCCCACAGGTTGATCCCGAAACCTTGCTCGAAGTTTCCGGCCGATCGATGGGCGTGGTGTGGGATCCCGCTGATGGCCTGGCGTTTGCTGGGGTCGGCGCAACCCATCGTATCGAGCTCGAGGGGCCGGAGCCGTTTGCGCGACTCGAACAACGGGCGGACGAAGTCTGGAGCCAGCTCACCACCAGCCTACATCCTGACTGTCTACCGGTTGCCCCCAGGCTTTATGGTGGCCTGGCGTTCGACGTCCGCAGCGCCCGCAGCGAACCGTGGCAGGAGTTTGGTGGTGGCTGTTTCACCTTACCCCGTATCGGCTACACCTCCGACGGCCAGCGGGCTTCGTTGAGTCTGGCGGTGCGCGGTGAGGAAATTGCAACAGCCGATCAGCGCCTGGCCTGGGTGGCGGAGCTCGACACCGTACGTTCACTGCTCCAATTGCCGCGGGACCTGGTAAAGCAACTTGGGGAACGCAGCGAGGTGTTGGCGATCCATCGCCCCTCGCGCGCTGAATGGGATGCCGAGATCGAGGCGATCGTCGAAGGCATCCGTGACGGTGCGTTCCAGAAGATTGTGGCGGCTCGCAGCTCGCGGGTCGAACTGGCGGCGCCGCTCGAGACCGCTGCCGTGTTGCGTCGGCTGAGCCAGGGACTGCGCTCGTCGACCCGGTTTGCGTTCTGTCGTAGCCACAGCACCTTCATTGGAGCCACCCCGGAGCGGTTGATCACCCGTCGTGGTCGATCGATTGCCACTGAAGCGCTGGCAGGTTCGATCGCTAGCGGAGCGGAAGGGGCCGGGATACTACTGCGCAGTGACAAAGACTTGGAAGAACATCAACTGGTGGTCGACGAATTGGTGCGGCGGCTGGGGCCATTGTGTGAGCATCTCGACGTGGATCCGAGTCCGCGGGTCCGCGAGCTGCGTGATGTTCTACATCTGTTGACGCCGATCACCGCCACTTTGGCCGAGCCGCGGCATGTGCTCGAGTTAGTAGAGGAGCTGCATCCAACTCCCGCGGTTGGTGGTGTGCCGACGGAAATCGCAATGCAGTGGATTTCGCGCCACGAGTTGTTCAGCCGCGGTTGGTACGCTGCCCCCGTCGGCTGGTTCGACGCTGAAGGTGATGGTGACTTTGCGGTGGCGTTACGGTCTTGTGTGCTGCGGGGTGCAGAGGCGTTCCTCTTCGCTGGTGCCGGCATTGTCGGGGACTCCGACCCGCAACTCGAATACACCGAGACCGAGCTCAAAGAGCAGGCTTTGTTGACCGCGTTGGGAGCCTGATTTGAGGCTAAACAATCTGCAGGCCGAATGGGCGCGACTGCTCATCGGCTCGTTAGCCGATGCCGGTGTAAGCGATGTCGTGATCAGCCCGGGATCACGATCGACCCCCCTGGTCCTAGCCGCTACCGCCCATCCTGGCCTCAACTGTTTCAATCTGATCGACGAGCGCTCGGCAGCCTACTTCGCCCTTGGCCAGGCGCGGGTGACCGGGCGTCCGAGTTTGCTGCTGGCGACCTCCGGTACTGCCGGCGCCAACTATTTCCCGGCGGTGGTCGAAGCTGGCGTCGCACACATCCCGTTGTTGGTGCTGACCGCGGATCGTCCGGTGGAGCTGGTACATTGCGGCGCCAACCAGACGATTGATCAATTACGGCTTTTCGGCAGCCACGCTCGGGATTTCTTCGACCTTGGGGCACCCGATCCGTCCCCTCGCGCCCTGCGTGCGATTCGACGCCTCGCGGCACAAGCCGTGTTTGCCAGCCGCACCCCACGTGCCGGAGCAGTACATCTCAATGCCCGCCTGGCCAAGCCTCTCGAACCCGGTGTGGCAACCTCGTCTGAAGAGCAGCAGCTTGCGGCGCAGGTTGATGAACTCTTGCGACGAGGAGCGCCGCGTGCTCATGCGCCTCGCCGGCTGCCGCAGGCCAGCGACGTTGCCGAGTTGGCGAAGGCTTGCCGCAGCACGGAACGGGGAGTGATCGTCTGTGGCCCGGCGCCGATGGCTCAGGCCAACCATCGCAGCTTGATCGCCGAGCTTGGCCGACGCACGGGCTTCCCTATCTTGAGGGAAGCTGCCAGCCAAGTCCGTTTCTGTGCCGAGCTCGACGAGGTCGCCACCAGCGACGCCTTCGGCACCCTGCTCGCCGATCCGGAGTTTCGCGAGCGAGCGAAGCCGGCGCTTGTCATCCAGATTGGCCATGGACCAACTGCTGGCCCGTGGGGTAGCTATGTGGCCGCGGGCGAAGGTGCCCATTGGGTCCTGGGTCCCGACGGCTGGCACGATGCCGAGAGCACCGCGACCCACCTACTTGCTGCCGATCTCGACGTCAGTCTGGCATTGCTCACCAGCCGCTTGCCGGCAAGTCCCAGGTCCAGCGAGTGGACTGCACTGTGGATATCTGGCGAGCGTGCCGCTCAGCTGGCGATCGATCAGGAGCTCGACGCAGCAGGGCCGGAGTTGACCGAAGGTGGGATTGCCCGACAGCTGGTTTCCAAGTTGCCAGCCGGCAGCTTGTTGGCGGTGGGTAATAGTCTGCCGATTCGTGAGGTGAACACATTCGGCCAATCGACGGCGGGGGATCTTAGGGTGTGGTCGCAGCGCGGCGCCAGTGGTATCGACGGTGTGGTGTCGGGCGTTTTTGGCGCCGCCACCCGCTGGCGGCACCGGGTGGCGCTGCTGATCGGTGACGTCAGCTTCCTGCATGACCTCTCCGGGCTCTATGCCGCTCGTGCGGTTGGGGTAGCGGTGGTGATTGTGGTCGTCCAAAATCAGGGCGGCCGTATCTTCGAGCAGTTGCCAGTGGCCCAGCACCCAGCAGTGAATGACGCGACCATCGAACATTGGACAACCCCCCACGCTTTAGGCTTTTCCCATGTTGCGGCGATGTACGGCTTCGACTACCAGCGAGTGGAGCGTGTCGAGACATTGGATCAGGCGTTGACCAAGGGCTTCAACGCTGCCGGCGTGACGCTGATCGAAGCGGTGGTGCCGCCGCACGGCGCAGCAGAGCAGAGTCGCCGGTTGCAAGAGCGCGTTGCGAAAGCTCTAGCTGAAGACGTGACGGAGTGAAGCCCCTCGCCTGCCTGCACGGTTTCACCGGCGATGCGGATTCCTGGGATGCCGTGCTTGCCGGTTTGCCGGCAACTCTCGAGGTGATCCGGCCGTCGATTCTGGGGCATGATCGCAGCCGGCCCGCGCCGTCCCAAACCTTTATCCAAGAAGTAGATCGCCTCGCCGCCGAGTTGTACCAACGGGCTGGCAGCGGCTATCACCTGGCGGGCTATTCGATGGGGGCGCGGCTTGCTCTTGGGTTGCTGATCCGCCACCCATCACTGTTCGTCGCGGCAACACTGATCGGCGTCCACCCCGGCTTGGCGAGTGAAAACGAACGCGACAAGCGGCGAGCAGCGGACGACAAGTTGGCTCGCCTTTTGGAGGAGCAAGGACTCGAACGGTTCGTCGATTTTTGGCAGCAGGTGCCGTTGTTCAGCAGCCAGCAGTTTTTGCCACGGCAAGTCCTGGCGGTTCAACGTGAACATCGCTTGGCCCACTCGGCAGAGGGATTGGCGTCTGCCCTGCGCACCTTGAGCCTGGGGGCCATGCCGGACTTCAGCCGCGATCTTGCCAAGGTTGAACAACCGGTCCACCTCATGGTTGGCGGCCTCGACGAGAAGTTCCAGCGCTTGGCGACGAGTATGGTGGATACCTTGCCGCAGGCTACCTTGGAGTTGGTCCCTGGGGTTGGGCACAACCTGCTCTTGGAGTCGCCAGAGGTTGTGGCATCAGCCCTTCACCAGGCTCTGGTTTGATCCAGCGTGGTCAGGAACGACGCATCGTCTAGCGTGTCAGACCGTCTAGCGTGTCAGACCGTCTAGCTGTGTCAGACAGCGCGTTGGATCTCGCGGATGATCTTGGCATGATGGTGATGATGGATCTCGACGAATCTTAGCCATTGCGTGCCGTTGAGGTGGCCGAAGGCAAAGTGCTTGGCCAAGGCTGGACCACTTCCGAGTCGAGGCAGGTCGGGTTCGAGCTCGACGAAGCGTTGCCGCGTCTCTGTCATCTGTGGAGCGATGTCGGCGATGTTGGGCTGCCGCGGATTGGAGATTGCAGGGGCTTTGCCACGACCCCGCGGGATGTAACCCAAGGCCAACATACAGCGACCGATCAACGTTGGCCCTCCGGTTGCACTCTCGGCATTCTCTGCGCCCGGTTCCAGTCTTTTCAGGATGCTGACGTCGACCAAGGCTAGATGGACCAGGTGTTGGGCGATGTTCCAGCTCGAGGTTGAGTCGTGACCGAGCTCGAGAGTCGACGCGTCAGCTGCTAGTTCGGCGAAGCCGCCGAGTTGATCAAGAATGCGACGGTGGAGGGTTTGGATGTTCGGCATAGCGTCATGATAGCTGAGGTCGCGCACGGTGCCGTGACCGGCTGCAGGCTGCTTGTAGTGGTCAAGCTGCTCGTGTTCCGATCGGTCAGTTGGATTCCACCCAGCCGCTCGCAGACATCAATCGCTGGCGAGTCAGGTCGAGAGCCAGCATGTAGGTGCCATTGACGCCGACCCTTCGGTTGGGTCCGTAGCTCACCAGCGGGGTGAGGCCGTTGTCGAACTCGGACAGGCCTTCGAGGGCCTCGACCAGTCGTCTTCGACTCAGCTCGCGTCCAGATCTTTTGAGGCCTTCGACCAAGACTCGTGCTGACGCCAGGGTCGCGATTTGGGCGGTGACGTGCCGAGTGGGTAGAGAATAACGGACCGCCAGATCGCGATAGGCTTCGGTACTAGCGGCGGCCTGGTTGCCGGGTAGAGTTGGGAAGGCGAGGTGGATTCGCTGGTCGAAGCCGGCGGGGGCGTCGAAGGTTTCTCTTCCCAACAGTGAACCGGGTAGGAAGACTCGCGGATACCAGCTAGCAGCTGCCGCCTGCTGGAAGAAGGCGGTCTGCTGTTCGCCGTTTGCGAGCAGGAAAATGTGATCCGGTCGCTCGCCGAGGTGCGCTGGGTCGAGCCCGTTGAGCTCGAGCTTGAGATTGTTGCTCTGGATATTGGCATCCCGATCGAGTTCGGCGAGCCGGTCGAGGATTGCCTCCGCGGCGGGTTCGAAACGTGACTGACTATCGACCACGACGGCGGTGCGATCCGCACCTTCTTCTGTGGCGTGTCCTACCATCGCTCGGCCGAGGTCTTCGAGACCGGGCAGCAGGTAGAAGACATAAGGATTGAGCGGGAAGCCAAGCTGTGGATGTTGGGTAAAGGGACCAACGAGCGGCACCCGCATGTCTTCGACCAAGTCGGTGATCTCCTGCTCGGCGCCAGGTAGGAAGGTCCCCACGAGGGCGAAAACCTCGTCACTCTGGAGCTCTGACCTCAGGGTGGACACGCGGTCCTCGGCCGCCACCGGGGCTGGCATCACTCGCAGGTCGATCTGTCGGCTATAGATCCCGCCGCGTTGGTTGAGGTCGTCGAAGTAGGCTTGGAGGATGGCTTCGATCGCCCCGCCCAGAGACTCCAAAGCGCCGTCTCGAGGCAGTTGGGTGGCGAGGGTGATCGAGGTGTCAGTGAGGCCGGGGTCGAGGTCGGAGTCGAGACGCTTGAGGTAGGCGACGAGATCGCCGACATCCTGGTGAGTGAGACGGTAGCGCGGCATCGCGACATGCAGCGAGTTGCCCGCTGGGTCTAAACCCATGGTGATGGCGCGTACCAGCAGCCTTTGGGTGTAGGGTGGGTGTTGCCGACCGTCTGCCCGCTCAACGCGGTAGGGTTTGGTCAGCGCTGGCCAGGTGAGGTCGGAGGGTGAAACGCCGCCCTCGGGGCGACCCCGACCGTCGGCGCCATGACAACTGCCACAGGGCATGATGGCTGCCGAAACTTCCGTGCCTGCATCGCCAATCACTGCGGTGATGTCGCTTCCTGCCGGACTGGAGCCTTCGTGGTAGATCTGTTTGCCACGGGCCTCCGACGGCGTCAGCTCGGCAGCGAGTTGGAAGGCCGGCAGGCCAGCGAGGAGGATCAGCACCCAACGAGGACGGCAACGGCGTCGGCGATCGTGTCCACTCCAGGGTTGCATCAGCGTCTCACCGGCTTGGCGACGGTTGGGTGGACTCGGTCTCCAACTGATCTTCGAGCACACTGTTGACGATGGCAATCAGTTTGTCGGCCGACGCCATGCCGTGAGCCTTCTTCCACAATCCGGTCGGTACATTGCCGACCAGGAAGTTCGACGAGTGGCCTTCTTTGTTCTCGACCCACAGGCCGAGTCGGCGTAACACGAGGTCGAGATTCTCGGGGCTGCCGGTGAGGAAGTGCCAACCAGGTTGGGCACCGAAGTCCTGAGCGTACTGTTTGAGCACCGGCGGGGTGTCGGTCTCCCGATCAACGGTAAATGACAACAGCAGGATGTCGTCGCCAAGCCGTGGGCCGAGCCACTTCTGAATCTTGACCATGTTGCCCATGGTCACGGGGCAGACTCCTTGGCAGTCGGTAAAAACCGCGCTGATGATCACGGTGTGATCTTTGAGCAGATCACTGTACAAGCGCATCTCTTCACCATCTTGGTTGATGAGCACAGTGTCGGTGAAGTAGTCGAGAGCAACCTTGGGGTCGGCTTGCGGTGTGGCGTCCGCGATCGCTGAGGATACGATGCCAAGGTAAACGAACAAGGTCAGGATCAGGTGGTGGGGTTTCATTGTGCGCCTCCCGCGGTCTGGGTCATGTCGTCGATCATCTCTGCGAGCTTGGTCGGAGGCGCCAGCCCGTAGGTTCGGGTCCAGTGATTGCTGGAGTCGTCGCCCAACAACACGATGGGGGAGTGGTCGGTCTTGTCGGCATTGAAGACCTTTAGTGCCTTGAGCAGTTTGTCGACTTCGACTTTGGATCCGGTGACCAGCGTCCAGCCGGGGCGCCGTCCAAATTTTTCGGCCCAGGCATTGAGCCTTTGCGGGGTGTCGACGGCGGGGTCGACGCTGACCGAAATCATCTCGAAATCCTTGCCGACGCGGTCACCCATGAGCTCTTGGAGCTTGCCGAAATTGGCTCCCATCGGCGGACAGATTGTGGTGCAGGTGGTGAAGATGAAGTTCATCGCGACAATGCGTCCCGCGACTAAATCGGAGTAGAAATTCACCTGGTGGCCGTCCTGGTCGTAGAGCACCGGGTCCGGGATCGTCATCGCTCCGAGATGTTCGGTATGGGGGGCACCCTGGGGTTGTTGGGCCAGCATCGCGCGATGATGCTCGTGGCCGTCGTCGGCCGCCACGGAAGTGGTAATTCCTGCCAGCGCCAAGATGGCGAGTCCGACCGCCCTCATGCGCTTGGTAGTGGTAGCGTGTGCTCGGTTGGTTGTGGTCATGATGTTACCCTCACAAAACATGGCTGGGTGATCGACGTGGTGATCAACAGGGTGGTCAGGAGCCGGCAGCGATCGACGCGGTGGCTTGCTCTCGAACCACCAGGATGACTTGAGTCGATCGGTTGAAGGTCAGGCGTGCCGAGTCACTTTCGACGTAGGCGTAGTAGACGCCGGCTTCGGTTGGCTCGACCTCGATCCGGTAGACGCCGGATGCGACCTGACGTGCCGTTCGGCGCTGCTGGTTTCGCCCCGGTGACCGAAAGGTGAGTACGGTGACGTCGCTCAAATCGCTCCGTGGTTCGCGGGTCACCGGATCCATGAGCTTAAAATCTAGGACAATCTTCTCGCCGACGGTGAGGTCGACCCGATCGCCGCGGGCGAGGACCCGGTCGCCGATCATTGGCTGGACTTTGATCGGCTTCAGGCTTTGGCGCTGCGCCTCGAGCGCGAGATTCGGCTTGACCTCAACCTCGAAGCAGTGAATGGTCTGTGGCGAGTCGAGAAAGAAGGCTAGGTCATAAACTCCGGGACGCCGCAACGTCGCGGTGGTTTCATAATTTCCCGGCTCCCGTTCTTCGAGACTGCGGTCGACGGCCAGGACCGCCCGCGGCTGCCGGTTGTAGTTCTGGAAATTGCCCATCGGCGCTGCCATACCTTCTTTGTAGAAGTAAATGGTTTTGTCGGCCGGGTTGGCGACCAGGACCGCAGTGGCGCCGGGCGCTTGCACGATACCATCGGCGGGACTGGGGCGAGATCCGCGGCCAAACGGTTTTTGGCCGCCCGGGAAGTCGATCAGTGGCACTGGCGCGCCTTCGGTTCCGATTTGCTCGAGGGGAATCATCAGCACGGTTTCGCTGGCCTGATGGCGGACATAGGCGAGGTGGTCGGAGAACGTGACCTGGTCGGGGCCATCTTCGACATCGGCGGTCTGGATGATCCGGTTGCTGGCGACATCCAGGATTTGCACGGTGTCGAACTGGGTGTTAACGACAAAGCCGAGTTGGCCACCGGGAGCAAAACGAATCTGCCCGAGACCGGAATCGGTCTCGATGCGTGCTACCTCCTTGCGGCTTCGAGCGTCAACAGCGACGATGACTCCGTCGGCCCGGCTGACGACGTAGGCCGCCGAAGCCACCGGCGAGAAGGCGACCGAAACCGGCTCGCGGCCAACCGTGATCGTATTGACGACCTCGAGGGTTGCGACATCGATCACCGAGAGCGTGCCATCCATCTGGTTGGTGACGAAGGCCACCCGATCGTCGTCGGAGAGGGCGATCTCGTGATGCCCGCGGCCGGTCAGAATGTTCTTGACCACTCGCGGCCCACTAGGACCGGCGGTATCGACGATCGTGATGCCGGAGATGCCGTCGCGCGGTCCGTCGAAGCCGACCCAGAGGTAGCGCCCATCAGCCTGCAGTGCCAGGCGCGAGGGGCGAGGGCCAACGGCGAGGTTGGTGACAACTTCCCACAAGGCGGTCGAGGTGACAGCGAGTTGGTTGGTATCGGGCAGGGAGACGTAGAGCGTCATCTGGTCTTCGCTCAGCACCCAGTCTTCGCCGGGGCTGTCGAGGAAGATCATGTCGAGGAGCTTGGTGGTGCCGAATCCGAACAGCGGGTCGACGACCGAGATGGTCGGATCGCTATTGAGCGCCAACACGTAGTAGACGTTGAGGTCGAGCTCGGGGGGAGCGAACAGGCTGCCGCCAATGAAGGCCTGGACTTTATCTCGGCAAGACTTCGGTTCGTCGCCTTCGTCGTCGGTGCGACGATCCATCCAGGCTGCCGGGTAGACACCCGAGAGCGGGGTCTGGGTGTTGGTGTCGCTGATCCGAAAGCGCACATTGACGGTGTCGCCCTCCCGCAGATCGCCTTCGGCGCTGGGACGTGCCGTGACCGGTTCGATCTCGAGCTCGACGCCGATGCCTTCGTGGATCATGCGGTTCGCCGATGGGTCGTTTGCCGAGTCGTTGTCGGTGCTCGAAGTGGAGGCGGTGGTCGGGAGTGCCGTGATCAGAACGGCGGCACACCAGGCGATGCACAGAGTTCGGTACGAATATCGTGGGTTCTTCATGATCGTTGGCTCGCTAGGTTTCAGGCGTTGGATAACTTGTTGTCGACAAGGTATCGAATCGCAGATGACAGCTCAGTGACAGGCTGGTGACAGCTCAGTGACAGCTCGAGGACGGTCTGGCGATCGGTTGGTCAGTTGACCAGTTGGTCAGTTGACCAGTCGGCCAGTTGACCAGCTGGCGAGTGGAATACAGAGCAAGGCAGAGAGAGGGAAAGGGAGGGAGAGCTCGGCGCTCTCCCTCCTAACCACGACCCAATTTTAGGGGAGGGGTGTTATCTCTCCAGGATCAGGTCCGATGACGGGTCCGACGGTGTCGTCATAGTCCTGAACCCGCATCAGGCCCCACAGCCCGCCATCGAAGAGGAAGGACGACTGGTCTCGATAGAGGTAGTCGCCTTCGATTCCAAAGGCGCCACCGGCACCGTTCTCCAACACGGCGTCGAAGTGGTTGGTCGGACCATGGCCCATGCGGGCGCCTTCCCACAGCGACAGGGGGTTGTCCCCGATCGACACCGGTCCGCGCGGGAAGCTAGCGTTGCTCACATACGGCTCCTGCTGCCAGACGTGCCCATGGACATTGAACACGTGATTGCGGGCATGACCGCCGGGCTCGAGGACCCGGAAGCGTACCTTGTCGCCCTTCTTGGCATAGAAGATCGGCGTCTCTGGGTCGCCACCAATTTGGCTGTTGGAGACCGCGTTGGTGAAGATCTCGTCTTTGGTCTGTGACAGCGGCTTGTTGGGTGCAAAACCCAGGCGTAGCCACATCGGCTCGGTCCGGTAGTTGAGTCCTTTCTGACCCGAGTCTTCCGGATCTTCCGCCTCGGCGGTATTCGGAGTGGCATTGGGGTCGTCCGCGTCGTAGTCGCCGCAACTGTTGCAGCGCAGGTTGAGATCATCCTGGAAGAGCAGCACGAACTCCCGGAAATGATCGGTATATCCCGTGCGTATCGTGGCTGCCGCCCGCGAGCATCTGGGCTGGTCCGGTTGGCCGCAGTTCGCCAAGTCGGCGTCTTCCGTCCAAGTTGCTCCCTGCGGCTCGATGATCAAAGCGCCGATGGCGCCCTTCGAAGGTTGCTTGATGCGATCTGCCGGGATCAGGTTGGTGGCGCCGAACTCGATCGGGGTGCTCTCGACGAGACCCTGGTCATTGACGTAAACGTCACCGGCGTACCACTGATAAGTGATGGTTTGGCCAGGATCGATGGTCTGGTCCTTGTTGCGGCCGACAGTGTTGCCATCCGAGCGACTGACGTCGTAGTGCACCAACTGCGGATGGAGGCCGACCTTCAATGATGGATGAATGTCGTTGTTGTTGTAGTCCTCGACGATCATCGGCAAAGTGTTCCAGCCATCGAGATCGTGTGGCCAGCCCAACTCCTTGTCGATGGCGTTGTATAGCTGGACGCTGATGCAGTCGCCGGCATTGGCGCGCAGCACCAAGGGTTCAACCTCCAAACCCGGTTTGAGCCGACCGGAGGAGTCGACATCGTTGGCGCGCACATAGATGATCGCGGTTGGATCCTCGAGTGGCTCGCGGGTGTTGTATGTCAGCGGGCCGCCGAGCAGCTGTTGCGCTGTCGTCGCCGTCACTTTGAAACCTCGCTTGGGCGCGTAGTTCGGACAGACTCCATCAAACTGTCCGATCTGCCCAGGTGCGACTTCGCGGCCGCCATTGGGATTGTTGGGCAACCTCAGCAAGTCCGCACTGTTACTCCGGAAAACTCTAAACAGGCCCCAGATACCGTTCCACAAGTCGTCGGTTGCCGAGCCGGCGGCATAAAGATAGTCGACGGCATTACCCAGAGGGTTCTTGACCAGCTGTGGAATCTCGAGCTCGAAGTGCTCTGAGAGGCCTTGCATCTGGGAGTTGCGGAACCCTGAGTCCTTGTAGGAGGGTTCGAATAGCCACTTCATGCCGTTGACGCTCAAGTTGTGACCTTCCTCGTGAGCGCCGACCAAGGTGCGGATCTGGATCCGGTCATGCTCGAAGCCCTGGATGAGCGGCGTGTAGGGATCGTAGATGCCAACGTTGTCGGTCAAAGGCGGATAGAACGTCGGTTGGGTGTTGAGGTCTAGGTCTTTGCGTTTGATGGAGGCAAACGCCATTGCCAGGTCACCGGCATCACCTACCGCCTGCAGACCGGTGGAGGGATCCCTGGTGCGCAGAGCGAGAGGTTCGTTACGGTAGTTGACTACGAAGGTGCCGGGGTCGTCCGCCGAGACGGCTTCGGGACACGGCGCTGCTGGCGCACCGGGCTCTTCGCCGCAGGTCGGGCTCTTCTCGAGCAGTTTGGGGAAGACCTCTCTTTTGGACGGCGGGTTGATTGCCAGGTCACGATTGTCAAATCCCAGACCCGCAACGCCGAAGCCGCTGCCATGGCCGGGTTGTTGGCCAGGACACGGGTCGGTACTACCGGTATGGCACTCCCATTCGTTGGGAAAGGTTGGTCCTCGGCCCTCAGTCAAACCGTTCTGACTGCCGGTCTCATAGGCCAATTGGAAATCGGCATACTCGAGCAAGAACTCACGGTAGCTCTCATCGGTGTCCTCGGTGAGGATATCGGCTCGCCAACTGGTAGGACCGCCATCTTCCCGTCCTTCGCCGAAGTAGATGCCGGTTTCTGGATCCCGCCAGCGTGAGCCCTTGGGCTCGACGACCAAGCCGGCGTAGAGGCCTGTCTGTTGATGCGTCGAGGGGCCGAAGTGGTCGTGGGTAAACACGGTGCGCAGCGTACGGTCGTTACCGGCATTGTTCTGCACCGGGTCGGCGTACCAACGTTGGACGGTAGTTTGAGCACCCAAGAAGGCGCCGCCTGGAGATTGTGGAATCGATGGTCCAGCACCGAAGACCGGATGAGGCTCGGCGTGCAATTCAACCCCGTTGAGACCGCCGCCCAAGTTGATCGCATGGATACGCTCGCGGGTTTCGTCGGGACTGAAGGTACCATCCTCATAGTTGAAGCCGTTGGCTCCGCCATCGGAGGAGGTGACGTCGAATTTCACCAGGTGGATGTGCTGGCCGAGAATGTCGGTCGGCGTGCGCACCTGGAAGTCGTCCATTTCATAAATGTTGGGCACCAGATTGGTGAGCTGATACGAGATGCAGTCACCACTATTGGCGCGGAAGAAAAACGGTTCGGGCGGTCGTTGGCCGTTGAAGGTTGGCCAAACGTCGTCCCACAGGGCGAGCATACGCTGTTGCGGGAAATGCCAACCCTTCTTGTTGAAGATGACGTCGAGCTGGATGTCGGCAGCTTTGTAGGTGCGCGGCGTACCGGTTGCCAAACCGGTATCGGTGATGCAGGGTTCTGCATACGGTGCGCCGGGTGACGGAGGCAGGCCATTGACGGTGAACTTGTCGAGCACACCGTTGGTGTTGTAGGTGCGCCACTCGCGGCTGCTGCCGTGGTAGGCCATCGCCGCTTGTTCGACGCCGATTCCGTTCTCGTCGAGAGCGATGCCCTCAGCGCTCAGGACCTCCTTTGTGAAGTCGAAGCGGGTCTCGACCGAGATCGTCGAGCCGCCGGGCTTTAACATATGCCTTGGGAGCCCGCCGTCATCGATCGTGTCGAGGGGCGGATGGGGCGGCCGAGCGCCAGCCAGGCCAGGAATGAAGTAGGGGTAGCCTGGATTTTGCTTGGCCAGGCGAATCGACGGATTGGGTACCCAATCGAGAGCCTTGACACCATTGATGTGGACTTGCCCGTTGACGATCGTGACCGTGGCGCCAGGGGACGGTGCCATCGGAAGCTCGGGGATCGGCACCACAGCCGGGCTCGGGGTGCCGGCCAAGATCTCAGCGTCCGGCAGATTGCGGGAGCCATCTTCGAACACATCGTGGACGCGCCACATCGCCCACATGCCCTGGGCAAAATGAGGATAGAAGTGGCAGTGGAAGATCGAGTCGCCGACCGTTTGGTTACGGTTACCGCTGCCGTTGTATGTCATCTCCAAAGTGAAGCTTGCCCCCGGGCCAATCGCTTGGCTGTCGAGGTATGCGGATTCGTCACTATCTGGAGTGAAGAGCCACTGGTGAGCATGGAGGTGATGGACGTGATGCTCTTTCGGCCCGGCGTGCAGGATGCGCATTTTGGTGTGGTCACGGAGGTAACTGTGGTAGACGTTCGACGGGTCGTCGGGAAAGAAGGCTTCGGTCGCCTTGGTTCCCGAGTTTGCTGGGTTGTCGACCACCATTGCGGGATCACCTACCACCCATGCCGAGAGGAAGAACTCTTCGTACTTACACCCCGTGCAATTGGCCTCTGGGCCGAGGCCAAGTCGGTTGGCGAGAATCTCGGCGCCGACACCGCCGGAGCCGTAGTTGATGGCGAAGGCGTCACGCACGCTATGCAGGGAAAACGAAAGATTCGGGTCGTCGAACTGCTTGAACGCTTGCACCGCGCCGAGCTCGTCGTGGTAGATGATAGTGAACTCGCGGAACGACTGATCACGGGCCGGATAGGTGAATTTGTTGTCCGGGTAAGACTCGTCGAAGGGGCCCCGGATAATCGCGGTCAGGTCGCTGTGTACGATCTCGTTGGCCGTACAGCCCGTAGCACCGAACGGGCAGAGCATGTTGAAGACCGGCAGCCCGGTGGTGGGGTTGATCTTCTCGAAGTTCAGCAGCGGCTGACCGAGGGCGGTGGTGCCGGTCGTCGCCAAGGCCATATCTGCCTCCGACACTTGACTGCGATACCACTTGGCGCCTCGTGGCTCGACGTTGACGGAACCGAACAACCCCATCGGTAGTTGGCCACCGTTGCCCTCGCCACCGGTGTTAGCGGCGGTGGAGTAGAGCAGATGCTGGCCTTCGCGCTCGGCGTAGAGAGTGTATTGTGCGGTGCCGTTTGGGGGCACCAGGCTGCTGGCGTTCTTGCCGACGTTGGAACCGTCGCTAGTGATGCCACCAACCAGCTGCATGCCAATGGCGTGGAAGCCAGCGTGGCGGGTCAACGGCTGCTCGTCGGCGTTGCCCAAGTTTCCGGTGACCGGGTCGATACAGTCTGGGCATTTATGGACATCGCTGCGAATCGGGTTGATCAGGTTCTTGAAGTTGACCTGAAGGCAGTCGCCGGCGTTCATTCGCAAGACCAGCGGTCGCGGTCGCTTGTCGGGCCGCAACTCGACCTTGCCAGCGCCGCAACCGACCTGGTCACAGGTCTGGCCGGAGGACAGATCGACGACATCGCGCGCCAGGGCGAACATCTGGCCATGGGGCAAGCAGGCGCCGCGGCGATTGAGGTGAAAGACTTGATCGAGAGCCACTACGTCGGCCGTGATGACGTTCGCACAGGTCTGGGCGTTGGTGGCTGCGGGCAGGGTGAAAAGCCCACCGGCAGCCAAGGTCAATAAAACGGATTTCATCCACTGTCTAGACATCGACACTCCTCCTCAAGGGTGTGTGGACCGCGCTCCTCTTTAGCTCGCGCGATCACAGTCGGCGAGCTTTTGGCGGTTGTTGCCTGAGAGGTTAGTGAGAAGGTGATGACAGGAAGATGATGCGAAAGTGACAGAAAGATTACAGCCCATTTTGGCGCTGTGAAATTTGCCGAGTAACAAGCTCGAGTTGTTGGACAAGCTCGGCGGTTTCGGCCACCGTATCGAGTGCGACATCCATCCGGCGGTCCAGCTTGGCGCCACTTTCTGCCTTCAGTTTGGCGATCTCGCACAGGCCGTTGATCACCGCCAGCTGGTGGTTGATGGCGTCGAGGCCATCCATCAGTTGTCGTAGCTCGAGATGGAGCTCGCGTCCCCGGTCGACCTGTCGCATCGTGTTTCTGCTCATGGCTTGAATCTCCCTTCTCTGACTGCAGAAAGTACAGAGGAAGAGATGACAAGACGGTGACAGCGACTCACTGACGGTGACCGGCGTTATGGAGGGGGTGTTTCTCCGAGAATCTCGGCGATCTTCCGTCCTAGGTCTTCGTAGCTGAAGGGCTTCTTTAGAAAGTGCACTCGGTCCTGGCGCAGGCCATGCCGCAACATGATGTTGTCGGTGTAGCCCGAGATGAAGAGGCACGGCAGCTCACCGTGAGATTGGCGGACACGGTCGTGGAGCTCCTTGCCACTCATTCCGGGCAAGATGACGTCGGTGATCAACAGGTCGAACGGTACCTCCGAATGGTCGAAGTGTGACCAGGCTTCCTCGGCGGCCGCTGCCACGGCCACCTGGTGGCCGAGGGTTTCCAGCATCGTTCGGCTGGCCTCGCGCATATCGTCGTTGTCTTCCACCAGCAAGATGTGGACAGCGTGCGTCGACTCGACAGGCTCGTTGGATTTCGAACTCCTTACCGTGACGGGTGCATCGCAAGTGGGCAGCAAGATATCGAATCGGGCGCCCTGGCCCTCGTCGCTGTGCACGGCAACAAAGCCGCCGTACTGCTGCACAATAGCGAAAACTGTTGCCAGGCCGAGTCCGCTCGAACCACTCTCTTCCTTGGTGGTGAAAAACGGATCGAAAATCTGCTTTTGAACTGCGCGTGGTATCCCGCTGCCGGTGTCATCGACCGACAGCAAGACGTAGCGCCCGTTAGCCGCTGCTGGATAACCCTCGAGCGTTTCTGTCTCGAGGTCCAGATTATGGGTTTCGATCACGATGTCGCCGCCAGTAGGCATAGCGTCTCGGGCGTTGACCAACAGATTGACCAGGGTTTGCTCGATCTGTGACAAATCGATCTCGACGCTCCAGAGGTCGCCCGAGAGGTGAGTCGTCAAGTTGATGTTTTCGCCCAAAAGCTGCTTCATCAACGATTCGAGATCACGTACAACACGGTTGAGGTCCACCACCTCGGGTTGCACCGGTTGTCGGCGGCTGAAGGCAAGCAATTGCTGAATGAGGGTCGAAACTTTGTCCGCGGTGTCGATTGCGGCTTGCATTCGTTTTTCCAGGGCGGCGCCACTCTCGCCCTTGAGCACCGCCACTTCGCAGTAACCGCGCATCGCGCCGAGGTAGTTGTTGACATCGTGGGCGATACCACCAGCGAGTCGGCCGACCGCTTCCATCTTCTGGGCCTGTTGGAGCTCGGCTTCGCGTTGGCGCAGGGCTATTTCGGTCCGTCGTCGTTGGCCCACATCGCGGAAGACCAGCACTACCCCGAGTAATTGGTGGCGATCGTCACGGATCGGTGCGGCGCTTTCGTCGATGCCGTGAGTGTGCATCTTCAGCCGGTCGATCAGCACCGTGTGGTGGGTCATGCTGACACTCTCACCGGTGCGTAGGACCCCAGTGACCGGATTCTCGATCGGTTGGCCCTTTTCATCCTGGATCACAAAAACTTCATCGATCGATCGACCGGACGCCTTGTCTCTCGCCCAGCCGGTGAGCTGTTCAGCGACCGGGTTCATGAAGAAGATATTGCCTTCGAGATCGGTGGTCACCACTGCGTCATCGATCGAGCTCAAGGTGGTCGCCAGCCATCGTTGACTGGAGCGTAGGGTGTCGGCCGCTTGTTGGCGTCGTCGTTCTCGACTCCACAGTGCCGCTGATGCGGCGGCGACAATCAGCGTCCAGACTCCGACCGTCAAGCCGACCTGCAACCGGAAGTGCACCCGATCTCGCTGTAGGTACTCGTCATCGAGGCGGCGCAAGGTCTCGATGTGCTCACGAACCTGATGAAATTGATGGTCGAAGTCCTGATCGAGTGGGGTACCGACACCGGCGGACTCGAGTAGTCGCTTTTCGGATAGATTTCGAAAGGCAATGAGCGCCGCTTCAAGCTCCTCCGCTTCCTGCCGTAATGCCGGGTCGCTCAGCGGATGGATCAGGTCACCATTGTCCCATTGGCCACCCCGCAGCAAGTGGGACGCTAGGCGTAGCGAGAGGTCCTGGTTGCCGCGGACGTCGCGTTCAAGGTCGACGAAGAGGTCACCAGTGAGATGTTCTTCGAGCCACAGATGCCAATACGCGACGGCGCTTTGCAGATCTTGGACTGCGCGCGTCATGGCGAGGTTCTGCGCTGTCCGCTGGTCGGTGATCCACAGGATCCACACCAAGACGACGATCGAAATCAAGCCAAAGATCAGCACCACGATCGGTGTCCAATACCAACGGCGCGGCACCTCCGCCGCGGGTTCGAAAAGCCGCCGTAGCTCGTGCGCAAGCTTCATGTCGCCTGGGGCGAGCCTCACGAGCGTTCGTTTCTCAAGACATAACCCATACCGCGTACGGTGTGGATCAGGCGGCGGTCTCGTCCCCCATCAATTTTTTTGCGTAGTCGATGGATGGTGACGTCGATGACATTGGCCATCGGGTCCGACGACTCGTCCCAAGCGTGTTCTTCGATCTCGGTGCGAGTGAGCACTTCATCGGTTCTGCGCAGCATATATTCGAGCACTGCAAACTCTTTCGGCGACAGCTGCACGGGGCGACCGCCGACAGTCACATGGTGACGGGAGGCGTCGAGCCTTAGATCCCCAGCCTCGAGTTGAAGCCGCAGCGGGACTTTCCGCCGACGCAGCAGGCTGCGCACTCGGGCTAGCAACTCGACGAACGAGAAGGGTTTGGTCAGGTAGTCGTCAGCACCGGTATCGAGTCCGCCGGCCTTGTCTTCCACCGCATCACGGCCGGTCAACATCAGGATCGGCATAGCCCGACCTTGGCTGCGCCAGGTCTGCAGGAGCTCGATGCCAGACGGGGCCGGGATACCCCAATCGAGAACCACCAGATCATAAGGGTTGAGGTCCATCAACTCACTGGCGCTCGCACCATCGGTCGCCGGATCGACCGCATAACAATGGTCGCGAAGCACCTCGCAGATCAAGTCAGACATTCTCGGGTCGTCTTCGACCACCAGAACCCTCATCGCCGTTGCCCCTCCGAGCGCTGGAAGTCTCAGCGCCCGGCATCTGGAACTCTGGGATACACCCCTAGACTATTCCTTTGATACTTCGCGGCTGAGAGATTACGCCCGTAGTATAAGGCACACCGTCCGACCGGCGGGTTGACCCTTGGTCCCGGTTTGTTGTGGTTCCGACGCTTTTGTGTTGACCCGCGGGGGCTGTATCGGCGACGGTACTCTCGGAGATAGGTTGGTTTCGGAGGTGGTGGTGCTTGGCCCAGCTATGGACTCGAGAGCAGAAGATCGAGATCTCAAAGCGGCTTAACCTAATGCAGAGGTACCAGCATAGGGTGCGAGAGCGGCTGTCGCTGATGGGGTTCCAGGTCCGCGGATGGTTTGAGGGTCTGCGATAGGAGGTGGTTGAATGTTGTTGTTGACCTTGTCTCATGACACGAGTAATGGCTCGGGAAAGTCGTCGGTGAAGTCGCCACCGATCGAGTCGAAGTCAGAGTTGTCTGCCTGTCAGGGCACGGCGGCGCACCATACGACTGTGGCGACTGACCAAGCCATTGCGCTGGTGCAGCCTCACCATGGATCAACGCTCCAACGAGCGCGGCGGGTAATTAGGCTCCAGCAGTCCGTAGGCAATGCCCGCGCGGGTCAAATGTTGTTGACGCCGGCACTCGACGTGGCAGGGACGGCTGGCGCCGAAACGGCTGGCACCCAGGCAATCGTAGCGGGAACCGAGGAAAAAGCGAGCTTGGGCTGGCTGCGGGCGACGTTTCTGGCGGCTGCGCGGTCGGTTGGGGTGGATGGTACCGAGCTGTTGGGAAACCTGGAGCGGACTGGGGCATCTCTGGGTTTGATCTTGCGTCACCCGATACGTTTTGTGGGCCATTTGGTGCAGGCGGTGGGGCAGGGATTTCGCGGCTTTGTCGGCAACTTTGCTCAGCATGCAGGGCGGAGTCTGTTGGGCTGGTTGTTCGGTCAAGTGGCGTCCACTGGGATCAACTTGCCCGAGCGGCTGTCGGCAGCTGGCGTCTTCGATGTCGTTCGCCAAGTGGTCGGGTTGACCTACGATCGATTGCGAGAGCGGGCGACGCGGATTGTCGGGGAAGATCGGATCGAGAAACTCGAACAGGTGTTCGATGTGCTGGGAGCGTTATTCACCGGTGGGCCCATGGCCCTGTGGGGGCAATTCCAGGCTTACCTCGGCGGCCTGTGGAGTCGTGTGACCGAAGAGGTGTCGAGTTGGCTGGTGACTCGAGTCATCCGCTCGGCACTGGCCAAGGTGATGCGTATCTTGGTGCCGGGGGGTGGGCTTCTTCAAGCGATCCTCAGCAGCCATCGAAGCCTGAAGTTCTTCCTCGAGAAAGCTCGCCACATCGCTGAGATTGGGCAAACCGTCCTGGGTTCAATGGCGAAGATCGCCCGCGGTGCGACCGGCGCGGCAGCGGGTGCGATCGAAGCCGCGATGGCCGGCACCCTGCCGTTGGTGGTCGACTTTGCTGCCCGATTCCTAGGCCTCAGTGGACTGGGGCAGCGTGTTCGCAAAGTGATCGAGAAGCTGCGAAACCCTGTTGACAAGGCCGCTGATCGGGTGATCCACAAGGTTGTGGCTGCAATTCCCGAAGGTGGCAAGACCAAGCCGCGCCGTGGCCGGTCGCCGGCCGATGAGGTGAAGTCTGAAGAGGCCCCCGCAGAGACCATTGAAGAACCTCACTTTCGCCAGCTCATGAGACAGACGACGTTTCTCTCGATAGCTGATATTGCTCAAATGGGCAAGACCCATCAGGAGTTTATCGCGCGGCGTCATAAGCGCAAGTCCAATCGCCGTGTGGGTGCAATTGGCCAGTCGTTGATGTCCAAGATCCAGCCTGGGCTGGCGGGGGAGTACGATCGAAAGCGCGAAGAGGCAGAGCAAGAAGAGGTTGGTGAGTACAAGAGAGCCCTGAGCAACAAGGACTCCTGGGAGATCTACGCTGTTATCGAGCGCACACGAAATCGTGACGAGCTGAAAGCAGCGCTGTTACAACTGGCCAAGAAGGGCCGCCTCGACTTTCATGATCGTCGGCTCTGGGCTGCCCTGAGTCGACTGGGCAGCTCAGTGAGGTTCTATGAAAAGGACGCGGCTGACTCCACTGCCCTCGCGATGAAGATGCAGCGTGCTTTGACGGCTATGTTCGGACCCGGGCTTTATCGTTCCCTGTCCGCATCCAACCAAGCAAGCTTCGAGTTCGGTAAGGAGCAATACCGTCGTGAGACCGACGAGAATCTGCCCGTTTTGAACCCGTCGGTGAGCAGTATGCTTCAGGAACACATGGCGGGGAAGGCCGTCGACCCTCACCGTTATGAAGCGTACGTCAACCGGTTAATCGAGTTGGGCAAAGGAAGCCCACAAGAAGCGTTCTATTTCATTTTGATGGGCGTGTCGGAAGGACTGCTCTCGCCGGATCGGATCGCCTACTTTAACTCGACGTTCCTCAATGAATTGCCAGCCTTGGAATTTTTCACATGGAAGGCTCCTGACATGAGTGAGCTCAGGCGGCTCGGCTCGACGTTCGCGACGTCGACCGGTCAGGCTCCCGCGGAGTTCCAAGAGTGGTTCACATCGCAAGTCCTGACTCACAAAGCCGTCAAAGAGCGGACTCTCAAGTCGGCGTTGTGGAGAAGTCAACAGCCACCCCGGGGTCATTGGGATCATGACTACGCACGGATGATTGCTTCGATCGGCAGCTCGTCAACGGCCAAAACACTGGCCGGAACCGAGACCACAGGCAAGCCGCGCGGGTCCGCGACCAGCTATGCAAATGTCGTCACCGGCAGTCGGCGCCCGCGTCGTCGAAGTGGATGTCGGTAGTCGCACTCTCGCTCCTCTCACACTTCCGGGATCCTGCCTTCCAAAACAGCGGTCAGTCGATCGAACGAGATGTTACCGCCCGAGATGACGCAGACGACGCTGCCGTCGCCCGCTCGACCGGTGAGGGCGGCGGCCACGGAGGTGGCGGCGGCACCTTCGGCGATGATGCGGTTGCGTTCGGCGACCAGGCGGATGGCTGCGGCGATCTGTTCCAAGGACACGACGATCGAGCCGCTCAACAGATCACGGATCAGTGGCCACATCTCGTTCAACACGGTTTTGCCTCCGACACCTTCGACGAAGGTTGTGGTGTAGTCAACCTGTTTGGGGGCATCGGCCTCGAAGGTGGCAGAGAGAGGAGCCGCGGTTTCGACTTCGCAAGCGTAGATCTTGGTCTGCGGACGTAAGGCCCGCACTGCGGACGCAATGCCGCAACTCAGGCCGCCGCCACCGAAAGGGGCGACGATAGTGTCGACCTCGGGCAGATCCTCCAGGATTTCGAGGCCGATCACGGCATTGCCGGCGATCACCGCGGGGTTCGAAACCGGGTGGATGAAGACGCCATGCTCGCCAGGATGTTGATGGGTGACGATCGCTTGCCACCAGGCGTCGAAAGACACGCGGACGACCGTGCCACCCAGCGCCTCGATCGCCGCGAGCTTATTCTGTGGCGCAGTATCTGGCACGACTACACGACACGGGATACCCGCACGCCGGGCCGCCCAGGCGACGCCGTGTGCCATGTTGCCGACACTGGCGGTGACGACACCCGCCGCCAGATCGCTCGTCTCGGCGGCTGTGGCGATGGCGTTGCCCGCTCCGCGCAGCTTGAAGCTGCCGATCGGTTGTAGGTTCTCGAGCTTGAGGTAAATCCGACGAGTTTCGTCGTCCAGCGGTAGGCGCACCAGGGGCGTGCGGATGGCGGCACCGGCGTTAAGCTCCTGGGCCGCCCGAATGGCGTCTGGGCTGATCGGCCCGAGTGGTCGCATAGGTGTGGCGTCCTGGACGGTCAGGTCAGCAGTTGATCGATCAGGTCGGCAACAGCCTCGACGGCGGGGGCACGCAGCAGCAGATGATGGTTGGCGGGCACGGAATGGATTTGGAAGTCGCTGGTGGTGAGGGCTCGGCAGGCGCGTTCCTGACTCTCGACAGCTTTGCTGGGAGTCTCTTCAGCGCGGAGCAACGTCACGGGGCAACCGTGAGGTGTGGGACGGTGGGTGTAGCTGCCGCGGAAGACTTGGCGGAAGACCTGCCAACGGCGACCCAGTAGTTCCAGGCCGCCATCGGGAAGTAGGACTCCGCGATCGATCGCCAGAGTTGCTAGTCGGTCGAGGTAGCCTGTGTCAGCGGCGTCTGTGACCGTTCCGGCGAGAGACTCGCGGAGCCCGGTTTCAGTGCCGCCGAGCCACGCGTGGGCGAAGAGCAGCCGTTCTTGTGCATGGAGGTCATCCAGGTCCTCTTCGCGGTTGCAACTGGGATGTGTATCGATCAACACCACGCTGTGGACGGTGTGCCCCGTAGCTTCGAGTTGGCCCGCCAACTCGGACGCCAAGAGCCCGCCGGCAGACCATCCGCACAGAGCGTAGGGCCCGTCCGGCCACACTTCGATCATTGCTTGCGCGTAGACCGCCGCGAGGTCTTCGAAACGATCGGGGGTGTGACCGCCATCTTCCAATCCTGGCGCCTGTAGTCCATACACTGGGCGGTCCCCACAGATCGTGCGCGCGAGGGCGCCGTACACGGTTGCGGTGCCGTCCACCGCATGGACACAGAAAAGAGGTAAACCTTGCCCGTCTACAACGTCACCCGCAGGTACCTCACCGGCACGCAAGGTGACGAGGTTCGGCGGTAAGTTGGATCGATGTTTGGTTCGTAGAAGCCCAGCCATCTCGGCCACGGTACCGGAGGCGTAGAGCGCACCCAGTTCGAGATCGACGTCGAAGTGGTGTTGTACCGCCGCCATCAACCGAACAGCGAGCAGCGAGTGTCCGCCGAGGTCGAAGAAGTTGTCACGGATCGAGATCTCGTCGAGGTTGAGACTCTGGCTCCAGATCTGGGCCAGCTCGAGCTCCAGGCTATCGCGGGGTGGCATCGCTTGCCGGTTCTCTCCCTCCGCCTGTGGTGCCGGTAGCGCCGCTCGGTCGATCTTGCCGTTGACCGATAGCGGCATCGAGTCGAGCAGAAGATAGATGCCCGGAACCATGGCAGGTGGTAGGTGTTGCGACAGACCTCGCCGTAAGGCAGCGGCAGTCACTGATGGGCCATCGACCACCACATAAGCCACCAGTCGTTTTTCTCCGGCCGAAGCCCCTGGCACGTCGTCCCGGGCGAGCACCGCCACCTCCAGCACCCCGTGGCGACGGGCAAGCTCGGCCTCGATTTCCCCGAGCTCCATGCGGACACCGCGCACTTTCACCTGATGATCGACTCGACCCAGGAAGTCAAGCTCGCCGTCGGTTCGCAACCGCGCCAGGTCGCCAGTTTTGTATAACCGAGTACCAACCGTCGCGAACGGGTTGGGTACAAACCTCTCGGCGGTCAAAGCTGGCCTCGCTAGGTACCCACCGGTGACGCCGAGGCCGCCAGCGTGAACTTCTCCAGCGGCACCCAACGGCACAGCGCGACCGTGCTGATCCAAGAGGTATATCGCGGTATTGGCAATCGGTCGCCCGATGGTGATGACCGGTTCACCCGGTTGGGGTGTGCAGACCTTGGTCGAGATGGTCAGCGAAGTTTCGGTCGGACCATACACGTTAATCAGATTGACCTTCGGTAAGAGGTGAAAGACGCGTTGCGCAACCGAGCCATGTAAAGCCTCACCACCACTGACGATCTGGCGCAGCGCAACACAGCTGGTGATGGCGGGCTCTTCCAACAACTGAGTGAGCACTGACGGCACGAAGTCGGCGCAGGTCACTTGTTGATCGGCGATGAACTCGGCCAGGTAGGTGGTGTCCATGTGCCCACCCGGCTTCGGCAGCACGATGGCAGCGCCTGCAATCAAGGGGCCAAAAATCTGCCAGAACGCAGCGTCAAACCCGATCGAAAGGTTTTGTAGGACACGATCCTGGTTTGCCAGGGGCAACCCCTTTTGCTGCCACAGCAGGCGCTGGCACAACCCACGATGGTGCATGCGGACGCCTTTGGGGCGGCCGGTAGAACCCGAGGTATAAATGACGTAGGCGATATGAGAGGGGCTGACCGCGGTCGACGGTGGCTGGGAGGCCTGGGCGTTCGCCGTCCCATCGAGGTCGGTGATATCAGGGTCCCCATACTCAAACTCCGCGACGTCAAGAACTGCACCCGTGAAGTCCGGTAGCAAGCGTCGTTGCAGGTTGGCAGTCGTCGCAACCACGGCCGCGTTGGTATCGTCGAGGATCAAGGCCAGACGCTGCGATGGCAGATCGGGGGCGAGCGGCACGCAGGTGCCGCCAGCCTTCAGCACTGCGAGCAGGGTCACCGGTAGCTCCAGGCTGCGTTCCAGCAGCACACCAACTGCAGTCTCGGTGTCGACCCCCAGCTCGCGCAGCTCGTGAGCCCGATGATTGGCTCGCTGGTCGAGTTGTTGATACGTCAAGCTGTCGTCTTCGAAACGGACACCTTCAGCCTGTGGCATCCGCACAACTTGCATCTCGACCAGCTGATGGACGCAGGATTCGAGATCAAAAGCCTGCTCGGTCTCGTTCCATTC
The DNA here is from genome assembly GCA_029263395.1 of Acidobacteriota bacterium. GTDB lineage: Bacteria > Acidobacteriota > Thermoanaerobaculia > Multivoradales > J023 > JAAELT01. The sequence continues at coordinate 32,978 of JAJCXO010000034.1, read as the reverse complement.
CACCAGCAATTGGTGACGGCGGGCGGGGGCCATAATCGATAGCTCACTGAGGGCCGCGTCGGGATTTGCCAGTAAGCTGTCGACCACCGTTCGGAAGTTGGTGGTCAGTCGCCTGATAGTGGTGGCATCAAAGAGTTCGCTGCGATAGTCGATACTGCCCGGAATACCGTCCGCGCGTTCGGTCATCGATAAACTGAGATCGAAGTGTGAGCGTCCGGTGGAGAGCGGTAGCTCTTCGACCGTCAGGCCCGGGAAGTCGAGGTCGGGGTCGAAGGCGTTCTGCAGCGCAAAACCGGTCTGGACGAACGGGGTTTGGCCTTGTTGACGATCGGGCTGCAGGTCGGAAACCAAACGATCGAAGGGTAGGTCCTGGTGTTGAAGGGCGTCGAAACAAACCTGCTGGGTGTGGGTGAGAAGGCTTGAGAAGCTTTGCTCACCATGCATCTGCAACCGGACCACCAACATGTTGGTGAAGAAACCCACAAGGGCTTCACTCGCTGGATGCAACCGGTTGGCTGCCGGCACGCTGAACAACATGTCCCGTTGGCCCGAGGTGCGGAAGAGCAGGACTCCAAAGGCAGCCAGCAGGGTGTTGAACAGGGTGATTCCAGCGTCGAGGTTGAGGGCCTTGAGGCCGTGCCGCTGGCGAGTATCGAAGGCGAAGTCCCGAGACGCTCCGAGGTGGGTTGGTTGGTTGGGGCGTGGTCGATCGAGAGGTAGCTCCAAGGTCTGCGGCGCATTCGCGAGCTGACCGCGCCAGAACTCGAGTAGGGTTTGCTCCCGGCGAGCGAAAACCTCTTCCTGCCAACGCGCCATGTCGGCATATTGCAGCTCGAGGCTCGGCAAGGAGGGAGAGGCGTCAGCATCGTGTCCGAAGGTCCGGTAGAACATCGCCAACTCGCTGAGCACGATGCCGATCGACCAGCCGTCCGAGGCGATGTGGTGCATGATCAGGATGATCAGATGGTCGTCGTCACCCAAGTGGAGAGCGATGGCACGCAGCATGAGATCGTTGGCCAGGTCGAAGGGGCGTCGAAGGGTTGCCTCGGCACGTTCGTACCCCTTGTTGATGCGACGATCGGCTGGAACGTCAGTCAGGTCGACTTCCTCGATAGGCACTGGCACCGGTTCATCGATCTGTTGCCAGGGAGCACCGTCCACCGCGACCAGGCGGGTGCGGAGCACTTCGTGGCGACGCAAGATCTCGTCGAGGCTGCGTTGCAGTGCAACGCCGTCGAAGGTGCCGTCAAATCGCACGGCAACCGCCATGTTGTAGCCGTGGTCGCCGTTGGCCTGCGTGTCTGCCGCCGTCGATCCTTGCCCATCGTCGGATTGGTGAAGCTGATCTAGATACCACAGTCGACGCTGGGGTGGCGCTAGTGCTAGGAGCTCGCCGCGAGGCAGTCGACGAGGTTGTGGCCATCGAGTGTCGAAGGTAGCCCGTTGCGCAACGTGCCGTGCCAGGTTACCGAGCGAGGTATGGTGGATGATCTGGTGAATGGGCAGGTTGATGCCCAAGTGTTCCCGAACCCGAACAACCACCCGGCTGGCCTGGACGGAATCACCCCCCAGCGACAGGAAGTCGGCTTGGGGATCAACCTCCGACAATCCGAGCACGTCTTGCCATGCGGTGGTCAGGGTCTGCGTGATGTTGGTGAGGTTAGAGCTTGCCTCCTTCATTGGCTGATCACGTAGGCACCGCCGTTGAGGGTCAGGTTGTTGCCAGTGGAGAAGGCTGCCCGCCCAGATAGGAAGAGGTCGATGGTTTCGAAGAGCTCTTCGGGGTTGCCATAACGGCCCATCGGAATCCCTTCGAGGATCTGGGACCGCATGGCTTCGACGCAGGGTAGGTGGGTCAGACCGGCGTCGATCATTCCCGGCGAGATCGCGTTGATACTGACCCGGTAGCGCGCTAGTTCGGGCGCCAAATCCCGAACAAAATGTAACAACATCGCCTTCGAGGTCTTATAAGGGGCAGGGTCGAAGACGTTGGGGTTGAGCGCCCCCGAGCTCGACTCGAGGACAATACTGCGCTTCCGTAGGGCGTTGTCGGCGGTCAAGGACTCTCGGCCCCAGGCCTGACCAAGCTCGTGTAAGGCCTCCCATACGCTGAGCGCGTTGATCTGCACCAGGTGCCGCATCTGCTCACCGTTGTAACTCGAGGGCGGACCGATCAAGATGTTTTCGCCGTCGTCCGCAAATGTCGTGCTGCCGTGGTTGAACAGCACCGCATCGACGTCGGCGCCACTGGCCAGCAAACGCCGAAAAGCGGCACCCATTTGGCCGGGAACTGCGGCATCGGCGGCGAAGCCGAACAGCCGGTCCTCGGCGCCGGGTAGCCCGTGAGCGAGGTGTCCGATCCGCCGTTCGAGGGCGGCTGGGGCGTCGAGTTCGCTGTCCGAGCTAGGTTGACGGCAGTGGGCGATCACGGTGGCGCCGAGGGCCAACCATCGCCGAGCCATTTCGGCGCCGATGCCACGGCTGGCGCCGGTCACCACGACCGTTCGATCTGTCCAGCTGCGGTCCGTCATCCCCCGATCGTGGAGGGCGACCGTATCAGTCATCGGATCCGGTGTCGGGATGAGCATCGCCGTAGAACTTCCTTGTGATGTTGGTGTGGAACGTCAGTGCCTGGATCGGCTCGTAGTTAGGTTCGTCGAAGCAGGGTAGGACTTCCAAGGTGTCTTGCTCGCGCAGATACACGAAGAGTGGGCAAGACACTCGCGGTGTTTTTCTTTGCTGACGGTCGCGGGGCGGGCTGACCCGATGGGTCGACGACCTGAGCACATCGTTAGTGATGCGCTGTAAGTAGTCGCCAGCATTGAGGATGACGGTGCCAGGTTTGGGAGCCAACCGAATCCAGCATCCGGTGGCATGATTGAAGACCTGCAAGCCCTCGACCGGGCTGGCCGGTAGCAGGGTGAACAGCGTCACGTCTTCATGGCCGAGCAATCTGGCCGCTCCGAGCGTCTCGTCGTCGTTGGTGAGGCCAGGATAGTGGTTGAGCCGCAGCGCACACAGGGTGTCGGTCAGTCGCTCGTCATAAAGCCCTGGCGAGCACCCGAGATGGCCGAGAATGGCGCGCATGAGGGGCAATGCCAGCGGTTCCAACGAGGTGAAGAGTTGACGGAAGCAGCGTTCGTCGTCGAGGTTGGGCCAGAAGGCGGATAGATCCGTCTCGCCACGTCCATCGAGATCGAAGGCACGGTTGGCGAAGACCCAACCTTCGACCAAGTCCGGATGAATGGCGGTGCTCTTTTTGAACGGGAAATAGCCCTGGTTCACAGAGCCATGGCGTTCGGCCTTGAAACGGAGTTTCTCGGCTTCGGGAGTATCCTCGAACAAGGTGATCGTGCGCTGGTGGGCTTGGTCGAACAGCGCGGGGTCGATGCCATGATCGGTCAGGTAGACGAAGCCGATGGTCGACAAGCCGCTGACCAACCGGTCAGCGAAGTTTTTAGCGTCCGCGGGGTCCCCTGACGTCAACTGGTTGAAGCTCAGGGCTTCCAGGTGGGTGTCTTCTTCGAACTGCTCGGAGGCCTGTTCGGAGTGGAAGTAGGCTCGGTCTTTGTTGACCTGCTCGTGGTGGCGATGGTCGAGGCTGGTGCTCGCAGCGGTGGGGTCGACTGTCATGGTGCTCCTCTTGGCCGAGACGTGGCCGAGACAGTGCAAGACCGATTGCGGTGTACGGTCGTGCGGTGACTAACTACTTTGGAATACGAGATTGACCCGCTTGTTGAATCAATGCCAGAGAAAAAGAGTTATCCGGTGGCGCCCAATTTAGTGCAACCAGCCCTTGCTGGGGGGGGTGTGAGCTGACAAAGTGCGCGGCATGAAAACCCGCGAGCTTCTAGGATCGGTATCGACCTCCGACGGCGAGCTGACACTGCATCGCCACGATCAAGACTTCATCATCGAGATCGACCGCCACGGGCTAATGCTGAGTCGCCTACACGGTTCGGAAGACGATCTCGCCCGTCTGGCCTTGGAAAAGGTGCAACGCAAGGGGCCGCTGAAAGTCCTGGTTGGAGGGCTTGGCATGGGATTCACCCTGCGCGCTGCGCTCGATGCAGTCGCCAGTCGTCCGGGCTCACAGGTGACGGTGGCTGAGATTTATCAAGCGGTGGTGGATTGGAACCGCGAACATCTCGGGCAGCTGGCGGGGCACCCGCTGGACGATCCGCGGACCCGGGTGCGGGTTGAGGACGTTCGCGCTTGTGTCAAGGATCCCGGCGCTTGGGACGCGATCCTGCTTGATGTCGACAACGGCCCAGACGCCCTGACGCTGTCAGCGAATCAATCGTTGTATACGCGGTCTGGCCTCCAAGGCCTGCGCCAGGCACTCGCACCGGGTGGGGTGTTGGGGCTTTGGTCAGCCCACTCCGATCACAGTTTTGTGCCACGCCTAAGGAAAGCTGGCTTTGAGGCTGAGGCAAAGAATGTGTCAGCGCGATCGGTTGGCAAAGGTGCGCGGCACGTGGTGTTCTTGGGATTACGTAGCTGACGATATGGCCGCAAGCCCTCTTGGGCCAAGGTTCATAGGTGCGGCTGCCGAGCTGATGAACAAGATTTCCCAGTTCATAGGTGCGGCTGCCGAGCTGATGCACAAGATTTCCCAGTGCATAGGTGCGGCTGCCGAGCTGATGCGCAAGATTTGACGGTTCATAGGTGCGGCCGCCGAGCTGATGAACAAGGTTTCTCAGAGCATAGGTGCGGCTGCCGAGCTGATGCACAAGATTTCTCAGTGCATAGGTGCGGCTGCCGAGCTGATGAACTGAATTCGAAGGTTCATCAACGCAACTGCTGTAGCCATGAACAAAGGCTCCTAGTTCATCAGCACGGTTGACGCGCAGGTGAACATAGCCCGGTTTATTAGCAGATCTGCTGCTCAGTAGACTCAGCTGCGCCGTTTTCGGCGGCGGGAGAGGCGGGCGCTGATGCGGTTGCCGCAACGCCGGGTGCACCATTTGTTGGAGCGGTTGTTGGAGTAGTCGTAGAAAGCCGAGCGGCAATCTGGGTTGCTGCAGATCTTGAACCGGGGCCAAGTTTTCTCGTGCTGTGCCGCCATCAGGATGGCGGACAATCGGCCGAGGGCGCCGGCGACGCCGCCTCCCGTCGGCACCAGTTGCAGAGCGCCGTCCGGGTGGTGTTTCGGCCGCAGTTCAATCGGCGTCAGCAAGCGATCGAGACGCTCGCACAGCTCCGGGCTCGCCATCGGGGAGCTCCTGAGCCAGACGCGCCAACCCTCGCGCACCGTGAGCGTGCGCTCGAGATCGGCGGCGTCGAACTCCACCTCGGGACCGGCGAGCCCCTGGGCGGAAAGCCAGTCCGCCAGCGCCCGCGGGCTCGACAGCAGGTCTACTCGTGACTCGTGATTGACCGTGTTGAGGAACGCCTGGACGATCCGCAGGTCGCCGGGGGCCGGGCGGATATCTTTGTCAACGATCTTGGCGGGCATTGCGGGATCGTAGCATGCGGCTCGGCCGAGTCTTCGACTGGGATCTTGCGCGTAATGACTCCGGACCGCTCGTCACGACGATCACAGCGGTTTTCAGCCTCATTGGTCGCCCAGCCGCCGTTGTGAACGAGCCGGTGCGGCTGGGCGCTGACCCGTGGATGTGCTTATTTCTTTTTGCCCTTCTTTCCCTTTTTATCCTTCTTGCCCTTCTTTCCCTTTTTATCTTTCTTGACCTTGGTTTTTTTCTGCTCAGCCGACTTTTTCTTCTTGTCAGCTTTCTTCGTTTTCTTTTTGCTTGTCGTCTTTTTCTTGGCCATCTTTGGGTTCTCCTTCTTGCTTTTAGGTGGCGCGGCCTTCATGACGTGTTTCTCGATAACTCTCGTTCCAGGTGCCGGCGCTGCCGTGGCCTGCTCTACCTTCGTGGAGGGTACGAGGAGTGCATGGGCGGCTTGCTGGACAGCGTCTGCACGAGCCAGCCCAAATCCTGGGCAGGCGCAGATCTCTTCGGATGAGGCCGCGGCGAGAGCTTCAGCCGAGTCGATACCGACGCCAACAAGGTTCGCCGCGGTGGCCTCGCCAATCCCCTTGACATCGGTCAACGGTCGGGTTCTCAACAGCATGAATCGGTCTCCTTGAAATCTTCAGTTGCGAATCGTCAACAGATCATAAGCAGCGGTGCGAGAAGCCTCACCGGCCCTCTGGGTAGGATCTCAGCTGCCCCCAACCTAGACCTTCCCTCCGCCGAAGAACAGTTTTCACCTGCCCTGCGGGGTGGAAACAAACCCGGGCGAATCGCCTACACCGGTTGACGGGCGCTCTCACCGGCGCGTTCGTCACCGCGGTGATCCAGAGTTCATCGGTGACTACCGTGTTGGTCGTGGGTTTCATCACCGCCGGATTGATGTCGATGTCGCAGTCGATCGGCGTCATCATGGGCGCCACATGGCAGTTGCCAAGGCCTTCGACGCGGCGATGTCTGCGGTGACTAGCAAGAGCATCGAGGCGAGACGCGTCGTCGTGGCGATGAAGCAGGAGATCAACCGGTTGGCAGAGTCGGCGGCCCTCCATGAAGCGCGTCGTCTCGTTGCTGAAGAACCCAACCGATTGCCGGCCTATACGGTGGAGATGGGGATTCTCGAGAACTTGAAGCGTATCTACTACTTTACTAAGCGCATGGCACGGGCGGCGGCACCAGAGGAGCACTTGACGGGTGACGCCTAGTCGGGACCAGATTCGGGCGCGATGGTCTTGCGAAACGGCTGCAAATCCTCTGATCTAAGGTGTGGCACCACGCAAGATGCAAGCGAGCTTGGCGGCGTCAATGTTGCCGCCAGAGACCACACAGACCACCTTGCGAGTGGCCGTCAGGCGTCCACCCAAGGCTGTCGTCGCCGCTGCCAGCGAGGCCGCGCCGGCACCTTCGGCAATGATGCGGCAGCGTTCGGCTAGGGTGCGGATGGCTGCTGCGACCGCGCTCAACGAAACCACCAGGGAGCCGGCTAGGAGGGCCTGAGCCAGGGGCCACATCTCGTGGAGCACGCTGCGGCCACCAATACCGTCGACAAAGCTGGCGGTGTAGGGGATCTCCTGGGGAGATCCGGCAGCGAGGGAGGCGGCGAGCGGCGCAGCAGTTTCTACTTCACAGGCGAAGACGCGGGTGGAGGGGCTCAGAGCGCGGAGTGCAGAGGCGATGCCGCAGGCTAAGCCGCCGCCGCCGTAGGGCGCGATGACGGTGTCGACGTCGGGGAGATCTTCATAGATCTCGAGGCCAATCGTGGCGTTGCCGGCAATGACCCTGGGATCGCTCACCGGATGGATGAACAGGCCTTCGAGCCCCGGATAGTGATGCTCGACGAGCACTCGCCACCAGTCGTCGAACGGTACCGGGATGACCTCACCTCCCAAACGTTGGATGGCGTCGAGTTTGGTTTTGGGCGCATGGTCGGGAACAACTAAGCGACAGGGGATTCCAAGGCGACGAGCATTCCAAGCCACCCCTTGAGCCATGTTGCCGGCGCTGGCGGTGTAGACCCCTTGTCGCAAGGTGTCTGCCGGCGCCATCGCCATGGCGTTGCCCGCTCCCCGCAGCTTGAACGAACCGATCGGTTGCAGGTTTTCGAGCTTGAGGTAGATCTCGGGGCCAACGTGGTGATCCGAGGGCAGGCGGATCAGCGGCGTCCGCAATACCGACCCTTGAATCCGGTCTTGGGCTGCCTGGATCTCTGTGAGGGTTATCGGCTCAGTCACCGACATCGGGCAGGTCTCCGATCGTGACCGCGGTGCCGATGCCTTGCGCACGGGCACGGTCGTAGATCAACCGAGCGGCGGTCAGATCTTCGACGGCAAGCCCGAGCGACTTGAAAAGGGTGATCTCCTCAGGCGTTTGACGGCCGACGACGTGGCCCGCCGAAAGCTCGCCGAGTTCGCCTAGGATGTGGTCGTCGTCGATGACTCCCTCTTGCTTTGGGATCAAGAAGTCACCCGATTCGTTGAGGGTCGATTCCCGACGGTCGACGAACAATCGTGCGTTGACCACCGCTGCGGTGTCGAGCTCACGAGCCGTCTTGACGCTCGATCCGACCGCGTTGATGTGGGCACCGGGGGCAATCCACTCGCCGCCCAAGATCGGCTCGCGGGCCGCGGTGGTGGTACAGATCACGTCAGCCCCGGCGACCGCCTCGGCTGCGGACTCGACTGCCTCGACCGGGATGCCGTAGCGGGCGGCCTGGGACTGGGCAAAGGCTCGTCGGTGGTCGAGATTGGGGCTCCAGACCCGGACTCGATCGATGCCACGGACGGCAAGCATGGCTTCGAGGTGCGTGCGAGCTTGCACTCCTGAACCGAGGATCGCCAAGTCGCTGGCGTCCTCACGGGCCAGTAAGCGGGTCGCCAAGCCGCTCACCGCCGCGGTGCGGATGGCGGTGATCTCGCTGGCGTCGATGATTGCAATAGGGTAGCCACGTTCAGGGTCGAACAACATCACGACTCCCTGGTGAGAGTCGTAGGCAGTTCCGTGATTACGAGGAAAGATAGAGACGACCTTCAGGCCCACGGCCGGCGGCAAGGAGGTGCCGGAAACGCTGCCTGGCATGAGGCCGAGGATGCCAAGACCCTCGGGTATCGGCATTGCCCAACGTAGCGGATTGAACGCCTCGTCCCGATCCAAGACCTCGAGCGTCTTCGCCATCAGCTCGATGCAGTCCGCCATCGGCAGCAGCTGCCGAACCTGCTGTTGGCTGATGACGAGCGCGCTCAAGCCAGACCTATGACTTCACCATTGACGAGATCCATATGATCCGACTGTGGTGTCGACCGCAGGCCTGGCATGCGCATGATGTCTCCCGACATCGCCACCAGGAAGCCGGCGCCAGCCGAGATGACCAAGTTGCGTACCGTGATTTCGAAGTCAGTGGGTCGACCGAGGAGCTTGGGATTATCGGACAGCGAGGCCGGCGTCTTGGCAACACAGAGTGGTAGCTTGTCGTAACCGAGCTTGCGGATCATGCGCAGGTCACTTGTGGCATCCTTCGTCCACAACACCCCGCGAGCGCCGTAAATACGCGTGGCGATCTTGTTCATCTTGTCTTTTACCGGTTCGTCTAACTCGTAGAGCGGTCGGTAGGGTTTGGGATCTCCCGCGGCCTGAGCCATGACCAACTCGGCGAGCTCGGTGGTGCCTTCGCCGCCGCGCTCGAAGCCGTCGGAAATCGCAAACGGGACACCGAGCTCGCTGCAAGCGGCGCGCACAACTTCGATCTCCTCCGGACTATCGGTGGCGAACCGGTTGAGGGTGACCACTGGGGGCACGCCGAAATGCCCGATGTTCTCGAGGTGTTTGTGGAGGTTGACCAGCCCGCGCTCGACGGCGGCCGGATCCACCACACCAAGTTTCTTCTTGAGCACACCGCCGTGGCGTTTCAAGGCTCTGACGGTTGCCACCAAAACTACCGCAGCCGGGTTTAGGCCAGCGTAGCGACACTTGATGTCGAAGAACTTCTCGGCGCCGAGGTCAAAACCAAAACCCGCTTCGGTAATTGTCCAATCGGCATGACTCATCGCCATCTTGGTGGCGATCACGGAATTACAACCGTGGGCGATGTTGGCGAACGGGCCGCCGTGGACAAAGGCCGGCACACCATCGGCGGTCTGGACCAGATTCGGGCGCAAGGCGTCCTTGAGCAAGAGCATCATCGCACCGACAGCCTTGAGGTCAGCGGCGGTGACTGGCTGCTTGTCGTGGTCGAGAGCAACGAGGATACGACTCAGACGCTTGCGCAAGTCGTCTTCGTCCTCCGCTAAACAGAGCGTCGCCATCACTTCCGAGGCCGGAGTGATGTCGAAGCCAGTTTCCCGGGGCATGCCTTCGCCAGGTCCACCGAGGCCGACAACAACATGCCGTAAAGAGCGATCGTTGAGATCGATCACTCGCCGCCACATGGTCTGGCGTTGCTCGATACCGAGCGAATTGTCGTGGTGCAGGTGGTTGTCTAGCAGTGCCGCTAACAGATTGTTGGCACTGGTAATGGCGTGGAAGTCGCCCGTGAAGTGCAAGTTGATGTCGACTTTGGGCACTACGATGGCTCGTCCGCCACCGGTGGCTCCGCCCTTCATGCCGAAAATTGGCCCCAAGGAAGGCTCCCGTAAGGCCAAGCAGACCCGTTCGCCCACTTTGGCGAAGCCCTGGGCCAGGCCGATCGATGTCGTCGTTTTGCCCTCGCCTGCGTCGGTCGGTGTGATGGCTGAAACCAGCACCAACTTTCCCGGAGGACGACCCGATTCACGGGCTCGCAACCGGACTTTGGCTTTGTCGTAACCGTAGGGGATCAGGTGCTCGGGCGGGATGTCGAGGCCAGCGGCAACGTCGACGATCGGACGAGTCTGCTCGGAGCTTGCCATACATGCTCTCCTGGGGACGCGGGTGAATAGCCTCTAGGCAAATTTTTAGTGCGCAGAGGATACCAGGAGCGCGGCGCAAGACCGAGCGAAAAAGACACCGAATAGGTGTCTTTTTTACGGTTCAGTCGATGACCTATTCAGGTGTAGCGTTTTGACAGCAACACAAGGCTCAAAAGCGTGTGCGGGCTCGATCAGTTGCCTTGGCGCTCGAGCTCTCGAGCTCGCTTGAGAAAGCGGTTGATCGTCTCCTGGCGGCGTGCCGGATTGAATGCGACCTTGCTACCGCGGAGGCTGCCGTCAAAGTCGGCGATCAGGCTGTTGAGCTCACCGACCGCATCGGTCGCCCGCTGGCAGGAGTCTTGAACACAACTGCACTCGGTTTCGGCATCGTAGATCAGCCCCTCGAGCTTGTCTTTGAATCTTTCCCAGGAGTCGATGTTGACCGGTGGCTCGGAATAGTCTCGGAGGCCGTGGCTGAAGCTTTCGCTCGCTTGTTCAGCAGCCTGGACACATCGACTTTGTCCGAGGGATGCAGCACCCCGATTCAAACCCGACCCCAGGTCATCGACGCCGTCGCCGAAACGCTCGATCAAGCCGGGGCCTTCCGCGTAGGCAAGGTAGGCTAGCCCGATGATGACTGCCCACTTGATGAGTTTTCCCATAGTGGTGCAACGATACCATACCCGGTCGATAGACCCGTCCAGTCGTCAGGCCAGTCGCAATGGAGCGACGGCAGGGATTCGATCTGGTGGTCAGCTGTCTGTCGTATGATCGATGGCCAACAAACAGGGTCGGTGAAATAAAATGATATGCTTGTATAAATAGTCCGAGCCGTTCAACCTATTCCTAGGAGAAAAACGATGAGAACCTTAGTTTCATTGTCCGTGCTAGTTTTGCTCGCGTCTCTGTGTACTGCTGCAATCGGCGACGAAGGGAGCTGGACCGGCGAGGTGGTCGATTTGGCTTGTTATGTGGCAAACGGTGCCCACGGCGAGGATCATGCCGGCTGTGCCAAGTCGTGCGTGAAGAACGGGCAACCGATGGGGTTGTTGACCGACGACGGCACGCTGGTGCTGTTGGCGGCGGATCACAAGAATGGCGAGCCTTTCGAGCAACTCAAAGATCACGCCGGAGACAAGGTTGAAGTGATGGGCTCTCTGGCAGAGAAGGGCGGCATGAAGATCGTCACGGTGACAGGCTCCAAAGCCTCTTCCTAACGGAATCGCTTTCTAACGGAATAGCGGTTCGCAACAGTTGAGATCCGTCTTGCGTCGTTTCCTGCCGCTCGTGCTGGCAATCGGCCTCGTTGCGGTTGTCGGCATATTGCCCGGTTTACGCTGGTTGCTCTGGCAGTGGGAGCTCAACCCCGTGTTGCGCGGTCGACAGCTGGCTGAAGAGCAGGGATGCCTGAGTTGTCATGTGCCGTACCGCGGAACCGAGATCCCCAATCCCAACAGCCGATGGGGGAATGTGCCGCGCTTTCAAGGCGGCAATTTTATGATGTACGGAGAGTCACGGCAGGATCTCGAAGAGTTCATCCGATTCGGCGCTCCGCGAGCTTGGCTCGACGATCCGGCGGTCGCCGAGCGACTACAGACTCAGCGAGTCCGTATGCCAGCCTACGGCGACCGTCTTGCCGACGACGAGATTTCGGATCTCGTCGCTTACGCCAGTGCGATGGAAGGGGTTGATCTTGCTGGCGGAGACACGGTTGCAGCAGGGCGGAAGTTGGCTCGCCAACATGGCTGCCTGTCGTGTCATGGTGTCGAAGGGTCCGGCGGGTTACCCAATCCAGACTCTCTCGGGGGTTTCATCCCGGGGTTTGTCGGACGGAATTTTGCCGACTTGGTTGAAAATGAAGCGGAATTCCGCGAATGGGTGCTGGACGGCACGAGTTCACGCTTGGCAGGTAATCCCATCGTCCGCCATTTCTGGCAGCGTCAGGCGTTGTCCATGCCAAGCTATCGCGACACGCTCGACGATCAGCAAGTCACCGAGATCTGGAAGTGGGTACAGGAGCTTCGTCGATCGACTGCGGCTGCGGGTTGATCACCGATCTATTAGGATCAGCTGTTGACCGAGCCCTCCGGGTTCGAAGCGAGCATTGAACCCAGCAGCGAAAAGGAGGCGCGCCGATGGCAGAGTCTGGACAAGGGAAACAGTCTGAAAAAGAGACACCGTCTAACCAAGAGTTGAGTCTGAACAAGATCGGACAGATCTCGATCGCGGTCCATGATCTCGGTCGAGCGGTCGCGTTCTACCGCGACACGTTGAAGATGACGTTTCTATTTGAAGCCCCACCAGGGCTGGCGTTCTTCGACTGCGGCGGCGTGCGCCTCATGTTGACCCTGCCCGATAGCAGCGGCAGCGACCACCATTCGTCGAATATCTACTATACGGTTGAAGATATTCAGGCAGCAGCCAAGACCCTTCTCAATCGTGGCGTGACGTTCGAGCGTGATCCAGAGTTGGTCGCAAGACTTGCCGACCGAGAGATCTGGATGGCGTTCTTTCGCGATCCAGACCACAACCTCTTGGCGTTGATGAGCGAGATCCAGCTCGAGCCGAATTGAGACTGATCCTCAGGCGTTACTTCTGGCGGTATGTTCCGTCAGGCTGTTGGATCCAATCGCCAGGGCGGGCGTTTTGACGCAAGGTAGCGGCATAGGTAGAGCGGATTTTGGGCAGTTGTGAGAGATCGGTGCCAGTTGCAGCCGCAATCTCTTCGAACATGCGCTCACGGTCGGCGTTTTCGGCCTTGACCAACTTCTGGACCGCAGCCCGTTGCTGGAGAGGTAGTGCGTCGAGCTGGCGGACCACAACCAGCGCTTGGTTGGATTCGGCCAAGGCTCCCGATGTTTTGTGCTTGTCGAGTTCACTCACCCGCGCGCCTCGGGACTGAATGATCTTGCGGATCGCCGGATTGCTGATCTCCGGTGCGGCCACGTCATTGTTTTGAGCGTAGGCTGGTGTTGGGCTGAGCAGATAGAGCGTCGCGCCGACCGCCATGTCGAGCGATTCGCGCAACCACGACACATTTTGTGTCTCCCCAAACGACACATTTTGTGTCTTCCCAAACGACACATCTTGTGTCTCTACCAACGAGACATCTTGTGGTCCACGCAACGAGGCGTCATCCGGTTCCGCGCCTGGAGTACCGTCACCGTCATCCCTTGAAGCGGCTGCGGACTCGGCAGCGGAACCGTCCCCCTCGGCTGCCTCGCGTGCGACCGCGTCTTCGATCTGCTCGGCGAGGTCTTTCACCTCAGCTTCTGGAAAATAGACATTGATAGTGACGCAAGCGGCAGCAACAAGTGCCGAGACGATGAGGCTGACCGCGATCCAATGACGTTGCATGTGTTTCTCCTTACCGTCTCTAGAACTCTACCGTCCCTAGAACTCAACCGTCTCTAAGAACTCAAGCACCAATCCTATCATCGCTGTTCAGTGTGCATGGTCTTTAAGGCTTTGATGTGGCGCTGGAGAAGTCGAGGCTGCGGAGGCGTCCCATCATGGATTGAAAGGAGACCGTCTTTCCGGGCTGAGCGTTGACGACGTCGATGCGGAAAGGCAGGCGGCCGCTGAGAAAAAGTTCTTTGTCTCCACGTTGCTCGCCGCGCAGCAGCAGGACGTCATCGGCCAAGCGGAGGCTGACGGCGAGGCGTTCATAGGTGTACCGCTTGAAGAATTTTTGCAGGCCTCGATCAAAGACATTGGTGCCTTGACCGGTACTGAGGATTGTCAAATTGTTGATGGCTTTGACGTCGATGGTGCGCCGCACTCCTGGCAGATCGACAGTCTCGAGCTTGCCCGAGAACCGCACCGGAACACCTCGAAAGAGCTCACAATTCCTCAGCGAACCGCGCAGGACGCCGGTCATTTCGCCAAAATCGATCCGACGTGTCAGCCGACCGAGGTCGATATTCTCGAAATCTGCCGACAGCTTGAGCTTTGGAAAGCGGGAGAGAATGTCTTCTCCAGAAATGTCATGCAGATCAACAGTCCCGCCGAACATAGAGATCTGACCGCCACCGTCGACGAACAGCCGGTCTGGTGACAGCCGAGCGGTCTGGAAGTGGCCATCGAGTGCCCCTTCCAGAGGAAAGATCCCCATCGCCGAAGAGAGCCGCTCGAGGGATATCTCCGACAGCAAGAGACCCGTTTCGAGATGACGCTCAGGTCGCAACAGATCTTTCAGGGTCAGTTGCTCCAGCGCGACGAGTCCGCCGAGGATATCGAGCGAAAGAGCCTGTTCCAGACCCACCGAATCTGCTTCGATGATCAGATCGGTGTCCGTTGGAGGCAGTTCGAGGCCGCGCACGGCGAGTTGATCAAACGCCAGGTGACCACTGAGCCGCGGGCCACTAAAATCCGGTGTGGTAGTCAATCGGCGTCGCATATCGAAAGGGAGGCTGAGCCGAAGTCCGGTGACAGCGGCCTGTCCGCCGCCGCTGCCGAGCTCGAAGTTGGTCAACTCAAGGTCACCGGCAAGACTCCATGCAAACGGCCCATCGGTGCCGTGATAGCTACCTCTAGACTGAACCGAGAGCGCACCCCCAAGGGTCAGCTGGCCAATCTGTTCGGCGAGCAAGGGTGATAAATACTGAGCATGGGTGGTCTCGAGATCGGAGTCCTCGAGCGTCAGGGTGTAACGCAGGCCAAGCTCTTCGGTCGGGCTATCGAGGGTGGCTTGGAGGGTTGGGCCGCCAGGCAATGCGGCGATCGCTTCTAGATGCCATGGTGCGGGTTCGGGATGCGCCAGGGATGGCAGCATCGCTCGCACGTCGAGGTTGGTCTCGATCTGCGAGAAGTCGCCATAGAAGGTACCCCACAACAATTGAAATCCGCCGAGGGATCCTCTGGCGTCGAGGTTGATCGGCGCGGTGGTGCCGCCGTCCACTCGCACTTGCCAGCGGCCTGCAAGATCGAGCAGGACACGGCCGCCGCCGCTATCGGAAAAACCGGCCGAGGCCAGTTCGAGCGGCCCCTCGATCTGCCAGGTCGAGTCTTCTGCCAGCTGCCCCTGCAACTCGCCCTGTAGCATCCCTTGGATCTCGAATTCTGTTGGCAGTTGACTGGTGACCACCGGTGGCATGATTGCCCGCCACTGCGTCAGGTCTGCGTCGCTGAAAGTCAGACCACCGGCGGCCTGGGTAGTGCCCAGAGCTGACGTTTGCCAAGCGATGTTCGCTCGAGCTGTCCCCAGGCCAGGAGAGCTCACGGTCGCTGAATGGAGTTCGCCCCGGCTGGCGTCGACTTGGCTCCAACCGGTTGCCTCGAGCCGCCATGGAATCGGTGCGAGCTCGCCAGCTCGGATCGAGCCGGTCGCATTCAGGTCGCTCAAGCGGAATGTGCTCTGACGACTTTGCCAACTCCAAGCGGTTGATGCGCTACTTTCCGTAAGCTGCCAATCCGTGGCTTTGGCGGTCAGGCCTTCGAGCCGAAGTTGTCCTCGGAGGGTTGGGTTGGGCAGCGAACCACTGAGTTTGCCTCGAACGTCGGCCTTGCCCGTGAGATCGAAAGCCAGTGCCGGCAGCCCAGCCAGGGTGAGCGTGGTAATAGCCTTTGCGAGATGCGGCGTTTTCCATCGCCAGTCCAAGTCGGCGGTTGTCTTGCCTTCATCCATCCAAAGGTCACCTTGGCTAGAAAGCTGTCCGAGGCCTCGGCTGTCGAGGTTCACCTCGCCCTCGAACCGCCCGTCTTGGTTGCTCGGGTCGAACTCTCCAGGGTTGCCCAATTGCCACGTCCCGCGGACTTTAGCGGTAAGCGGGAAGGCCGGCTCCGGGATTGTCCAGGCATCCCACTGGCCGCTGCCGGCAGGTAAGTCGAGGCGGGCTTCGATCGGTCCAGCCAGTTCCGGGACTTGCAGTGCGGCTATCGGTTGAAAAGCGAGTCGGCTGTCGATTTGAAGGATCGCACCGTCATCGAATAGGAGTGAACGTTCGGGCGTCAACTGCCAGCGTCGAGGGGATACCGTAACCCGGACTGTGGCCTGATCATCAACCTTCTGCAGCCGGGCATCAAGGTCGCCGTCGAGCCCCGACCCCGGCAACCATCGTGTCAGATCGAGACCGTCAATCTCCGCTCCCAGGTCCGTCAAACGCTGGCTAGCAGGATCCCAGTCCGCGTTGATGCGGCCGGACCTGAGCCCCGCAATCTGCGGGATGGCTTCGAAATGAAACAGGCCGTCCGGCGCTTGTGTGAGGGAACCGCCGACGCGAGGGTGCTCGATCGTCGCGACTTCGCCAGCGAGAGTCAGTGAGAGCTCAGTCGCAGCAAGTTCAGCGGTGATTATCGTGGCCTCGGAAGTGACGTTGAACCGCAGCTCTGAGAACTCGGCGAGAGCGACGTTTTGACCGGTTGGCCCGCGGTCTGTGGTGGTCGATTTCCGGGCCAGGGTGGTGCGGGAGGTGCTCATGTCAACTCGGCTGGTCGCGTGATCAAACTGTAGATCGAGTTGGAGGTCTTCGAGCTGACCGACAATAGGAACTGCGCCGGTGGGACTGGCCAGCATGAGGAGCGGGCCAACGAGCAGACTCGGGGACACCGCGTTCAATGTGCCGTAGGCCCGGGTTCCTACGTCATAGATCGTGGCTTCGAGGCTCAGCTGAGCAGCTGCCTCCGATCGGTCAGCAGGTGTTATCTGCAGGATCGTTGGCTCGATGACGAGCTCGTCGATGATCGGCAGTGGCCGTTCAGGGACTTCGAGCGCCGGAGCAGGCGTCAGATCGATTTGCATGCCGACGATGCGGACTTGACGAAAACGACTCTTGGCAATCTCTCGCAGCGGACCTTCGAGCCAGACCTCCGCGAATCGCAGCTCGTCGACGAAAGGGTAGGCTTGCACTTGGTCGATTCGTAAGTCGACGAGGCGGATCTGGTGCGACGTGACGATGTCGAGCTCACCCAAGTGAGCCCGAGCGCCCAGCTGTTTCGCCAAGATCCCTTGGACGATCTGCCGCGGTAGGTCATTTGCCAACCACAGAAGAGCGCCCATCACCAAAAGGGCGAGGCTGCCAAGAGTCAGGGTTTTCTTCACCAGGGTTCAATCGGATTGGAACTCATACCGACACATCTCGACAGCCTATCTACAACTGAGAGTATAGCTCCCAGTGTGGCCAGCTCTTACAATCAGCGAACTGCTTCCAACCGGCGAAACACAAATCGTCATATTGGGGGTTTTGCTGCTTGATAGTCTTGAGTCTACAAGCGTTAAAAATTCGAACCATGATTGCCCCTCCGCTCCTGCCGACTTCATCGGCGACTGTCCTGATGATCGAGGACGACCCGATGTATGCCCACGTTATCCAGCGTTACCTGGAAGATCCTTCGGCACGGGGTTTGATGGTCAAACGTGCCGATCGGTTGGCGGTGGGTTTGGAGATCCTCGGCTCCGAGCGTATCGATCTCGTGCTGCTTGATCTCTCGCTGCCGGATAGCGAGGGTTATGGCACGTTTCAGCGCTTGCGAGAAGCCGCACCGTGGGTGCCGGTGATCGTGCTGACCGGTTTCGAAGACGAACAGATGGCGGAGCGTGCGGTACGCCACGGTGCACAGGATTTTCTATCCAAGGCGGATATGTCTCCGTCCTTGTTGGTACGGTCGATTCGTTATGCGCTCGAGCGCTGGAAGGCCGCCAGTCGTTTGGAAGAGAGTGAACGGCGTTATCGTGCAGTGGTCGAGGATCAGGCTGAGCTGGTTTGCCGTTACCTGCCCAATGGCGAACTGACCTTCGTCAACGAGGCGTTCTGTCGCTTCTTCGGCGCAGAGTCTGAGGCTGTTCTGGGACGGGAAATCTTCTCCGTTGCTGTCGACAAGGATCGCGTGGAGTTCGCGACTCAGTTGGCCTCTCTGGATCATCATCAGCCGATCCGAACTCGCGAACAATGCGTAGACGAGGACGGGGCCGGTTCTCGGTGGCTGCAGTGGACGGACCGGGCGCTATTCGATGGCGCTGGACAGCTCGTGGAGTTCCAATCGGTGGGTCGGGACACCACCGAACAAAAGCTCCTCGAGGGGCAGCTTCGGCAATCTCAGAAGATGGAAGTTGTCGGTCAGCTCACCGGGGGTATCGCGCATGACTTCAACAATCTACTGATGGTGATCACCGGCTATAGCGAGCTTCTGCTGCAGCGGCAGGCGACTGAAAACCGCGAACCGAATCGATTTGTTGTCGCTATCGACCAAGCGGCGCAGCGGGCGGCTTCGTTGACTCGACGGCTCCTGGCCTTCAGTCGTCGGCAGATCGTTCAGCCGTCGAACCTCGACTTGACCGAAGTGGTCAAAGAGGTCGACGAGATGCTACGTTATCTGCTGGGTGAACGGGTCGAGTTGAAGGTGCAATTGGAGACCGGTTTTTGTTGGGTCAAGGTTGATCCAGGGCAGATCGAACAGATCGTCATCAATTTGGCGGTCAACGCTCGCGACGCCATGCCCGAAGGCGGGCAACTGCTGCTCGAGACATCGATCGTCGAGTTGGAACGAGGCCAGCCCGCGGGGCAGAGAATCGACCCTGGCCGGTATGCTGTGTTGAGTGTTTCAGACACTGGGTGTGGCATGGACGAAGCCACTGTACAGCAGATTTTCGAGCCGTTCTTTACCACCAAAATGGCGGGGCGTGGGACCGGCCTGGGCTTGTCGACCGTCAAAGCAATTTTGGACCAGATTGGTGGTTGTATTACGGTCGAGAGCACGCTGGGTCGAGGGACGACGTTTCGGACCTATCTACCGATCATCGACCAAGCGTCAACCGATGCCTCGTCAGCCTTGGCCCGCGATCCGGTGTTGAACCTGAACGGCTCGGAGACTATTTTGCTGGTAGAAGATGACGAACCGGTGCGAGCCGTGATCGGCACCATGTTGGAAGGTCACGGATATGATGTGTTGTCGGCACGTAATGGCAAAGCTGCAATCCATCTTCTCGAGCAAACAGTAAAAGATGTCCACCTCTTGTTGACCGATGTTGTGATGCCGGGCTTAACTGGGCCAGAGCTGGCTTGCCAGGCCCGCCAGGAACGGTCGGAGATCAAGGTGCTCTACATGTCGGGATATTCAGAAGACTCGGACAGGACCAAATTTACTGATCCAGCGATGGCCTTGATTCAGAAACCGTTTTCCGCTGACCGACTGTTATACCAACTGCGCCAAGTCCTTTCGGCGGTCAACTAGTGGATCACTCGACTCCAAGCCGCGAGCAGCTGATGCGTCAAATTCAGTTGCTCGAAGCGCGACTACTAGAAGCCAAGGGAGAGCGCGAGGGCGGCTCTCCACGGCCGAGTGGAGACATTGAAGGGCTCGGGCACTACGCCAGCACGATCGCTCATGACCTCAACAATCTGCTGGTTGGGATTCTGGGTAATGCTGGCCTGGCGTTGATGGACCTTTCGTCGTTTTCCTCGTGCCGTCCGTTGATTCGGGAGGTAGAAGATGCCGCCCTCCGTGCCGCTGGCTTGACGAATGAGATGTTGACCTTCACCGGCAGGATCCAAGACGCCGAATCGGGGGTGAACGAAACGATCAGGGATGCTCCGGCCAGTGACCTGGAGCTGGTAGAAACCGGTGCCACCGCGATGGCAGCCACCCCGAATTTGGCAGCCCCGAACTGGAGTGGCGAAGGTCTGATGATGGTGGTTGATGACGAACCGATGGTTCGGCTGTTGGCCCAGCGGGTACTGGAGAAGTTCGGGTTTCAAGTGATGACCGCCGAGGACGGCCGGGAAGCGATCGAAGTCTTTCGCCCCCATGCACTCGAGTTTTCCGGCGTGTTACTCGACGTCACGATGCCTCATCTCGACGGTGCTGCAACCTTCCGCGAGCTGCGTAAGCTGCGGCCCGATCTCAAGGTCATCCTGTCGAGCGGCTACGACGAGGACGAGGCCACCCGTCGGATTGTCGGGGAAGGCCTCGCGGGTTTCCTCCACAAGCCCTATATGCCGATGGAACTGATCGATAAAGTTCGCGAAGTCCTCGATAGCTGACACCGTTTTCAGGAGGAGACCGTCTCAGGACGACGCCGTCTCAAGAAGACAGTGGTGGTAGCTCATCGGGTCGGAGCACGAAGCCCAGCGACCCGCTGGCCTGCGGCAGATCGCTCCAAGACTCGATGTCGAGGTTGATGCGGACAAGGTTGCCGGTCGTCAACCGCAAATCTTCGCCGGTGAGTTGCTCAGTCAAGTCCTCGAGCGTCGGATTGTGACCGACAATCATGGCAGTTGCCACGCCATCTCCAACAGCATTGGCCAGGGTCTCGAGTTGGTGCGAAACATCGGTCAGGTAAAGCTCTCGGGTTTCGATGACGGCGTCAGCCGTGCCTGCCGCCGCGGCTGCCAGTTGAGCCGTAGTGCGGGCACGTTCGGCGGTTGAGGAGATGATCAAATCAGGGACAAGTCCGCGTAACCGAAGTTCCTGACCCATCCGCCGTGCTGCTCGCTCGCCTCGAGGCTTGAGCGGGCGGTCGTGATCACGAGTGTTCGAATTCCCCCAACTCGACTTACCGTGCCGCAGAACCAACAATGTCTTCATTCCTGAGATTCTATGTGCCTATTCGGCTAAGCGGAAGAGCCGCTATAACTCGATTTCCAGCTCGGCACCGAACAACATCGTGCGGTCATGATCTCGGGCCGCCCACTCTAGGAGTGTTTCAACGCTTGGTTGCTGCAGGCCATTCCACGACTCTCGACCATTGGTCAGGATAGTGATCGGACGATCGAAGTTGATCTCGTCCGGCGACAGCAACACTTTGTAGCGTCGCACGCCTTGGGTGTGGACTTGGATGACGTTGTCGCGGCGCACGAGTTCGATTCGGCCCGAGCCGGCATCATGCGCAAAAGCCTCGGTCGTCGACGACGGGGCTGCGGGAATATGCATCTCGAGCTCGTGACGCTGGCCATCGCGTAACAGACCAGCCCGCAACTTGGCCCCCCGATTGGCCACTGCAGCGAAAACCTGGCTTAGCTGATCGAGGGTTGAGGTGGGTTGCCCTTCGACATTGACGATCACGTCACCCTTCTGAATCCCGGCCGTGTAGGCGATGCCACCGGGAGTGACTTTCAAGACCCGAACGCCGCGGTCGCTCTCCGGGTCTGGACGCAGACCCAACGAAGGCGGAGACTCGAGCGAGTTGAGCGGGTCGAGGTCCGTTTCGTGATCCGCGTTACCGAGCTCGGTGATCAGCAACCAATGGTTGCGGTGGTAACGGTCGGTGCGTTCGGTTTCCCAGGCCAGGCGGTCAGGTAGCGGGTCGCGTTGATGTTCGGCGATGAACGTCCGGATGTTTTCCGCCTCCGCCGGCCACCAGCTGGTGTCGTGGCCAGCCTCGGGTTGGGGGTGGAAGGCGATCCGTGCTCCGGCGCGTTGCATGAGATCGAGGTACGGGATCACCCGCTGTGTCGGATAAAGCCGGTCGTTGCCAGAATTGACGATGAAGAACGGACGGTCGAGCAGATTACGGGGGTACATCTCGCCGTCGACCCCTAGCCGCTTGTTGGCAAGTACGGCGGGGTGGCCGATGAACGGTAGGAACGAGGCCCATGGTGTCGGAGCGCGAAAGGCGAAAAAATAGGCACCGGTAGCGCCGTCCGAGATACCGATCATGTGGACGGCATTTTCGTCGACGTTATACGTCCGCTTGAGCGTCGCGAGGATTGCTGGCAGGTTTTCCGCCTGTCGTGCCTGCCACCACATTGAGCTATCCCACGACGACGGAAACACCGAGATCCGATCCGGATCTTCGAACCGATCATAACCGCTCCACCACGCGCCACCTTTTCTCCAGGCCGGGCGAGACACGCCGCCATGGAGATAGAACCTCACCGGGTATCGTCTAGCCGAGTCGTAACTCTTGGGGACCAAGACCCGGTAGTGATGCCGGACTCGGTCCGACGTGCGGTGGGTCAGGTCCACACGCCCGGTGTCGACGTTGTCGGAGTAGGGCCGGCCGGCTTCCAACCGTTGGTGGACCTCGTCGAAGGTGGCGCCGGTGTCGAGGATAGCTTGCACCGCTGCTGCTGTTTGTTCGGTGTCTTCAGCTTGCCAAAACTGAGTGAACGCCTCATCCAGCTGTGTCGTGTGGACTGGCACCGCACCGGCTGTGGTCGCACCGGCTGTGGTGGCAAGAAAGATACCCAAAGCGAACATGATCAAGAGTTGGTGTCGTCTCATAGTCGCTAGATTACGTCCTCGCGAGGACTAAGTTGGCGACATGGAAGCCATCAGGGGCGGGGTGGACAAAACTCGAGCCAGATCGCTTGCTCTGTGGGGTGCAAGGCTCGATAGAGCGGGACGGTTTTGACCGGTGCCGGGCGGGCCGCATGCTCACTCGGTAGCTGTCTGCCGAAGCGGAGTTGGGCTCGGCATCCAGGCTCGCGGTAGCGTGGTTCGAGCCGTGTTCGTAGTCGGTTGACCAGTGCCCGCGCTACCAAACCAAACGTCATGCGACCGTTGATTTCGCCGAGCGGCTGCAACAGGATCTGGCCATCCCTGGTTCGATACCGCCAAGCGTCGATACCGAAGGGGCCGGTGTGGCCTTCACGCTGAAGCGCTGCGGAGACCCCCTCGAGTACACGTTCGAGTTCTGCCGTCTCAGCAACGTCGAGCCAGGGGAAGTTTTGGGAGTCAGCATCAACCAAAAGCTCGACGCCCCGGAAGTGCCCTGCCGAGTCCACTAGGAGGCGATGGCATCCGATCCGGGTCAGGCCCTGAGGTGTCAGCAGCGCACTGTAGCCGATGTCGTCAACGCGCTCCATCCAAGGCTCGAACAGGAGGGCGCCGTGGCGATCGAACAGGCGGTCGATACGGGCTGGCGCCAGGTTTGAGCCAGGGCGCTGGATGGCGCGCCATCTTCCGGCGGCCGAAAATCGAGCCTTCAGCACCCAACTGTGGTCAATCGAGGCGCTGGCGCCGCCGGTCGTGAGGTGGGCCTCGAGCGCTCGTCGCGAAGCGACCATGCGGGCCCCAGGCAGGCGGCAACCGAGGGTGGATGCCAAGGTCTGGCAAAAACGGCGATCGTTGATTGTGCTGGCGGTTGCGGTTGGGGTTGACGGGGTGGCCCAGAGCAGTTCCGATAGGCTTTCTGTTGCCGTGTCGTCATCGTTGCTGGACTGCCCTCGTGCTCGTTCAGCAGCGATCGTTCGAGTCTCCCCCCAGGCGAGGACCGTCTGGCTCGGTGCGAGATCGCACAGCGATCCGCTGTCTAGTTCGGGGCGTGGCAGGCCGTCGACAGGGCACATCGACTCCGCCTCAACCGGGGCTGGTAACCACAGCCGGTCACCCGGCCGAGCGAAGACGCGCAGCAGGGTTGCCGCGCCGGCAATTGTCGCCAGCGCGCGTCGCGAAAGGGGGCCTTGCCGCAGAGGGGTACCCTCAGCCAAGGCCGCCTCGCGTGCGAACTCCGACTCACAATCGAGATTTCCGACGATCCGGCCTGTCAAAACCCTTGACGTGGTTTGCGAGCCTGCCGATTGGCTCAACCCAAGCTCTCTTCGAGCCGTCGAATGAACTCGGCATCCAACCCAGCTGCATCCCGGCCTTGGCGATGAAACGTTTTGCCGCGAGCTTTGGCAGGGCGTAGCGGCCAAGTCAGGTGCTCGCCGTAAGCCTGCCAAGCGGTGTGGTCCTCGCGCTTGAATAACTGAAGCCATTGCCAGCCAAACCGGACGTGCTCAACTTCGTCGCGATGTACTCGATCGATCACCGTAGCGGTTTTGTGGTCGCCAGCTCGTCGTGCTGCTGCAGCGTAGTCGATGGTGTGATCGAGGTTGGCATTTTCGAAGGTTAATGACATGGCACAAATGAAGTCCAGCGGCGAGCAGAGGGTGTCGATTTTGTTCCAGAAATAGCCACTGACCGGATAGTCACCAAATGACGCCCCACAAGCTTCTAGTCTCGCGATGTACATTCGCGTATGGCGTTGCTCATCAGTGAGGATGTGGAGCAGACCTTGCCGAAAGTCGGAGGGAGCGTCGGGAAAAGCGAGCAGCGCCCAAGCGAATAGCTCGGCCGCTTGTAGCTCGTGGTTGGCAAGGGCGTGCAGGATACGCACCCGTTGCTCTCGGTCGGCGAAGCCCTCGATCGACGGGACTCGAACATCGCGCCCTGGTTGGATTGCCAGCTCCGCGGGTCGGCCGGGTTGGGCCAATCGTAAGGCGGTTCCAGGTGCTTCGTCTGACAAGGCGACGCACCGTTGGCCTTCTGCCGGGGAAAGGGATGGTGGACTCAACTTGACGTCGAGGCTATCGCCCTGGACGATGGCGAGAGCAAACTCGCGGAGCTGGGTGATCGGTTCCTTCGCCGTGATCGTGCTTGGCTTGATCATTGCTTTAAGAGTACAAGATAGCGCGTGTCGACAGCATACCTTCGTTACGCTGGCGAGTTGGTGAATCACGTGGATTCTCATGCAAAGGATTGATTCGATAGCCCTTGGAGAGTCTCAGGCGATCAAGTCGCGAGGCTTGACTGAAGCCTTGTTTGCCCCTGCCACGCCTGCGGGCGACTACTGTCCGCCCGATCGGGGACGGTGGCGTTCCGCCACGAGGACACTCAGACTCGGATGGGTTGGCTTTGTCCTGATCTGTGGCCTTTCGTTCGGGCTCGAAGCTGAGGAGAGCTCCGTCGAACCTGACGTCGAACGCAGGTTCGAACAGGCTTATCTGTCGGTCGTGGTGGCCTGGGCAGAAGGTACTCCGGATGCGGTAGCCCAGCTTGCGGATCTGGAGCACCGTTTCTTCAGCGATCAAGTAGGCTTCGAGATCACCGTCGACACGTACCCACGTTTGCCCTACGGGAGTGCAGGGCGGAGTTTCAGGTATGCCATCAACCTGCCGAAACGGCCGGCCATTCTGAATCGTCGCCTACGCGGGAGCAACTGTCTGCGAGAGATCCAGAAGACAACCTATCGGTGGTTGCTGGACTTTGAGCCAGAGGCGCTGCTTGCCTTGTCTCAACTCCACCATCTAACTTATGAAGAGCATATGTCGAAGGTGTTCCGGCCTTGGCTCGCTGAACCCAACAAGGACCAGGTTTTTGCGACGCTCGACGGCTATCGTCGCCACGCCCCCTCGAGCGAAGCATTGAGCAATACGGTTGCGATGCTCGTGAGTCTCGCCGACACGCTGCAGAATCTGACGCTGTTCGAGACTGGAGTGGAAACTCGAGAGGTCTACCTGCGGGTACTCGACCTTGCCCCCGATCACTTTGCCGCGCGGTATTGGGCGGCGTTTCTGGAAGAGCGATCCGGCAACTATCGTAGGGCTGCGAAACACCTCTCCTTGTTGGCCGGGGCACGTCCAGAGGATCCTGAGATTGTTTTGCGATGGGCAATCAACCGGCAGCGTATCGGTGCCACCGATGCTCATGAGTTGGAGGCCATTGCCAGGCGCCAACAACCCGACTGGCTACGGATCATTGCTTACCAGGAGGCCGGACGGCTGCTGGCGGAGACTGATCTTGGCCGAGCACTGGTGATTTTGCGAGAGGGCTCGGAGCACTTCCCGGACAATGTTCGACTTCGGCTCCAGCTGTCCAACTTGTTGCATGAAGATTGGCAAGTGTCTTCAACGTTAGTGCAGGAGGTGGAGTCCGAATGGGGTGGTGACTCTGGTCTCACGCCGCGCTCCAAGTACTGTGATCCGCGACGCGACGAGCTTGATCAGGAGCGCCGCCGTCTCGAACGAGTGGTGGAGCAGCGCAAGACTGCCCTGGCCACAGCGCTTATTCGGCTGTTGGAAGAGAACCCCGGCAACCTGCTGACCTTGAGCGAATGCCCGGAGAACCCAGCATGGTGAGGACCACGCTGCTCGGCCTCTTATTAGGTGTGTGTTGGTGTGTCCAATGGGCGGGTGCCGCCGAGAATGGAGCCAGTGTGCGGATTCAGATTGACAAGCCGTCCCCTGGCCAGGCGATTTTTGATCAGACTGAAATTGCCGTCAGCATTGAGTCTACAGAGCCGATCGAACGGGTTGAACTGACGATGGATGGTCAACGGATTGACGCTCGGCCAATGGATGAGCAGGGGGTCGACGGTTTGCCTGAGGTCTCCTACAGGTGGTTGGTAGACGTCGGTCCCGAGAACCGAGAGCGCCGCATCGAAGTTGTTGTGTTCGGTCCAGACGGCGCCCTCGGCAGCGCGACGCGCACAACGCCACGCATCGCGGTGCACGAACAATTGGAGGTTGAGCTCCAGCAGCTGTACGTCACGGTCAGTCGTCGTAGTGGCGAACGAGTCCTCGATCTAGAGCCCGGTGACTTTCGGATCGTCGACGAAGGGAGGGCTCAGCAGCTCGTCACCTTTGCCCGCGGCGACATCCCATTCACCGCCCTGATCATGATCGACGGCAGCGGATCGATGCACGGGCGACAGCTGCGGACTTCGTTGGTAGGGGCTCATCGTTTTGTCCACGGGATGCGCCCCCTCGATGAAGCGAAGCTGATGGTGTTCTCCGACCGGTTGTTGGCTATCACCCCCTGGAGTGGCGATAGCGCTCCGCTGGCAGAAACCCTCAATACCGTCGAAGATGCTGGCGGTACGGCGGTGCTCGACCACTTGCACATGGCGTTGACGCTGCTCGAGGCACGCCAAGGACGCCGGGTGGTGATTTTACTGTCCGATGGCTGGGACGCCCACAGCGTGCTCGAGACCGAGCAGATCCGGCAGGTTGCTCGGCGCAGCCAAGCTTTGATTTATTGGGTCCGCCTGACCGCCTTCGAACCGAGTGTTGGCCGACACCTGGGAGATATCAGAGGTGCCAACCCATTGGTACCGGTCCACCTGATCCCAACCAACTCGTGGCGTGATGCCGAGGCTTCGCGAGAGCTTTACGAGCGATTGGAGCGAGTTGTCAAAGAAAGCGGCGGCCGTATCGTGAGCGTGCCGAGTCTCGAGAGCGTCGAACTGGCCTTCGAGGACATCCTTGCCGAACTTCGGCAGCAGTACGCCCTCGGCTACGATCCTGAGCCCCGGCGCAACGATGGGTCGTGGCGACCGGTTGTTGTCGACGTTACTGGCCGTGGACTGAATGTAAGGGCACGGGATGGCTACGTCGACCGCTAGAGGTTGGCCACTAGAGGCCGCGTGTTTCAACCAGAATTTCGTTGATCTTCGAGAACGTATCGAACGCTTGATCGAAGTCTGCGGGTCCGAGCGTTTTCTTCTTGCGCAAGGTTGCCAAGGTTTGGGCCTGCTGATTGATCGAACTGTTGTGCCATGTCTTCGCTGCCCGCAAAGCGTCGCGAAGCACTGAAGGCTCTCGACTCAACGCTGCAAGGCGCCCAAGCTCCACCCAGCGACCCATGTCGATGAATGGGCGGACATCGGAAAAGTCTTCCGGGGAGAGCAGGAGGTCGGCCTCTGCAGCGACTGCTGAGGCCAAGAGAGTTTCAACATCGGCCAGATCTGGATGATCAAACGCAACTGCGAGTTGGTCGAGCAAGGCGTCATATCCTGGTGCTCCATCAGGAAACAACCAGGTGTTGGATGTCATTCGAGAGTTGATGGTTCGGGCGAATTCGAGCGCATTTTTGAAGTCCTTGGCCGCCAACGCCACTCTCAGATCGATTGATCGCACTCCGAGACGGTAAGCGAGCGCCTGATCCGCTGTGATTGGGTCGCCGCCACGCAGATTCGACCAGCCTGCGTCCTCCCAACCCTGCACTGCCACGATAGCGGTCGGGTCAAGGCTCGCGACAAGCTCGCCTGGCCGTTGAGTTACGGAAAGCATCGAGTGCCTGAGAGCCATCACCAACATTGCTGCAGCAACCAGCGGGACGATGACTCGCAGCCCGGGCCAGCGCACGACCTTATCTTCGTCGGGGGCGGCCTCCAGTGTCTGCTCCTCCTTGAACTTCACGGTTTCCATGAAGACATCGTAGTAGTCCTCATCATGCAGCAAATGCGCCTCGACACGAGCCTTCGAGGCTCCCGACAATCGACCGTCGACGTAGGCCGCCAGGTCTTCCAAGTCGGGTGCTTCTTCGAGCGTCGTCAAGATCCTTCTCCGTGTGCTATTCGCATGCTCATTTAGACGGACCTGATCCTGGACTTTCGTCCTGATCTGGGGCTTTTGATTCAGACTTCGTCTTGTTGTCGGAGAGATGGGTGCTGTCGCCCTGCTCCGAGTGCTCGTCTCCGAAGTTGGCCTGGAGATCTTCGCCGTGCCATCCTAGAGTCTCGCGCACCTTCTCCCAGGTCAAGCCCTCGGCTTCGAGAACTCGTTCGAGCGCAGCAAGACACTTCGCCCGTCGGTTGTAAAGGGGTCTTTGCTCTAACTTCAGGGTGGTAGCAATCGTCGAAATTTTGCAGCCGTCTCGATAGTGCATCTTGAGGATCAGCAGATCCTCGGGGCTCAAGGTCTTCAGCGCAAGGTTGAGTATCCGGGTCACGTCCCGAGCGAGTGCCTCTCGCTCAGCGTCCACAACTCTATGTTCGGTATCACTTTGGGGTAGAGCATGCTGGGCCTGTTCCAGGGTCTCCTCGCCTACGAACCGGCGCGGAGGTGGTCGACGGGGGAGTTGGTCGACCAGCTGCAACAATTCGTGTGGGGTTTCCTCGAGCTTGCGCTGGCGCTTCAGCATATCGATCGCCGTCTCGGGTTTGTGCCCGTCTCGTGCGATCAGCAACTCGAGAGCCTTGGCGGTCTCTCCCAGTTTGATGGCTTTGGCGGAATACCGGAACTTACCCAACTTGTGGTTGCGAAAGTCCCGCAATTGGTTGTTGATGACGACCGTCAGAAAGGTCGCGACGGAACTCTCGCCACGATGCTTCTGTAAGACGGCATAGTTGTCGCTGATTAGTTTGACATTGACTTTGGAATGGAAGTCCTCGGCATCTTCCTTGGAGAAGCCTGCCCGCCGGGCAGCGGACTTCGCAACGCGTGCGATCAAGTCGACGTGGTCGACAAAAATCTCCTTGGCACTCTTAGTTGACTTGCGGTGCCACCACCGCGTGCGTTGCTGAGTTCCGTGTCCGCTCATTCTTTTCTCGATCGCCGTTCTTTCGGCCGGCACGCTGTCGTCGGGCTCCAAGTCGGGTTGCGCGAAGTGCAGCGGCTTTTCCGGTTTCTGACGCATTCTTCTGACTCTTGGAAGCTCAGAAGCCAAGTCTACTGACATGCGAGACGCGTGATGTTGGGAGGCTGCTCGAATAATTCTTGGATTTTTCTATGAAAAATTTTGGATGGGTCCGTCCATTCAAGCAAGACCAGGAAACAGGACGGACACAAAACGGCCAGTTCGTCTTCAAGACCGATCGGTTGCTCCTGCCTATGTTGTTGTTTTCCTTTGTGGAAATCGTGCCAGCGAACCTGGCAGTCAATTGAAAGGTTCGGGTCCGAGCAAGACCCGAGAAGGAGATGCCATGTCTATTGATTGTTCTTCGAAGTTGTGTTCGTTCTTTTCGATCGCTTTTGTATTGTGTTGGATCTGTACAGTACCGAGCTACGCCACGTTCGATCAAAATGTTTCGAATCCCTGTCTTGACGCTGTGCCGGTGGCACTGGATGCCACGACACGGTTTTTTGACGCTTCTGATCATGCGTCGCAAGTGGTTCGCGTCGACGTGCCTGCTGCCGGTTTGTTGAGTGTGAGCTCTTCGAGCTTCGATACGACTTCGCTGGCGATCGTAGGGGCAGAGTGTGGGTTGGATATGTCGCGTAATTTGGCTGTGGTCGAACGTTCTTTGGTCCATGTGGTTGTTAACGTTCGTCGCCCCGGTTCCTATTTGTTTCGTGTTCGTCGTGATCCGCTGGCCCCGTCTCGTCAGAATAGAGTCCAAACAGCCTTCGTGGCGCATTCCTCTCAGACGACGCA
This sequence comes from Acidobacteriota bacterium, assembly GCA_029263395.1. Lineage (GTDB taxonomy): Bacteria > Acidobacteriota > Thermoanaerobaculia > Multivoradales > J023 > JAAELT01. Next base: position 2,827 of record JAJCXO010000034.1, on the reverse strand, counting down.
GGGTGATGTAGGGGAGGATGAGGATGAAATTGAGGCCGACCCCGACCCGCTGCGCGACGGCAATCAGGCACGGACAGCCTTCGTGGCGTACACCTCTCAGACGACTCAGGGTGATGTAGGGGAGGATGAGGATGAAATTGAGGCCGACCCCGACCCGCTGCGCGACGGCAATCAGGCACGGACAGCCTTCGTTCCGTATACCTCTCAGACGACGCAGGGTGATGTAGGGGAAGATGAGGATGAAATTGAGGCCGATCCCGATCCGCTGCGTGGCGTTGTTCCTTCCGCCAGTGGCCCGATAAGCTCGAAGCTGCATCGTTTGTGTCGTCGAGGTGATCTCGATGATCACGGCGATGTGTCGACCTGTGCGACCTTCCTCAACACCGGACAACTGATCTCGGGAGAGCTTCGCAACGGTTGGGGTGATGACGTCGACACCTTTGCCTTCGTTGTACCGGGTTCCCCAGTCTCGAGTCATTCCCAGGTCGAATTCAACCTGTACGGTGATGTAGACCTTGTTGGCGGGCTTTATGACCAACAGGGGCAACGTCTCGATTGGATCGCACTTGCTGAGCATGGTGTCCGATTCACTCGTCGGCTCGAGCCGGGCCTCTATTTTGTGCAGCTCGAAAGTGCAGACGCCGGTGAGGGTTACTACTCGCTGGCGGCGACCGTTGGGAAACGATAGAAGCGTATTCACTCGAGCAAGACTACCGACTCGCGTCATGATGGTAGCCGGTGTGCAACCGGCTACCCATGGTTGTAAACGAGTCATGCTTCAGAATCTCTCAGTTTCTTCTCGTAGAGAATACGCTCTTCAGGTTTGCCCCACGCTGAGTAGAGATCAATCACTCGTTGTATCGCTTTTCTTGTGCGCCAGGATCTATCACCTCGAACCTGCTCTATTTTCACTGTGCTTTTGAGGAGATAGTCCTCAGCCTCTGTATATTTTCCATTTGTGACCAGCATGGCTCCTAGAGTGTTCTGAGCTTCAGCGGTTGCTACGCTGCCTGGGGCCTTGGCTGTTAGTTCAGTAATCGCATCGTCGAGGAGTTGACGCGCAGTCTGGGGATCGGCACGAATGAGGGCTTCCGCAAGATCCTTCTTGATCTTAGCGACCCCGTGAGAGTTGGGTTTGTTGCGATCGGCTACTATTCGATGATCCAGAGCCAGGCGATAGAGAGCCTCAGCTTCGTTTTGTCGCCCGCGCTCTACTTGGATTTTCGCGAGCAAACTAGCCGCGTTAGAGATCTGGTCGTCATTCTGTAGCGAAGCGTTGCGTCTTCTCTCGAAGGCTTCCCTGGCATGCTGCTCGGCGTCTTCGAATTCACCGAGCCCATAGTAGGTCGCGCCTACGTGCCAGTGACTGAATGCCACATCTTGATCCGACGAACCGGTTATTGGATCGTAGGCTTCTTTGCGAGCTACAAGTACCTCGAGGAAGAGAACCAGCGCGTCCTCATAGTTGTTCTGTTTCCTTAGAGCGGTAGCCAGATTGTTCTTGGTTCTCGAGAGCTCGATTTCTGGCTGTTGGAGCCTCTTTCGAATCGCTAGGGCTTTGTTGAAAAATGTTTCTGCTTCGGCAGGCTCTTGGCGGTACAACAAAAGCACTCCGATGTTACTGAGCCTAGTAGCGATTTCGGGATGATCTCCCTTATGCTGCTCGTATGCTTTGTTTAGGGCGATATCCATCAAAGTTCTTGCTTCTTTGGGCAGATCCAGTTGGCGAAGAACTTCGGCAAGTCCGCCAGCCACCTGGATCTGAGTTTCGAGTTTGGTGGATCCCTCGCTTAGCCGTCTTTTTGCTTCTTCAATCAGGGGTTGAATCTTTTCTTTCCGCGCTTCAGGGTCATTGGCGTCACCGAGAAATTTGCTAAAGAGGTCGGCAACGAAGATCGACATCAGTTTTTGGGCGCTATTGCTACTATCGCTTCGCAGAACTGCTGTCTCCATTTTTCGCTCGAGTGCCGCCTTCTCTTGTTGTTCGATCCTTTGCCAGATTGCGATCGACGCGACTGAAAGCAGGAGCATTGCGACGAGTATCAGGGCTGCCCGATTTCGACGGATAAACTTCCCCGTCCTATATGACAGGTCTCCAGCTCTCGCCTCCACCGGACGACCTGCCAGATGGCGCCCAATATCTTCCGACAACTGTTCGACCGAGGAGTACCGTGAGTCCGGCTCTTTGCGCATCGCCTTGAGCACGATGCAATCGAGGTCACCGGATAGACGCCGCCGCAGCTTCATTGGGTCTGTCTCAGGACCACTGGACGTTGCAGTACCGGTATCGGGCGCACGACCGTTCGTAGTGCACTCTTCTGCCCGCCGTCGCACCGCGGTGCTCGGTTTGTCGGGCTCGTCCTCGACAATCGCCCGCGCCATCTCGATCTGATGCCGGCTGTCGACTTGATAGGGATCGAGTCCAGTCAGCAACTCGTAGAGTAGGACTCCGAGGGAGTAGACATCGCTGGCCGTTGTGATCGGTTGGAGTTGGACTTGCTCCGGGCTGGCGTAGCGCGGCGTCATGGGCCCTTCACCCGTCAGGGTGGTCAACGGGTTTGCGGCCAGTTCTTGGTCGAGGAGCTTGGCGATGCCGAAGTCGAGCAGCTTGGGCTCACCCTCGGCCGTCACCAGGATGTTGCCTGGTTTCAGATCGCGGTGCACCACCAAGTTGCGATGGGCAAATTGCACTGCCGAGCAGACCTTGCGAAACAGCTCCAGGCGCGCCCCGATCGACAACTGACGCTGCCGACAATAACGTGTGAGCGATTCACCCTCCACATACTCCATTACGAAGTAGGGGAGGTGATCTGCGGTGGTGCCGCCG
>JAJCXO010000033.1 GCA_029263395.1 Acidobacteriota bacterium | reverse complement strand
GCGAGAGGCGCGCAGTCAGTGCGGAGTGTTGTTGCCGAGTGAGCGAAGGGCATGCAGTCAGTGCGGAGTGTTGTTGCCGAGTGAGCGAAAGGCATGCAGTCAGTGCGGAGCGGCTGCTCATTTGAGCAAGAGGCCCGCAGGCAGTGGGAGGGTGTACTCAGCCGATCGCTGCCAAACGTTCGACGATCTTCCGGCCGGTTGCTTCCCAGGTCCACTTCTCAGCCATTTCCTGGGCGGCCGCCTGACCGCGCAGGTGAGCCTGGTCGCGGTTTTCGTAAACCTCACGCAACAGATGGCGCAGGTGTTCGGGGTCGGGATCGGCCCAGGAGTAGGGACTGTAGTAGGGGCATTTGGCGATCGCCGGGATGGTCCCGCGGATGTGCAGCGGGTAGGCGATGTCTTCGTGGACGAAGGCTCGATGGGCACCCCAGTCGGTGGCGATCGAGGGCAAGCCGCAGGCCATGGCTTCCATCAGCGGCATGTTCCAGCCTTCGCCGCGGCTGGCGGAGACGAAACAGTCGGCTGAGCGGTAGAGAGAGCCGAGCTGGTAACGCGGCAGCTCTTGATTGAAGAGGTAGGAAATGCGGCCGCCGGAGGAGCGTAGCCGGAGGCGGGCAATCTCACGCTTGAGGCTCACTTTGCGGTCTCGATTGACCACTTTACAGACCAGACGGACCGGCTCGTCGGCGGAGAAGACATCGTTGAAGGCGCGGAGTAGCAGCCACGGCTCTTTGCGCTCGCCCCACTCGAAGACCGACAGGAAGACATATTCACCCATCGGGTTGCGATAACCGGTGATGCCGGGGTGGAAGTAGTCTGGATTGACGCCGAGGGGCATGACATGGATCGGACGCTCGAGACCGGACTCCAAGAAGCCTGCCTTGTTGAACTCGCTCGGTACCCAAATCTCGTCCATGCGGTTGGCCTGACGAACCCATTCGGTGGGGAAGCCGTCGACCTCGAGCATGGTGTAGCCGATCTTGTAGCGGCCTCGGTTGCGGTAGAAGACATCGCCTTGGGCGTAAACCACGCCGACATCGGGCTTTCGAGGTACCTCGCGGGAGGCGTAAACGTTGAGTCGGTAGTCGTCGAAACCTTCGGGCTCACGTTTGGGGAACACGGTCTTGGGACCGTAGACGTAGCGATAGATCGCCTTCACCCCGAGCTCGTTGACCGCGTTGAGCATCTCCTGGCAGCTCATCGCGTAGCCGGTTGGGAAGTTCATGATCGACTGCCACAGGACTTCGTGACGGAAGCCGGCTTCGAGGGTGCCGCGCCATTTGTCGGCAAACACTTTGCGGCTACCTTGGAAAATGCGCATCAGGCCAGCTGCATCACCTTTGGTGGAGCCGTGTTCGTCGTGCACTAGGGTGACACCGCCGCACAGCATGGTCTTGAAGCCAGCCTGCTTGGCTCGCAGGCAGTAGTCGGTGTCTTCGAAGTAGGACTGGAAGTCGAGAGCCAGTCCACCGATCGCGGTCAGAGTTTCGCGCTTCAGGTAAGCACAGGCGAAGACGATGCCTTCGACTTCGCGGTCACGGGTGTATTGGCCGATGTCTTTTTCGCGCCCACCAATCTGCTGGCCCCACATGGTGTCGAGGGGAATGTACGTGCCGGCGTGAGCGAGACGCCCGTCTTTCAAAATCAAGCGACAGCCAGCTATACCGATGTCTTCGGTGGCGTGAGCACAAGCTCGCAGGCGGGGTAACCAATCGTGCTGGGTCAGCTCGAGATCGTTGTTGAGCAGGACGATGTCGGAGTTGGGATTCGCAGCGTCGATACCGGCATTGTTGCCGCGTACAAAACCGACGTTTTGTGGCAACGTGAGAACGTTGATCCAGTCGAGCTCTGCGAGGCGCTCAGGAGTTTCGTCGGTGGAGCCGTTGTCGACCACCAGCACTTCCGCTTCCGCCAGATCGGTGGCATGTAGGGTCTCCAGGCACCGCTCGGTGAGGTGCCAGCGGTTCCAGGCCAGAATGATGAGCGTTGCGGGTCGTACGCCCTCGGATTGCTCAGGAATCGGCAGGCTCCTGGAAGGGCTGCAGTGAGCGCCACAGGTCGGTCATGGTCTGTTCGACATCGGCGGAGGTGAGCTCGGTGGTCTCGGGCCAGAGTTCGACGTCGTAAGCCTGATCCGGGAGCGGTGGCAGGCCAGACTCGATGCGCGAGATGACCAACAGATCGTCAGAGCAGACTTCACGTTGGATCATGTGATGGATCCGTGAGCGTCGTTCGAGGGCCTCTTCGAGACTCGCCACCCGTGCCTCGAGAAAGGCGATGGTCTCGTCTTTGGTCTTGAACTCCATCTACCAGCCTCGACCTAGCATGCGGCGCACAGTCTGGATCATGCGCCAAGGTAGGGAATTATCCACCGCCCGCACATAGGCCGAAAGCTCGCTGAGCCGAGACTCGAGTTGCACCACCTTGAGTGACGCGTCCTCGTCATCCCAGGCCTGGCGGGCCGATCTAGGGCGCCAGGCGGCTTCGGCGAGCCGTTCTTCGCGCTGCCTGGTCTCGGCTTCTCGCAAGCGCAGGTCGAAACTCTCGGCCTGCTCGCGGCCCAGCTTACGGGCCAGAGCAAGCTCGGCACTATCTTCGGGGGAAGCGGCGCCGTCGGTAGGGGAGGGACTGGTAGTCATCGGTCGGTGAGCGGATAGGCAGGAGTTTCAGGGGATTTATCGATGAAAGTTGATCTTTCCAAGTCCCCCTCCAACCCAAGGCGATGGTAGGATCCTGACAGGCATCCGAGAGGAGGTTGTGCCAAGGGCTATTCTGATGCCCAGGCAAGCTATCAGATCGTATCTTGGATGTCATGCCAGTCCCTGCCTGTCAGTCAAGACTAGCCTCTTGTGGCCAGTCTTTCGCAACCGTCTCGCCGTAGACCGCGGGCTCGATCCTGAGCCGTCCTCGACTTCTTCAGCGTCTTTCAAGATTCAGCGTCTTTCAAGACTCAGCGTCTTTCAAGACTTATTGTCATTTGTCACTTCGCTGATTACGGGCGAGACTCACCTTGGAAACAACTTGCTCAGCCGATGGAGGCGACAGGTGTCTGCAATAGATCAACGGGAATTGTTGGAGATGGTGGCGGATGTTCCGTCATGGTGGCATTCGATCGACCTCGGTCACGACATCGTGACTCCGGGCGTCAAAACTGTCGAAGCATTGGAATCCAATCTCCTGGCCATGCAACTGCCGCCCCTCGCCGGCAAGAGCGTGCTCGATATCGGAGCCTGGGATGGCTATTTTTCGTTTGCAGCCGAGCACATGGGAGCGCGACGAGTTGTTGCCCTCGACCACTATGTGTGGAGTATGGATCTGATCGCTCAAGTCCAACATTTTCACGAATGTCATGCTCAGGGGCGCAAGCCGCCGCAGTGGGAAGAGGTACCGAGTGTTTGGCGGCCTGATGAGTTGCCGGGCAAACGTGGGTTCGACACCGTACATCGTGCGTTGGGGAGCCAGGTCGAGTCCCATGTTGAAGACTTCATGATCGCCGACCTCGACCAACTCGGGACGTTCGATGTAGTGATGTACCTCGGGGTCCTCTACCACATGAAGGATCCGCTGAGGGCGCTCGAACGCCTGGCGAAGGTCACCAGCGAAGTGGCAGTGATCGAAACTGCTGCCTACGCTGTGCCTGGTTTCGAACATCAGTCGATGTGTGAGTTTTATGCGTCCGATGAGCTGAACGCTGACTCCACTAATTGGTGGGCACCAAACCTGACGGCCTTGACCGGCCTATGCCAGGCGGCGGGTTTTGATCGAGTCAAAGTGTTGGTTGGGCCGGGAGATATGCGAGGCATGCCAGCGGGTGAGGTCCAGCGCTATCGTGCAATTGTCCACGCTTGGAAGTAGCTGACGAGGATCGTTCGGGTCGCGACGCTTCCAAGTCCCATCCCATGAGGGGCCTTAAACCCGCATGGGATGGCCGTGCGCTCCTAACCAAAGTCTGATCCGCTGCTGCTTGGCAATGAAGCGCCAACGGGCGTTCCGGTTGGACGAGATCTAGCTGACTTTGGCCAGTAGCGGCAGGCGCTCACGACTCGATACGACGACGCCGCCTGGCTTTTCGACCGTGATGGCGAAGAGCGTTGGGTTCACGATCGGCAGAGCGGCGGCAATCGGCACAATCACTTCGCCGGACTCCGGAATGTTGAACACGCCGCCATCAACTGGGTAACGCTCGTCTTGCTCAGCGTCGAAGATCCATAACTGGTATTGATGCTGCCCGGGATCGTTGACGGCGAGTCCATTGAAACGCATGAAGCCGGCTTGATCGGCGGAGCTCCACACCACGTCGCCGGTAGCTGGCTGTCCGCTGGCGACTTGAGCAGCAGGGTCATCGGTCGCTGTCCAGTCGAGCTGGATCAGGTCGGTGGCCTGGGCCACCAGAGCTGCTCTGGCTTCAGCGGTGGTTGGTGCGACAGGCACCTCGACGACGATCGGGGCCTCGACCTCGGGTGCGGGCTGATCCGGAACCGATGGCCGGGTCATGATGGCGATCAACAAGACAGCCGCTGCGGCCAGCCAACCGAGCCAGCGGGTTGCCTCCGGCGAACGATTGGGTGTTGTGTGCTCGCTGATTTGGGTGACCGTTCCGTGATCCCTGAGCGATGCTGTCGCAGGCTGTTCCGCAGAAGGCTGTTGAGTCGCAGGCTGTTGGGTTGGGAACTGCTCGGACTGAGCCGAACTCGCTGCGAAGAATTCCGTCGCCTGGGCCGATACCAGGCCGCGTAACGCCTCCGGTAACGGTTGTTGCTGGACGGTGTAGGCCAGGTCGATTGAGGCCGCGGCGAGTTCGAACGATGGTTCCTCATCAAGCTCAGGGATTTTCGCCAACAACGCTTCGAGCTCACGCTCGGTGGTGGTGTCGAGGCCCTCGGTCGCACGAGCGACCAAGAGGTCGAGAGCACGCTCTTCGTTGGCCTGAGTCATAGGGCTACCCCTGGCTGGGTCCCGTGGCAGGACATGGTTTGGTGTGAGCTCATGTCGCTACCCCTGGGACGGGCGCTGGGCGAGGCTTGTTGAGTGCTTCGCGCACCAGCATCAAGCCGCGCCGAATGTAGGTTTTGACGGTGCCGAGTGGCATGCCGACGTGCGTGGCGATTTCACTGTGAGACATGCCATGGTAGGTAGCCAACAAGACAACCTCGCGCTCTTTGGGATTCAGCTTGTCGACCGCCCGTGCGGCCTGTTTGGCTTCAGCTCCAAGCTCGATATTGTCGGCTCGGAGGTCGGTCAAGGTTTCGAGCTCGGCGGCGCCACCTTCCGCAGGAGGACGGCGACTCCGATGCCGGTGGAGGTCGATCAATCGACGGCGAGCGATCATCGTAATGAACGTCGGCTCGGACGCCTTGAGCTCGTCGAAGCGTGCTGCGTTTTTCCATAACGCCAGGAAAATCTCTTGGACGGCGTCCTCAGCATCGGAGGCGGTCCGAGTATGGCGCCGCGCGAGGGACCAGACCAGACCACCATAGCGGTCCATCAGCTCCTCGGCCGCTTCCGGGTTGCCGCGACCTAGACGAGGAAGGATGGCTTCCGACATCTGGTTTCAGAGTCCTTTATTGGATGCGGCGCGGTCAAGAGCCGAGAGTTATATCGTCGCATGCGAGTGGTCAAATCGATAAGTCTGCCGGATTGCTGCTAAGTTTGGTGTGAAACATCAATCGAGTTGCTAGCTAGCTAGATCCCGTACAAGAACGCCGGTTGTCCGGTCGCCCCCTGTGGACTGCGCGCGCTGCTGCGTAACTCGCCTCGGTGCCCTAATGTCTGCAAAATCTATTGGTTACAATAGTTTGGAGAGCTATGATCTGCTCTCTTGCTCATACATACTCGCCGCGTGCTCGCTCCACAGGGTCCTCCCTGGGAGGCGAAAAATGGGTTTCCGGATGCAATTTAGCTAGGCGACCTCCAGCGAGGTCTCCTAGCGCAAGCAGTATAACCTGCACCCTTTCCTGGCATCGCCAGGATCACCTACTGTAATGGTTCGGCGGTGGGATGAATTTGGATGAGATAAGCTAACAAGAGAGGCCATCCGGCCTTGTGTTCCGAACCCGTCGGGTAGTGTGGGCGGAGTCCAATCCAACTCTTGAAGTGAAGGTTCGAATGCCTAAAGTCGAGATCGATGTGTTTCGGACAACCCGTGAACGAACGATTTCGTTGGTGGCGGGGCTGTCGGAAGACGACATGGCATCGTCACCGGCACCGGGTAAATGGTCAGCGGGGGAGCTGGTGGATCACCTGTTGCGGGCCGAGAGCTTGTGGCGCCGTGAAGTCGAACAGCTGATCGAGCTCCAGCGCTCGGGTCGGCAACCTTATCTCAGCCGTCTGTTAGCTGATTTTCCGGTGCCCATTGTCGGCCGTTTGCCAATGCCGTTGGTTGGATTGTTTACGATTCCATTAACCGTCTTCAACACATTTTTGCCGGCCCGATTCTTCGAGAGTTTCCTACGGTTGCGAGCCTTGCCAGCCCCTGCGCCAACCGTCCTCACACCTCAGCCAGGTCGTGCTGGTGACGAACTGCGTGAGGATCTGAAGAACGGTTTGCAGCAGACCGTTGCAGTATTTGAAGACAACGATGATCTACATTTCCAGCGCCTGCTTTATCAGCACCCATTCTTCGGGGTTGTCAATGCGGTAGGTCTGTTGCGGCTGATCTCTGCCCACGAACGACGCCATCAAGACCAACTGCGGGAGATCCTGGCCCAGTTGGGTATCCGCAGCGGTGGTTGATCGAAGGTACGTGTGAGTCTGGGTACTCAGCTGCCGGTTTCGGCCTCGAGTTGAGCCAAGTAGTCCTGCATAAACTGGCTGCGCCTGCGGGCTTCGGCGCGTCCTGAAGCGGTCTGCATGGAGTCTACCAGGCGTAGCAGCTTGACGAAGAAGTGGTCAACGACAAACCGTGTGTCGTCGGGTTGACGTTGCCGCGGTATTGGTTCGTCCGGGTGATGCAGAGCCAGGCCGAGATCACCACCCACCATCATGCAACGGGCGATGCCGACGGCTCCCAGGGCGTCGAGTCGGTCGGCATCCTGCACGACTTTGGCCTCGATCGTCTTCGGCTCGATGCCAGCGGAGAAGCTGTGGGCTTCGATAGCGTGGCGGATAGCCGGGATCCACTGGCTGGGGTAGTTGGCCTCAGTGAGGAAGGTTGCAGCGGCCTCGCCAGCTTGGGTCGAGGCCGATCGACGCAGCGGGGAATTCTTGGGGAAGGTGATGCAGTCATGGAGCCAGGCTGCGGGGATCACCACCTCGAGGCTGGCACCCTCGTCGATTGCAAGTTGTTTGGCAGCGCTCAGTACCCGCCGAATGTGACCAAGATCATGAGCTGAATCTGCGGCTAACAGCCGCGGCTCGAGGAAGGTCCGGAAGCGGGGTTGCCACCGGTCCCAGTCGACCACAACGCTGGTGGCCTCGGTCACGGCTGGCTCCCGGCGAACTCACGGAAGGTCGGAGCGCGTCCCAGAGTCACTGTTTTGACCATCAGACGGTAGATGAGTGGTAGCTGGATGCCGGTAAGCCCGAGGCAGACGACAACCCTCATAGTCGACGTCAGCATCCAGGTCGCCATCATCCCGGTCATCAGGAGGAAAAACAATGCCATTACCCCCATTCTGCCACCGAGCGTCAACCCTCGGAGGGTGAGGATCAGCAGCATCAAACTGCAGCCCATAGCCAGGATCAACAACATCAAGGTCCAGCGGTGGGACGAGGTCGCATAATACTGGAACATCTGGGGTAGGAGCGCCAGCAGAATGAAGCTGAGTAATGCCGTGCTCAGGCGCTGGCGAGCGACGGTTGCTGGACTGATCGGCAGGCGGCTGAGCAACGCGTCGCGTCGCTCCCAGCGGAAGATCATAATCAGAGCGAGTGGCCCGGTCTGTACGATGGCGAACGACCAGATCAAGCTTGTGGCTTGAGCGACCTCAAAGCCTCCGAACCTCACTAGCCAGCCGAGGTAGACAACGAGCAAGGTAGGCACAGCAAGAAGCTCGAGGCGATGGCGCATGCCGGAGCGCCAGCGATACCGCAATTGCTGGAAGAACGGTGTTTTTTTGCTATGGGCCGCCCCGTCAGACGACCGCAGTTGAGCGACCATGAAACGGTAAACAAGAGTGCAAAAAACGATGACAAACAGGGGCCAGAGTAGGTTTTCAGCGATCGTTTGCTGAATGCCAAAGGTTGGAAAGCTGGGCCGTTTGCCGTAGTCGAGGTCTGAGAACAACACGAACCGCCGTCCGCTGAGGTGACCAAAGTCGCTGAAGTGCAGGAACATCAAGGAGAGCGGGGTGAGGAAGGCCAATAACAGCGAGTTGTGTTCGTTGCGTAGGGCGCAGATCAAGAATACCAGCAAGCCGAAGAAACCGATGGCTCGGTCTAGCCAATGCCAGCTGCGCTCGCGATGTAGCCCGTCGCGCCGCCACGGCTGAGACAGATATTCGTGCCGAGGTATGTAGCGCTCGAGAACGATCACGACCTCGGCTCCTGATGATAGGCCGAGCTGGTGCAGTCGTTGTTTAGTGAAGGGCTCGAGGTTTATCCAGTCATCGGCTTTCAAGGTGGCGACAGTCGCTTCCGGCTGCAACACGGGAGTGTCGACAAAGTGCGGCCAGCGTGACCTCTGGCCATAGTTCGAGATGTTGCCGCTGCCATCCTGAGTGCGCATCGCAGCCAAAGACAGCTCACTGACTAAGGCTCGCGTGACGGATTGGTCGATCGTGAGACGCAGCAAAGGTATGCCGGGGAGTCGGCTCAAGGTGGCTGTTTCGGCAAGGTTGAGGCGCCCTGGGAAGCTTGGATGCATCATCGGTGGACTTGCCACGAACTCAATGAGCGTGAAGGTGCACAACACCACGGCGCCGAAGCCGAAGCCGAGTTGCAGTTGTGCCTGCAGCACCGTCGTTGGGGCGACTGGCAGACGTCTCACCAGCCGTTTGAAGGCCGAAGACTTTCTTCCCGAAAGGACCAACGCCAAGCCGAAGGCAATCAAAGCCAGGCTCCATCTCAAGCTGCCGTCCTTCGTGAAGGTGTTGTCGTACCGTTCCGGTCCGAGAGGCAAGGCGCTGTTGACGAAGGCATAAGCGAAGATCATCGTGATGGCTGCAACCAGCGCCAGGTAGCGCCAGGTGGAGCGCCAAATAGCGCCTCGTAGGGCCTTGCGAGCTTGGGCGGTAGGAAGCAACCTATCCGCTGTCATCTTCGAGGCCACGCCGTCAGTCATAGGTGTTCCTCCCGACCAGGTCGACGAAGATGCTCTCGAGGCTCGACTCGTCCAGTCGCAGTTCTTGGCCGCCTTGTTGGCGCAGCGTCTCCATCAGCTCTTCGCGTTCATCCTCCGAGCGGGCCCAGGCTGCGATGCGCCAGCGCTCACCGAGGCTTCGACAGCTGACCAAACCTTGAAGATGGGATCGTACCGGCGGAGTTTCGAATCGGGCGGTGACCCGGCACAGGTTTTCCTTGAGCTGATCAACCGGAGCCTCCATCAACATCTGACCCTCGTTGATGATGCCGACTCGATCGGCCAGCATCTCGACCTCGTTCAGTTGATGGGAGCACAGAAAAACCGTGTGGTGCTGCGTGGCCATATATTCGATCAGGGTTTCGATGACATCACGCCGCACTACCGCATCGAGGCCAGAGGTCGGCTCATCGAGAATTAGCATCTCGGGATCGAAGGCGAGTGCGGTGATCAACGCCAGCCGGGCCGCTTGGCCACCGGAAAGGTGAGCAACCCGTGTTCCACGCCTCAACTCGAATCGGTCGATTAGTTGATCCACCCGCTCGTCCAGCCAGGTAGTCGGGTAAAAGGGACGCAGGAATCGTAAGGTGCCGTCCACCGTCAGACTGGGGTCGAGGTCGGACTCCTGAGGGACATAACCCACCCGGGCTCGGATCGCCAAGGCATCACGCTTGGGGACGCTTCCGAGCACTTCGCAGTGGCCATCCGTCGGTTGCAGAATACCGAGTAAAAGGCGGATGAGCGTCGTTTTGCCGCTGCCATTTTTGCCGAGCAGGCCGTAAACACAACCTTGGGTTACGGAGAGATCAAGACGGCGGAGGACAGGGTCCTCACCAGCGACAAAGCGGTATTGCAGGCCGGAAGTTTGGATAGCAAGCTCATTCATGATTAGGCCTCCCTGTTCGGGTGCTCGGGAAAAATTCCGACGCCCGTGAAGCGAGTCGATCGATCAACTCCTCCGAATCGACACCGAGTTTCCAGGCGGCGACCAGCAACTGGTCGAGGTGCTCGTCCAGCAGGCGCCGACGTTGAGCTGCCGGCACCTTGGGTTTACGCTCGGTGACGAAGACGCCGCGACCTTGCTGGCGGATCACCACACCTTCGCGCTCGAGTTCGCTGTAGGCTCGGGCGACGGTATTGGGATTGATCCGAAGCTCGAGCGCCAGCTCTCGTACCGACGGCAGGCGATGGCCGTCGAGGATCTCACCGCGAGCAACTTGCAGTCGCAGCTGCTCGACGAGCTGGCGGTAGATCGGTTGAGCGCTGCTGTTTTCGAGGTGGAGTTTCATGGGGATCTCTCGTTGACTTCGACTGTATTAATACACGTAGTACAGTTGAAGTCAAGGATCACCCCTTCTGGCGACAGAGTTGGATCAAGTGATCCAGCTGCGGGGCAAAGGACGTTCCGGCACGTCTTCGAGCAGCCCGCCGTGGCCGAAGGCGGCAATGTCGGCCTGGGTCAGGCGGTCGCCGACCAGCAGACGCGGTAACACCAGATCAACGATATTTTTCTTTGGGCTGCGGGCACAACCCGGCGCACCGAGGATCGGTCGATCACCGTGGTAGGCAAGGAGCATGAGGTTCCCGGGGTCCACCGGTACGCCGTAACACTCGACGGTGCCGCCTGCGAGCTCGATGGCGCGTGGAGCGATGTCGAGGGCGTCCATGATGGCGGTTTCACCCGCCAGGATCAGTAGGCTGGCCTGGTTCGCCAGTTGCCGTTCGATGGCTGCTGCCAGATCTTCTTCGGCAGTTTCGTCGACGAGCGGTACGAAGTCGATGGCACCAAGAGTGGCGCCGAGGGCGTCGAGGCGTGGCCCGAGAGAATCGCGAAAGCCACGGACGATGCGCTCGCGGGATGCTGGCGCCCCGGACAGAATCAAGCTCACCCGTTGTTCGTCGAGAGCGGTGAGGGAGAGCAGATTGTGAGCAACAGTTTCAGCTCGCTGGACAACCGCGCTACCGAGTGCATACGGAATGATCTTGAGGGTTGCGACCATCTTGCCCTGGCGAACCGCGGTGTGCACCGGTAGGGTGGCTAGGGTCACCCCTGCGCAAGCGTTGAGCGTCTGTAGACGATCGAGTTCGATGCGCAACAGTCCGAGGTGTTCGGAATAGATGTTGACTCGCCCGGTGCTGGCTCCCGACAACCGTAGGCCATCGCCGATGACGGCCCGAGCGACCCGGTCGGCGGCGGAGTCCTCGTCGACGTCTCCAGGATCATGCCGTGCAACGTAGACCGAACGACGACCGAGGCTGGCGAGCACGGCGACATCTTCGGCGGTCAACCGTTTGCCCTTGCGTAATCGGCGCCGGCCGGTTTCGCCAGAGATGTTGTGGCCCAAGATCAGACCGATCGCTTGGAGGATAGGGACCCGTTCGAATTTCATGAATTAGAGGCTCTCGATGGCGATTGTCTCACGACTCGGGGAAGGGGCCAGTATCTTGCTCCTTTGGATTGGTGCTACCCACATCGAAGCTTGCGCATCGTAAAGCGTGCGGATCTCGCATGCCGGGCTGCGGAATCTGCAGCCCTTGATTGCGCAAGCGTCGCTATCAGGGTTTTGAAAGTGGCCGAAACCCCGGCGGCAAGCAATTTCGGACTAGTTTTAATCGTGGCATAGCGATTGCTCTATAGGTGATTCGTGAGCATCTCACCCGTGCCGCCGCCCTGACCTGACCTCCTCCAAACCGCGGAGCGGCGGCACGGTCTTTCCATCTTTCAAACTTGGAGAACCGTAATGATCTCGACTCCTAAGACATGTTTCACCTTTGCCCTGCTGCTGCTGGCCACCTGCGGTTGGAGTGCGGCGCAAGAGTCGGACGAGGCTGCTGAAGAGCGTGCCCGTGGCCGATCACCGAACAACCCGAGCATGACCCTTCCGGACAAGACCGATGAGGCATCGAGACGGCCCCCACGTGGCTCCCGTGGTGCCAGCTTTCCTGGTGACCTACGGACGATCGACGGTTTTGGAAACAACCGAGACAACCCGGCTTGGGGCAGCGCCAACGTCGAGTTTTTACGCGTCACGGCTCTCGGTTATGGCGACGACGTAGGCTCACCGTCAGGTGAAGGGCTGGCGAGCGCTCGCGAGGTCAGCAACTTCTGTGTTGCGCAGCTGGATTCACAGCCCAATCGAGCCCGAGCATCCGACTTCCTGTGGCAATGGGGGCAGTTCCTCGACCACGATCTCGATTTGACGCCGGAGGTTGAGCCCGCCGAGGCTTTCGATGTGGCAGTACCGGCAGGAGACGTCTGGTTTGACCCGTTCAACACCGGTGAGGTGACAATTCCCTTGAACCGAGCCCTCTACAATGAGGTGGACGGTATCCGTCAGCAGATCAACGTCATCACAGCTTACATCGACGCCTCGAACGTCTACGGATCGGACGAAGAACGAGCCCAGACTTTACGCACCCTCGATGGTACGGGTCGACTCGCTACTAGCGCTGGCGATTTGCTGCCGTTCAACACCACCGGCTTACCCAACGCTGCGCCGCATGGTGCGGATCCATCCAGCTTGTTTTTGGCCGGCGACTTCCGGGCCAACGAGCAGGTGGGATTGACCGCTATGCACACCCTCTTCCTGCGCGAGCACAACCTGTGGGCGGATACCATCCGGGCGTCGAGGCCCGAACTCGACGGCGACGCGGTCTACCAGCGTGCCCGTGCCATGGTTGCCGCCGAGTTGCAGGCCATCACCTATCGCGAGTTCCTTCCGATGCTGCTTGGACGTGATGCATTGTCGCCATATCGTGGTTACCGGGAGCAGGTGGATGCTGGTATCGCCAACGTCTTCGCGACCGCTGCCTATCGCTTTGGGCATAGCATGCTGTCTGGCGAGCTCCAGCGCCTGGATGACGATGGCGAGGTGATTTCGGCGGGGAATCTATCGTTGGCAGATGCCTTCTTCAGTCCAGAAGAGATCATTAATCAGGGGATTGATCCGCTATTGCGTGGCTTGGCGTCCCAGCGGGCGCAAGAGATCGACAACCAGTTGGTTGACGAAGTGCGTAACTTCCTGTTTGGACCTCCAGGGTCCGGTGGGTTCGATTTGGCGTCACTCAATATTCAACGGGGCCGTGACCATGGCATGCCGAGCTACAACCAGGTAAGGGTGGCGTATGGTCTCGAACCAGTGACGAGTTTTGATCAAATCCATCCCGATACCTTGGTGCAGGCCAACCTGGCGTCGGTTTACGACACCGTTGACGATATCGAGATTTGGGTTGGAGGTCTGGCCGAGCGGCACGTTCGGGGGGCGATGGTCGGCGAGACGTTCCGAACGATCTTGATCGACCAGTTTGAACGCCTGCGGGACGGTGACAGCTTTTGGTACCAGAGTTATCTACCGGGTGAGCTGGTGCAGGTGATCGAACGGCAGACCTTGGCGCGGATCATTCGCCGCAATACCGAGATCGGTTCTGAGCTGGGGGATGACCCGTTTCGCGTGCGGCGTCTTCGTGACGATCAATAGGGGTTCTAACCTTAGCCCCTAGGCGTCTGGAATCGAGGTTTCGAACCTGGCGCCGCCTTCGGCACGGTTACCCGCGGTAACTGTGCCGCCGTGCATTTCGGCGATCCGGCGAGCGACACCCAGACCCAAACCGGTGCCTTTGGCACGGGTGGTGAAAAAGGGTTCGAAGATCTGCTCTTCGCTACCTGCGGCAATACCGTCGCCCGCGTCGCGGACTGTGAACAGCAACCGGTCACTGTCGACATGGACTTGGGCTTCGACAGTTTGGCCTCGCGTCGATGCCTGGCACGCGTTGCGCAAGATGTTGACCAGTAGCTGGCGCATCTTGAAGGGGTCGAGCGACCAGGTTTTGGGGCAGCCCTCTGTTTTCACCTCGACCCGTTCGCTATCCACCGCTTGCGCGGCGTCTCGTAGCAGCTTCGCCGGATCGATGGGCCGTCGTTCGAGGGGGCCGGTTTTACAGAAGTCCAGGAGGTCGGCAGACAACACTTCGAGGCGCACCGCCTCCGACACAATCCGCTCGGCCTTGCTGCGCTCTCGGCCATCCGCCGGCAAGCGCTCGACCAATAACTGAGCATGGCCTTTGAGTGACGTCACCGGGTTCCGGATCTCGTGCGCCAAAACCGCCGACATTTCACCGACAGCATGAAGCTGGCGCTCACGCTCGGCGGTCTCCGGCGGATTCTCGGTGGCTGGCGCCTGATCCGCTACCCCCGCGTCTTCGTGCGAGCGTCGCCATGACACGACCGCTGAGTAGAGCAGCACGGTCGCTGCCAGCAGACTAGATCCCAACATCCACCATGAGCGAACAGCAAGTGCTTCGACCAGCTCCGGGTCACTCTGAGTGGCTTGTAAGGTCTCCAGCATGGTCTCGACGGCGCGGTGATTCCACCACGAAGTCATCATCAGCAAAGCACCCGTACCCAGAGCGGCGATCGCCAGGCTACGGTGTTGGAAGCGCAATTGGCTGGTCGGAGACTTCCTCACCATGCCTGGATTATGGCAGTTCTTAGATGGTTTATAGTCGCCCCATGGCGCGCATACTGATTGTCGACGACGAGGAAGGTATCCGCGAGTTCCTAGCGGAGGCGCTCGAGGACGGCGGCCATGTCGCGGTGAGGGTGCCCGACGGTGGCGCGGCAGTGGAGCGGCTGGCGCAAGAGAGCTTCGACCTAATGCTCACCGATCTCAAGATGCCGGGGCTCAGCGGCATGGAGTTGGTGCGCAAAGCACGGGCGGATCAACCCGAGATGGAGATCATCGTGTTGACTGCATATGGCACGGTGGAGACGGCGGTAGAGGCGATGAGGCTGGGGGCCTTCGACTACCTCCAGAAGCCGCTTTCAGGGCCGGGTGAGCTGCGTTTGTTGGCCAAACGGGCACTCGAACGCCGGGCGTTGTTGACGCTGTGTGAGCGCACCAAACGCGAAACCTCCGGCGACCCGCCGTTGACCTATGGCGATCCGGCAATGACGCCGGTGGTCGAGGCGCTCGAAAAAGTGGCGGCGACCCGGGCAACTGTTCTGCTGCTAGGGGAGAGTGGCACCGGCAAAGAAGTCGCGGCTCGCGCTCTACATCGTTGGAGCGACCGTGCTGACGGGCCGTTTGTTGCGGTCAACTGTGCCGCGATTTCCGACAGCCTGCTCGAGAGTGAGCTCTTCGGTCACGAAAAAGGGGCCTTCACCGGTGCGACAGGGGTGCGACGGGGACGTCTGGAACTAGCTGCTGGTGGGAGCTTTTTCCTCGACGAAATCGGCGAGATGAAACCGGACCTTCAGGCCAAGCTGCTGCGGGTACTCGAAGATCGACGCTTCGAGCGTGTCGGCGGCAGCCGCACCTTTACCGCTGACGTACGTTGGTTGGCTGCTACCAATCGCGAGCCCGAAGAGATGATCGCGTCTGGACAGCTGCGGGAAGACCTCTATCATCGACTGGCGGTGTTCCCGGTGCATTTGCCGCCCTTGCGTCGGCGTCGGCAGGACATCTTGCCGCTGGCCGAAACACTGCTGGTCCGGGTGGGTCGCGAGCTCGGTCGTCCGGGTTTGAGCCTCGACGACGGTGCTGTCGAGTTGGTGTCGCAAGGGGAGTGGCGAGGTAACGTCCGTGAGCTCCTCAACGTTCTCGAGCGGGCTGCCATCCTGGCTGATGGCAAGGTGCTCTCAGCTCGGCATTTCTTGTTCCCGGGACACGAGTCTCTGGGGCAGCCAGTGTTCCCGGGACACCGGTCCCCGGGGTTGCGAGTCGTAACAGAAAAAAGCTCGTCGACGGCGAAGACCCTCGTCGAACTGGAGCGAGCCGCGATCGAGCAAGCGCTGGTGGAGGTGGGTGGCAATCGTCGAAGAGCGGCGGAGCGCCTCGGCCTGGGTCTCAGAACCTTGTACGACAAGCTCAAACGCTACGAGCTCGACTGAGCCCACTGAGCCGCGATGGTATCCTCGGGGCAGAAAGGAGCCGGCTCAACCGATGCAGACCTATGCCTACGCTGTGATGATTGCCATCCCGATGTTTTCGTTGCTCGTCCTGCTCGAGGGCTGGTACGGGGCACGCAAGGGGTTCCAAACGCTTCATCACTTGGACACCATCTCGAGCTTGAGTTCAGGTATTACCAACGTCATCAAAGACTCGTTGGGACTGGTAGTCATCATCGTGTCGTACCCGTTCCTCGAACGGTCCTTGGCGGTCCTCGAGATCGAGACGACCTGGCTGGTGTATCTCGTCGGCTTTGTGGCGATCGATTTTGCCGGCTACTGGTCACACCGCCTCAATCACACGGTGAACTCCTTCTGGAACAACCATGTGATCCATCACAGTAGCGAGGAGTTCAATCTGGCGTGTGCGCTGCGCCAAACGATCTCTTCGCTGCTCGGTATCTACGCGTTGTTTCTGATTCCGGCAGCGATTCTCGGCATCCCACCCAAGGTCATCACACTGATCTCACCGATCCATCTCTTTCTGCAGTTTTGGTACCACACGCGGCACTTGCCCAGGATGGGTGTGCTCGAATACCTCATCATCACGCCGTCCCAGCATCGCGTGCATCACGCCATCAATCCGATCTATATCGACAAGAATTTTGGCCAGATTTTCACCTGGTGGGACCGCATGTTCGGCACGTTCCAGGAAGAGCTCGACGAGGTGCCGCCGGTTTATGGTGTGACGCGGCCGGCGCGCACTTGGAATCCAATCAAGATCAACTTCCAGCATCTGTGGCTGTTGATGCAAGACGCCTGGCGCACCGACCGTTGGATCGACAAATTGCGGATCTGGTTCATGCCCACTGGCTGGCGGCCGTCAGACGTAGTTGATCGTTACCCGGTGGCCAAGATTGATGATCCCTATAGCTACCAGAAGTACAACACCGAAGCGACGCCGCGGATGGTTGCCTGGTCCTGGCTACATTTTGTGGTCACTCTGTTGTTGCTGATGTTCATGCTCTATCGCTTGACTGACATCGGTTTTCCCGGGTTGTTGATTTATGGTGGATTCATTTTTGTCGGTATTTATGGCTACACCACGATGATGGATGGTTCACAGAGTGGCCAGTGGATCGAATTGGGACGTGGGGTAGCCGGTGTTGCCACCATTGTTCAGACCGGCGGATGGTTTGGGATCGATCAGGTGATCCCCTTGGGTTCTGGGTTTGTGCTGGTTTACTTTCTCATTACCGCGCTTGGCGGGCTCTATTTCGGGCGTTATGAGCTGCCGCGACGGGCGCCAGTCCTGATGTCCACGGGTTCACCTGTTGCCGAGTCGTCGATCGCGACGCCAACCTTCTGACCTTTCTGCCTCGGCGACAACGATGCGTAGCGGCCCGGTATCGCGTCGGACGGTGGCAAGAGATACGATAGCGGGCATGCGTCCTCGGCTCATTTCTTGGCCCTTCCTCGTCTGGTATTCTTTGGGTCTCGCCGCCATCGGCCCAGCGTTTGCCGACGACCGGTTGGCAGAGGCCAGAGCGTTGGCCCGGGCTGGGCAGCCAGCTTCTGCGGTGCCGATTTACCAAGAGCTGATCGCCGAGAACGAAAGTCGACCGGGGGAAGGTGCTGACAATCTGGTCTCCTTACTCCACGAGCTAGCGGTGCAGCGCCACACCCTCGGCGAGATCGATAAGGCGGAGGTGTTGTATCAACGTTCAGTCGACGTGGCTCGGAGAGCCCACGGGCCGCGCAGTTCGCTCTTGGTTCCAGGGTTACGTGGGCTGGCGGCCTTGGCGGCAGGAGAAGGGGCGATCGACGAAGCCCTCTCTTTCAATCTGCGCGCCTTGCGTATTCAGGAAGCGGGGAACGACCCTCGGTCCGAACGTGCTCGAACGTTGGCCGAAATTGGACTGCTCAGTCAGTTGCACAAGCAGGATCACTTCGCCGAACACTTCTATCGTGAGGTGCTTGAGCTAGGCGATGATGCCAAGTTGAAGCCGACCGAAATCGCTACGATTGCAGCCAACTTGGGCGCTATGTGCGCGCGCCAGAATCGTTATCTGGAAGCGGTTCCCTTCTATGAGCAGGCAGTGGAAGTCCGAGAACGAGAACTTGGTCGGGAAGACCCTGGTTTGGCATCGGTGTTCTACGATCTGGCAAATCTCTATCTGCGCCTCGACCGGCTGGCCGAGGCAGCACCGTTACTCGAGCGTTCACTGAAGCTCCGTGAAAAGGTTGCGCCCAACGACTTGGCGTTGTCAGATATCGTCAGCCAACTCGCTGCAACCTACTATCAACTCGGACGGACCAGCGAGGCCGAGCTGCATTTCGGGATGGCCAAGGCGATGCTCACTGCATTGTGTACCGGTCGCGAGAATACCGAAGCGTGTCGCAGCTCGAGATCAAATTATCGCGAGTCGAGAGACTTGGCTCGCACCGCCAGTGCTGAAGCACCGCCGACACGCGCCGCCAGTACCGAAGTACTGGCGACAACCACCGCTAGCGCTGACCTACCGCGGAGTTCTAGCGTCGACGCCCAGGCACCGCCGACACGCACCCCTAGGACTGAACCGGCTCGGAGCCGAGGCGTTGACGTCCAGGCACCACCACCCCTGGAGCCCGAACCGGTGCGGGTCGCTCCAAAGCCCCAACCGGAGCCAGAGCCTGAGGCGACTTCGGTTGCTGCGGAGTCCGATCCGGTCCTCTCGACGCCGCCAGCTTCCGTAACGCCAGCGTCGGTGCCAGGAGTAGCAGAATCGCCACAGTCCGCGCGGACGGGCGGCAAAATTTATCGTTCGCAGGTTGCAGCTCGCGACGGACGTGAGGAGGCTGAGCAACTCTTACATGAGCTTCGCGACGCTTACCCACAGCTCATTGGAAGCGTTCCGGCAACAATAGTGCGGGTTGATCTTGGTGAGCGTGGCATCTGGTACCGCATCCAGATCGGCGAGTTCGCAAAAGTTTCGGAAGCGAAAACGTTGTGCAGCGATCTTGTCGACCGCGGCCACGACGGGTGTTGGGCGGTCGAGGCTGAGTGACTGCCAGCGCGGCTGATGGGCAGATCCTTCGGGTCGACTTTGACGTTGCCGACGACTACAACCGCTGGCAAGGCTTCCTCGCAACCCGAGACGACGCCCACTGCACCGATCTAGGGCAGTGGCGGCGCTTGTTCCGCGAGCTGTACGGCATCACCAATTATTCCTACCTCTTCGTCACGGGCGGTGACGTCAAGGGCCTGGTGTCGGTTTATCGGTTTCGGTCGCCGTTCATGGGGGACTTTCTGGTCACCAGTCCCTTTTTCGGTTATGGCGGCTTGATTGCGGACAACGACGAAGTCCGTGATGCGCTACTAGCGAAGGTACTTGCCAAGGCAATCTCTCTCGGTGTCGACTACATCGAACTGCGGTTGCGTGAGCGGCTGCCGCCGCCGTTTGCGGCCGCTGAGCATTTCTTGGAGTCGCAGCTCAACCTGCTGGAAACTCCTCAGCAAGTGTGGACGGAGCAAGTGTCTTCAAACGTGCGGCAGAATATCCGGCGATCCCGCAAGTCGGATCTCGAGTTCAAGATGTCGACCGATCCCAGGGCTTGTCAGCAATTGCTGCGCCGCACACTGAAGGCGCACGGTACACCCTTCCACGGCAAGGCGATGTTCGGGCTCCTGCAACGGTATTTCGCCGACGAGACCTCGTTCTCGGAAGTTTGGCAGCGGGGTGAGCTGACCGCCGCCGGCGTGGTGATGCGTTTTGGTGACAGTGTGATCACGCCGTACCTCGGCAGCCTCGAGCAGCATCGCGCGTTGCGGGCGAACTATCTCCAATATTGGGGAATCATCGAATGGTGCTTCGAGCACGGAGCTCGGCGATTCGAGCTTGGCCGCAGTCCTAGAGGATCCACACACATCCAGTTCAAACGCAAATGGGGCGCCGAGGATGTTGCGGTGAGGTATAACTATCTCGTCATCAAGCCGAACAAGCGTTATCGCAACGTCGCGACCTTGTCACCGATCTATCGTCTGGCGACGCAAACTTGGCGCCGATTGCCATTGTCAGTCACTTCGGCTCTTGGTCCGTACTTGGCGCGGCACGTTCCTTGAGGCAGCATGTTCGTTGACTTCGATCTCCTGGCAGAGATTGGCCATGGTCTGGGACGGGTAGTCGCGAACCAACTCGGTGAGACGGGGCCAGGTTTGGTCCGCGTTGTAGTTGCCGATGAATCGATTCAACCAGCCGGACTCGATCGGACGACTCTGCTGGATGTCGAGCTCCCAGGGGTGCACATACACGATCGGAGATTGGCCGCGGGCAAGATCCCGCCGCAGCAGCCAGCGAGTGGTCCACATCGGGTGCAGACGGAGGTAGAAACCGCCACCGAAGGGGATCCGCAACGGGCCGAACGTCGCCACAGTAGGAGGAATCTCGAGTAAGTCCGGGCGTAGTCGACTTGGGTACACCGAGTTGCTGAAGGAGCCGTAAAGCTGGGTTCGGAAGGGGAAGAGCGACGAGTCATACCGAAAACCCAGGACGGCGAGATGATCCCACAGCCAGGCGTCGGTCCATTGCGCAGTCCAGCTAGGCGCGCGGTAGCCGATGATGCTGCGCCCCGAGATGTCCTCCAGCACTTGTTTGGAACGAGTGATGTCGGCTTCGCAGGCTCGACGGTTGGCGGCATCCATCTTCAGATGGCTGTAGGAGTGGGAGGCGATTTCGAAGCCAGCGTCGCCGATTCGACGAATCAGTGTGGGGTAGTGCTCGGCGAGCTCGCCGACGATGAAAAACGTTGCGGTGCGTCCCTGTTCCTCCAGCAGGTCGACTAAACGCTTAATGCTGTCGCCAGCGGACCACTGACGCTGCCCGTCGGCAATCGTCAGGTGGGAGTGGAAGCGCTCCTCGACGTCGAACGTCAAACAGATCACGGCTTGGCCGACTCGTCCTGCTGCAGCCCGTCCTGCTGCCGGGTGATGTCGCGCCCGTTTTTGGCACTGAGCTGTTGTTCAACCTCTTCCAAGGCCCGCAAGCGTCGCTCCATGTAGGCGATCTTGCGAGCCAGCTCGTTGATTTTGCCAAATCTGTTGAGCCGCACCGTCAGATAGAGCAGGTAAAAGACGACAACTGTCAATGCGCTGAATGTGATCCAAGACACCGGCCACAGATCGCCCCAGATGAAGGCGAGGGTGTCCACCAATCGTGGAAAGAGGGCAAGGATCTCGCCGCCTGCGAGCAGAATGAGCCAGAACAGCGTTTGACCAGCGGTCAAGCGCTTGTGGAAGAAGTTCCACAGCAGCCAACCAACCAGGCAGCCGAGGATCACCGTGATGATCAGAGAGCTCTGAAGCGGCATCGCAGGTTCCTCAGGAAGCCTTGTTGCTATCGTTAGCGACCGTGTTGTTGCCCGACAGCTCGGCCTTCAACCAGCGTTCTTTCAGTCGACGATAGAAGAGTAAATCACCCAAGAGACAGACGAAGGTTTTGGCGGGATACAGCACCGCTTTGTGAAAGTGGTACATCGATTCTCCGGCCTCGCGAGGCAGCACGGTGATCGGCACTTCGTGAACGCGAGCTCCGCAGCGCGCCAAACCGACGATGAGTTCGGCGTGCATGTCTTCCGCCGGCAGTTCGAGGGCGACGGGAATGAACCGTCGCGAAATCAACTTCAGGCCGCACGTGACGTCGGTCACTCTGGTTTTGGCGAGGAATGTGGTCAAGGTCGAGAAGAACCAGGTACCGAAGGAGCGCAGGGACCTCTTGGACGTATGAGCGTTCAAGTTGCGGCTGCCGATGACAAGATCGTGGCCTTCTTGCTCGTAGACGGCGATGACGGCAAGCAGGTCTGCAACTTGGTGCTGGCCGTCGCTATCGAAGAAAACGACATAGTCGAGCCCTTGATCGAGGACTTCAGTCATGCCGGTACGCAAGGCCTCTTCATAACCCAGATTGATCGGATGGCGGAGTAGTGGCAGGCCCGCCGCTTCGACCAGATGATGCGAGCCATCGGACGAGCCGTCATCGATAAACAGCAGATTGGCAGCCGGCACGTGGTCAGCGAGCGCATCGATCACAACTTGCAGATTGAGTGCCTCGTTGTAAACCGGGATGGCGACGAGCCCATTCATTCAGTGTCCCCGGGGGCCGATTTGTAATAGTCGAGGTCGATGGGTTGGATTCCGGTCTCGAAGACCACTTTTTCAGGAATGTCAAAACGGTACTCGGGCAAGATTCCCGACCAGGATGCAGCAAAAACCATTGTGATGAAAAGCAGCTGTATCAAGGCGAGGCCCGTCCAAGCCTTCGTCGACGGCAGCGTTGGTTGACGATCGATTGCGATGGCGAGGAGGACGGAGAACACGAGCAGCAGCCAGAGTGGGCTCTGGAGCAGCAGCGCAACCAATACTGCTGCCGCTAAAGCCAAAATTCGCTGAGCTTTGGGGCGCTGAGAGATCGCCAGGGCGGCCAACCACGGCAAAAAGATACCGCCGATGGCCAGCAAGCGAAGAGGCTGATCGAGCAGTCCGTTGGCCGATAGGGCGAACAGCCCGAACACATCGGAGGGGGAGGTAGCGGCGCGAGTGATCTCAGGTAACACGGCATAGAACGGTGTCAGAAAAAACACCCCCGCCATGGCTAGCTTCTCTGGTCGATCTCGGAAGAGGAACCACGAAGCCAAGCCCCAGGCGACAAAAATGGCCGACAGTGCGATGAGCAAGTGGTAATTTCGCAGGATACGCAGCGTCTGCTCCATGACCACATAGGGAATACCGGTGGCAGGATCTTCGATCGCCCACAGTCCGATGCCGGACAGAAACGAACCCGCCATTACCAGCATTGACCACCTGAGTGGACCGGGTTGACGATGAAAGACCCGGAGTACGAACAGCAGCACGAACCACTCCGTCCAGAGCTTACAAGCCTCTTCGTAGAAGCCCAGGGTTTCGGTCAGAAGAGCCACTTGCTGTTTGGTGATCTCGGGGATCAAGGCCCGCCAGATTCGGCCACCGTGACCGAGGACATCGAGCACTCCATGCGCCAGAGCCAGGGCTACCACGCAGATCACGTAGGGTGCGATGTCTCGTGGCTTGGGCAGCTTGCGGACGAAGAGGACAAAGAGCACGGCACCCGCCAGCGCAAACAAAACGACAATCACGTCATCGGTGTAGTGGCGAACATCGCGGGTAAAGATCTCGAGCTCGTTCTTGACGTATCGGCCGACTTTCTCGTGCCAGCCGAGCTGTTCGTCGAGCAGGGCAAAGCCGGTAACCACGCTGAGGCCGGCCGCTGCCAGCCGTTTGAAGCCAGCGAGGGACGGGTCGCGGATGACCGCCAGCAACATCGCCAACACGCTGAGCATCAAGGTCAAGCTCATCCAGGTGATTGGCTCGTCTTCGTCAAAGCCGAAGAAAATCGAATGACCCGCGACCGACATGGTGAGGGTGAACAGTGCCAGCACAATGGGGGAAAAGTGCAGAACCGCTGGTGGCAGCGTCATGTCCGGGTCGTAGAATCGAGGCTCAACGTCGAGAGTCTGTTGGCCCGCTGGATGCTCGCTGCCTGGATGTTTGAACTCGAGCTTGTGATCAGGATGGTGGCTCATCGTGTCTCCAGCCATCTGAGCAGATCAGCGGACGCCACCAAATAGTGGTCTTCGTCTTCATAGAGACGGTAGGTTGCAGGCACCTGAGAGAGTAATGCGCCTGGCCGGCGTGGCATCTGCTTCAGCCAAGTGTCGAGGGGCTCGTGGTGATTAGTCCGTCGGTTGACGTACCTGCGGCTGAAGTATCGCGGCTCGACGACCCAATAGTCGATGTCATATTTGGCGATGACGCGCTGCAGCTCGGCGGGATCCGCCGTGTAATAGGCGCGCCAGTACTCGTGGGTGCGCTCGGTGATCTCCTGCCAGTAGTCGGTCCACCAGGGATGTGCCATCTCACGGCTGACGAGGACCGTACGTCCGGTCATGATCGGTAGCTCGCTGGCCAATCGCGGCCAGGCGGCGATCATCGGACGTCCCGGAAGCTCGCGAATCGCCTGATAAATACCGTGTCGATCGTAGACTCGGGTGTCGGCTCCCGGTTCGAGGTAATCACCAAACTCGCGACCGCCGAGGCCTAGCAAAACCACGCTGACGACCGCGAGGGGCAGTAGCCGTCGAGCGTGTTGACGAAACCCGGGCGGCACGTCCGTCTGCTCGAAATTCTGCCTCAACGCGTCGAAGTAGATGCGAGCCCACCAAACGCCGCCCACCAGGCAGGCAAACAGCGGCAGCGATCGACGGATGTATCGGCTCGGCAGGTAGAGCTGCATGACGAAGTAGTCGGCGAGGTAATACATCAGAATACTCGCCATCAGCAGTGTGTAGAGGCCCCGAGGCAAACGGAACGCGCTTCGCCCCAGAAACACCACTGCGACCACAAACATCGGAAAGTGGAAGGAGTTCTCCCACTGGCGTTCGAAGCGTTTCCACAGGGCCGTTGTCGGCAGAATCTTGTATCGCCCTTCCTTGGTGAATTCGACCCGGTCCTGCATGTCACTGCGGGTCACCAACTCGCCGAACGGGTGTTCCGAGAAGTATTTAGCCCCGAGTACGGTGATGAGACCCAGCGCGGCCAGCGCCAGCGGTAAGATCTTGATCCGCCAGCGTTGCTTGTCCCACAGGCCTCCAGTAAAGGCGTCATGGTAGAGGGTGTCGAGGAGATACATCATGCCGATGTGGATCCCTACCATCGGGTAGGTGAAGGCGCTGAAGGCCACCAGCGGGATCGACCACCACCAGCGTTGGCGATAAATCAATAGGACGGCCAGGGCCAACAGTGGCCAGGAAAATCCCGACATGAACCCGCCGACGAAGTGT
>JAJCXO010000032.1 GCA_029263395.1 Acidobacteriota bacterium | reverse complement strand
CGGGACATTGACGAAAGCTGCGGCGACGGTGGACTTGGATCGGGCGATTATCGGCCCGGGCCATGATTCCGTTTCGGTGACTCGCAAGATCAGCGAGATTCCCTACGGCAAAACGCCAAAATGGATCTTCGCCATCTGGGCCGTGGGTTTTGCCCTGGTGATGGTGATGTTGATGTCGATCGCCAAGCTGGTTTTCGTCGGCACCGGCGTCTGGGGTCTCAATGTGCCGGTGGCCTGGGGCTTCGCGATCATCAACTTGGTTTGGTGGATCGGCATCGGTCATGCCGGGACGTTGATTTCGGCGATTCTGCTGCTGCTCAACCAGGAGTGGCGCACCTCGATCAACCGCTTTGCTGAAGCGATGACATTGTTCGCCGTCGCTTGTGCGGTGATGTTCCCGCTGCTCCACACCGGGCGACCGTGGTTGGCGGCCTATTGGTTGCTGCCGTATCCCAATACGATGGAGGTGTGGCCAAACTTTCGTAGTCCGCTGATTTGGGACGTTTTTGCCATTAGCACCTACGGCACGGTGTCGCTGCTGTTCTGGTACACCGGCTTGGTCCCTGATCTTGCGACGATGCGAGACCGTACCAAAAATCGCACCCTGCAAATCATCTACGGCGTCCTGTCGATGGGTTGGCGCGGTTCGGCCAAACATTGGCACAATTACGAAAAGGCTTACCTGCTGCTCGCTGGTTTGTCGACGCCACTGGTGTTGTCGGTGCACTCGGTCATCAGCTTCGACTTCTCGGTTGCACAGCTGCCTGGCTGGCACGCCACGATTTTCCCGCCCTATTTTGTTGCTGGTGCCATCTTCGCGGGCTTCGCGATGGTGCTGTTGCTGACCATCCCGGTGAGGAGAACCTTCCACCTGGAAGACTTCATCACCTCGCGCCATCTCCAGAACATGGCCAAGCTGATGTTGTTCACGGGCATGATCGTCTCCTATGGCTATCTCAGCGAATTCTTCTTCGCGTGGTATAGCGGTAATCCGTACGAGATTTTCGCGATTTTGGAGAACCGGCCTTATGGCCCGTATCGGCTTCAATGGATGGCGTTGATTTTCTGTAACTTCCTAGCGATCCAGCCGCTCTGGTTCAAGAAGGTCAGGACCTCGCCGATGATGCTGTTCATCATCTCGTGCATCGTCACCGTTGGTATGTGGTTGGAGCGGTTTGTGATCGTGGTGATCAGTCTGCACCGCGACTTTCTGCCGTCGTCGTGGGACATGTACAGCGGCACCCGATGGGATTGGGGGCTGTACCTCGGAACCATGGGCTTCTTCCTGTGCCTGATGTTCTTGTTCGTGCGTTTTGTGCCGATGATCGCGATGTTCGAGATGAAGACGCTACTACCCGAATCCAAGGTCAAGGAAGTCCACCATGGCTAGGAAAGGAAAGACCCCTACCTACGGGCTCCTGGCCCGGTTTGTCACCCCCCAAGAGCTGCTCGACGCCGTACTCGGCGCCAAAGCTGCGGGGTACAGCTCGATGGACGCCTTTACGCCGTATCCGGTCGAGGCCGTTTCAGAAGAGATCGAGAACCACCAGAAATCCAAGGTGCCGCTCCTGGTGTTGATCGGTGGTGTGACCGGGGCGCTGACCGGTTTCGGCTTCCAGCAGTGGATCTCACATGTCGGGTATCCATTGAACATCGGTGGCCGGCCGTTCAACAGCTGGCCCGCGTTTGTCCCGGCAACGTTCGAGTTGACGATCCTGTTTGCGGCGTTTGCAGCGGTGGTCGGTATGTTCGCCTTGAATCGTTTACCGGAGCCTTATCACCCGCTGTTCAATGTCGAGAGTTTCGAACGTGCTACCCAGGACCGTTGTTTCCTCTTGATCGAAGCGGAAGATCCAGAGTTCGACCAGCAGCAGACCCGTGAATTTCTGGAGACGCTGGGACCGGAAGAGGTGAACGATGTCGACTGGTGAGGCCTTTCGTGGATTGTTGCTCGCTGGCGTCGCCCTGGTCTTTCTAGGGTGTCGACAGGACATGCACGATCAACCCAAGCTTCAGCCGCTGGAAGCGAGTGATTTCTTCGAGAACGGCATGGCGTCAAGGCAGCTGCCGGCGGGCACTGTGGCCCGGGGTCAGCTGCGCGAAGATGTCCATTTATGGCAGGGCAAGGATGCAGGCGGCAACGTGATCGACGGCATGCCGATGATCGATGGTAAGCCGATCGAGATCACCCGCGAACTCCTCTTGCGTGGACAGAATCGATACGAGATTTTTTGCAGCGTCTGCCACGATTCAACCGGCGGTGGCCGCGGGATGATCGTCAGACGTGGCTTCAAACAGCCCCCACCGCTATCTGAACAGCGTCTCCGAGAGATGCCGAATGGCTACTTCTTCGATGTCATGACGTCGGGATACGGTGTGATGTCGAGCTACGCCAACCAGTTACCGGTGGAAGACCGGTGGGCGGTCGTGGCGTACATCAGGGCCTTGCAGGCCAGCCAAATGAGCCTTTTGAGCGAGCTGCCCAGTGAGATGCAGGAGCAGTTCCACCACGCGCTGGCGGCAGCTTCCGAGCCCGCGGCGGAGGAACACCACTGATGCGTGAGCCATTCATCCAAGATGCGGTGTTCGCGCCGCGTGAAGACCTCGACCGCCTACAGCGGAACGCCTTGATCGCTGGGGCCTTGGGGGTCGGGGCAACGGCCATCGGCTACTTTGCCGGCGGTGGTGGTGTTGCCTTCTACCGGGCCTATCTGGTGGGTTGGCTGTGGACGGTTGCCATCGCCCTGGGTCTTTTTGCCCTCAACATGATCCAGCACATCTCAGGTGGTGACTGGGGCGTGGTCATGAGGCGTGTGATGGAGGCTTCTGGCCGCACCCTGCCGTTTTTCATCGTGGCTGGGCTACCGCTCGCTTTCGGTTTGGAGCACCTTTATTCGTGGGTGAACCCTGAAGTTGGGCCTGATGGCGCCTATGTCGACGCGTTGCTCGAGCACAAGCGGGCCTACCTCAATTCCTCCGCTTTCCTGACCAGAGCACTGGTCTACTTCGCGGGTTGGACCGTGATTGCCTACACCTTGAGCTACTGGTCCAATCGCCACGACGAGACCGGCAACGAGTCCTACAAGGTCAACATGCAACGGCTGAGCGCCGGTGGCATGGTGTTCTATGTCTTGTCGACAACCCTAGCGGCAGTGGACTGGATCATGTCCCTCGATCCACACTGGTTTTCGAGTCTGTTCGGTTTCGCCTTCGTCGCCGGCCAGG
Organism: Acidobacteriota bacterium; assembly: GCA_029263395.1. Taxonomy (GTDB): domain Bacteria; phylum Acidobacteriota; class Thermoanaerobaculia; order Multivoradales; family J023; genus JAAELT01. The sequence goes on along the minus strand of JAJCXO010000032.1, from coordinate 1,823 downwards.
CGCTCTCTGCTTGCGCCTTCATTGTGCCGATGATGCTCTTTTTGTCGACCCGGCAGCCGATGGACAAAGTGGTCACCTCGAAACACTTCCATGACTACGGCAAGCTGACTCTGGCTGGCATCATGGTGTGGGCCTACTTCATGATCTCCCAGTACCTGATCATCTGGTCGGGCAATCTGCCGGAAGAGATCACCTGGTACATCGACCGCAGCTCGAACGGCTGGCAAACCCTTTCCGTCATGCTGATCGTCTGCCACTTTGCGCTGCCTTTCCTGATCCTGTTGTCTGCGGATCTCAAGAAGCGCGGCAAGTTGTTGGTCCTGGTCTCGGTGTGGATCCTCGTCATGCGCTGGCTGGACTTCTATTGGCAGTCAGCGCCGAGCCTGACGGACGAAGCAGCATTTCACTGGCTCAACCTGACCGTGCCGGTTGGCTTGGGTGGTTTTTGGCTGGCGCTTCTGATCAGTCAATTCAAGACCCGTAATCTGGTGCCGGTCCGCGATTCGGATCTCGAGGAGATATTGGCCCATGGCTGATTCCGCAAAGCAACCGGCCAACGGGTCCACACGAGTTCCCGATGGCCGATTCGGCGAGAAATTCGACGATGAGATCAATGTCTCAGTCGTGCTGTGGTCGACCTTCGTGCTGACTATACTCTGTGCGTTGGGCATGTGGATCACCTGGGTGATGCAGGGTTATTACGCTGACCGAGCGGAAGCCGCCAAGGCGCCGCCGTCGCCGATTGCTGAGGCCAACGAGCAACGGGCACCCCTGGGGCCTTTGCTTCAGAGAGATCCTGAAGGTGAGCTCGAGGTGCTGCGTCATGAGATGGCTGAACGACTGGGGAGTTACGGCTGGGTCGACGAATCGGCTGGGCTCGTTCATATCCCTATCGAGCAGGCGATAGATCTCGTCGCTGCACAGGCTTCGACGATGGGCATGGCTGCCCCTGCACAAGCTGAAGAAGCTCCGACCGGCGAGAGTCTGGAGAACGCCGAGTGAAGACTTGCATGCACATCGTGACCGCGACTGGCGGGCGTTGGACTTGCGCTGTCGTCATGGTGGCCTGTCTGCTCGGGGCTGCGCCTGTTTTTGGCGACAACTTGGTTTCTCCCGAGAATATGCCCGGTCCCCTCAAGAAAGTTGGGATCGAACAGCATCTCGGTGAACCGTTGCCGCTGGATCTTCCCTTCACCGACGAGCGTGGGCGCGCCGTCAAGCTCGGGGATTACTTCGGCGAGCGACCAGTGGTCCTGGTTTTTGTCTACTACGAGTGTCCGATGCTGTGTCCGATGGTGCTGAATGGCATTGCCAAGAGTCTCGGAGTTCTCAAGTTCGACGTTGGCAAAGAGTTCGACGTCGTCGCGGTCTCTGTTGATCCAGAAGAAACTCCCGCCATGGCTGCGAGCTCCAAGCGAGCCGCCATCAAACGGTATGGCAGGAGTCACACGGCCGGTGGCTGGCACTTCCTCTCCGGCAGCGAAGAGTCGATTCGCCGTCTCACCGAGATCGCCGGTTTCGGATATGCCTACATCGAAGAGACCGACGAATGGGCCCACGCCAGCGGTATGATCGTGGCGACGCCGGAAGGCAAGCTGGCTCAGTATTTTTACGGTATCGACTTTGCTCCCAGGCACGTTAGGTTGGCTTTGGTCGAGGCATCAACGAATCAGATCGGCTCAGTGGTCGATCAGCTATTGCTTTACTGTTTCCGTTACGACCCCGCGCTGGGCAAGTACACCGCAGCCATCACTCGCATCCTGCGAGTGACTGCCGTCCTCTTCTGCATGGGCCTCGGCTTGTTTTTCTGGATCATGCGGCGC
>JAJCXO010000031.1 GCA_029263395.1 Acidobacteriota bacterium | reverse complement strand
TCGATCTCATCGATCCACAACACGGCTGGCGCCATCGATTCGGCAAGGGCGATGGCTTTGGCAAAATTCTTCTCGGACTCACCGATATACTTGTCGAACAAACGGCCGGAATCGAGCTTGAGCAGAGGCAGGTTCCACTCCCGGGCAATAAATTTGGCTGCTAACGACTTTCCACAGCCTTGCAAGCCAACAATCAGCACGCCGCGTGGTGGGTCGAGGTTGATCTTCTTCGCCTCTTCCGAGAAGCCGACTCGCGCCCGCGCCAGCCAGGCCTTGAGCCTGGCAAAGCCACCGAGTTCGAAACTATTATCAAGCGCCGGGAAGAACTCCAGCGGGCCACCGTCTCGGATGGTCTTGGCTTTGCGATCAACCAGCAGCGGCAAGTCATCGGCATCCAGCCTGCCATCGATCAACCCCGCGTAGGCAACTGCCTGTCGGGCTTGATTTAGCGTCATACCGGCCAGCACGGTCAACAATTCGTCGTATTGTTCAGACGACAGCTCGAGCTTGACGCCCTGACGCTGGCACAAGGTCTGGATCACTGGCCGAATCGCCGAGTTCAGTTCGTCACGATCCGGCAGCCGGAGCTCGAAATGCACCACCTTGTGCTCGAGGTCTGGCGGTAGTGAGATCGTGGGTCCGCAGAGGACAAGGGTCGAGACCTGACGGGCGAAGCGTTGCGCCACCTCGCGAAACTGACGCTGGAGGGCAGTCTCTTCGAGATAGGATACAAAATCCTTGAGCAGGTAAATCGCGTCCGTCTGAGACTCGTTGAGGTAGCGCAACAGATCCTGAGGCTTTGCAGTCTCACTTATTTCGTTGCGGGTGGTTCTGTGCACCAACCCGCCGGTGCTGGACCACTCGAACACCGGCAGCCGCAATTCCCGACCTACAGTGAGCACTAAGCGTGTCGCGCGCTGCTCTTCGACCGTCTCGATCGCGATCACCGGATGCAGAGCAAGGATCAGAGTCTTGAGATCATGAATCATCGTATTAGAAGCCCCAGAAGGATCGACCTCCCTGAAATTGGCAGCCCTCGACGACTACGCTGTGATCAACTGAATCGTATCAGGCTACCAGCAAAAGCTCACACTGAAAGACCACACTGCTGCCGGAGCTCGGGCGTCACCGCAGGTTCTACGCAACATAGAGACCTACCCTGTTTGGCCTTTAAAGAATTCTGACTGCCGGAGCGAGCATGACATCTCGTGGCGAGACCGCCAGTTTCGGCGTATCCTCACGGTTCTATGGACAACCGTCGTATGGATGCCGAGGCGTCTCCCCACTTGCTGTCCAGTACCGCTCAGCGTTTGCTCCGGTCTGGCGTTCACACTCTCTTCGGATTCCTCCTCGGACTTGGCTCCACAACGCTGCTCGGAGCACAAACCACGACGGTGCCCTCCGAACTCGCCGGCTGGTTCCAGCTGGCTCCCGAAGAGCCCGACGGTAAGACGCCGTTTGCTGTGCAAGGCTGGGTGGTAGCGACGTGCGGCCCGGCCGAGGCCAGCGTCACCGTCGATGAAGATGTCGTTTGGCGCGGCGAGCCGTTTACCGCCTGGCCCGGGGTAGTGGAGCGTTATCCCGACGTCAAAGGCGCCGATCACGCCGGCTTCTGGATGCAGATCGACCCCACTCGCTTCGTCGTCGGCGAACATCAAATCGACGTTTCGGTCGAGGCGTGTGGCCAGAGCAGAGCCGTCGGGAGTGCTACTTTTCGGACCACCGCCGCAACATCGTCCTGGATTGCTTGGCCAATTCTGATCCTGGTCCTGATCGTCCTACCTGCTGGAGTGGGACGATTTCTAGCCAACCGCCAGCTCCAATCTCTGACGATCTCAAACCTTGGGCCGAAGATCGGCGCACTCTATTTGGTCATCCTTACGACCATTGTTGTCGCACCGCAGCTCGGCCAGAGCGCTATCGCGGTCGATGGCGGCGGGTTCGCTTCGCTGGCCAACTGGGACGGTCGCTTCTACATCGACTTGGCCACCTCCGGCTATTCGCCGGACAAGCCTACGAGTTACGCCTTTTTCCCTCTCTATCCACTGTGGTTACGCACGCTGAGCCTACTGCCTATCCCACTAGAGCTGATCGGTGCACTGGCCAACATCGGTCTTTTTCTGCTGCTGATCAGCCTGTTACGCCGACTTTACCCGCAAGCGGATCACGGTATCGCGATCTTCGCTTGCCTGCCGTTTGCCTTCTTCTTCGTCGCCACCTACACCGAAACCCTAGCCCTCGTGCTTGGAGCTGGATTCGTCTTGGCGTTACGCCGCGACCGTTGGGCGCTTGCATTGCTCCTTGGTGTGCTCGCCGGCCTCACTCGCATCACCTGCCTGCCTCTGGCCCTTTTCGCCATCGACTTCCTGCGCCGTCGGCAGTGGCGTCAAGCAGTGGTAGCGCTCGCTGCTCCGACTCTCGGACTTGGCGGTTGGATGTTGTGGTTATGGCAACAGACCGGTGACGCCATGCGTTTCCTTACGGTCCAAGCCGAATTTGGACGTACCACCCCATTTCACCCCGGCCGCCTACTCGACCTACTGTCTGCCGCGCTCACCAGTGGTCGATGGCAAACCTATTGGGAGCTCGCATTCCTGTTCTTGGTGCTGATCGGTGCTGCCTCCCTGGCAGCACGTGGCCGCTGGAGTGCGGCGGCGTACTCCGGTGCCGTCGCTTTGATGCCGCTCTACACCATGCGCCTCGCGGCCCTCAACCGTTATGCCCTGCTCGCCTTCCCAGCCTGGGTTTTGCTCGGCAGCCACCTTGGCGATCGACTGTTTTTCCGGGTTTTCGTCGCCTTGGAACTGCTGGCCCTAACGTTTCTTGCAGCACGCTTCGGCCAGCAGTTTTGGGTCGGCTGAAACTTTGTGACCAGAATCTGTCGCCGTGAAATGTGTTGGGCGAATCGGTTGAGGAGTCTCACGGCCGTGGGAAGCGTTGACGAGCGCCAACAGCGGAGTTTGCCGCCGTGAAAAGTGTTGTTGAGCCTCATCAGGCCTTATTGCACGTTGCAACAAGCGTTGTTGAGCCTCATCAGGCCTTATTGCACGTTGCAACAAGCGTTGTTGAGCCTCATCAGGCCTTATTGCACGTTGCAACAAGCGTTGTTGAGCCTCATCAGGCCTTATTGCACGTTGTAACAAGCGTTGTTGAGCCTCATCA